>NZ_FCNU01000028.1 GCF_001545115.1 Candidatus Protochlamydia phocaeensis
GCATATCGGAGAACGCGCAACTTTCTTTGAATATCTTGTTTGGCTTTTAAGTTCATTTGGGATCCTTTGTTTGAAAAGATTTATATACCAAATCTGTCAACCAAAGTCCCAATTTTCATAAAATTTATTTTTGCTCATCTCTTTTATATGCCCAAAAAGCACTCTCTAGTAAAGGCTTAGGATAGTCCCATTGAATATAATTTTCCTCTAAAAATCCATCTGGAAAGTGGGCAATTATCCCCCCACAAATATCAGAGGCTTCTTCTTTTTCCTCTTCTGTAATTGCTCCATCAAAATAAAAAGAAATACAAGCTGTATGATCTTCTTCTCTCCATTTAGCCTTTACTGCCCTTAGCTTTGGCAACTCTAAATCCCGGCAAACTATTAAATTTGTTATATAGATGAGATGTTTTTGCCAATCGATCATTTTACTGTGGCCTTTGGATCTGTAGGATAAACATGGGCACTTCCATCTTTAGCATATGTTATGACTCCTTTAGATGTTGGAAAATATTGAGTAGGTTTTCCTTCTATTTGCAGAGCATACTCCCCAATAATTTTTCCAAAATCCACTCTTTCTTTATAACCTGCTTGGCCAAACTCTCCTATCAATCTTTGACCACTGCCTGCTTTTTCTTTTACTAAAGCTTCAAGATCTGGCTTTTCAATTAGAATAGTTCCTTTGCCAATTTCAAAATTATGTGCATCAGGAATATGCTTATTTTGCTTATCCCAATGAATTTTAATATTCTTAAAATAAGCCTCTCTTTCAGCAGCATGTGCTAAAGAAGAAGCAACAATTGCTTTTTTTTTCGTTTCTTTGCAATCAAGCAGCTAAAGCGTTTGCTAAACAAGGAAACAAACAGTTACTAGGCCATAATTCTAAGGTCTTATCTCAAACTACAGAAGTTGCTGCAACAGGACCTGATTTCATTGTTGGTTCCAATGGCGTAGCTATTCCCACAAGCCGTAAAGTCTTAGAAACTGGATTTCAAAGAGCTGGTTTTGAAACTTTTGCTACAGACTCACCAGGTATAGATATATTCTTTCAAATAAAATGAAAGTAAGAATAATGATTTCTTCTGGAAAAGCTCCTGTTCGTGCTTCGTTTACCAATGCCAATCAGGATCCTATAAATCCATTTACAGGAAAACCACCCCAGCCACCGAAAGGATTAGATCCTTCAGCTAGAAAAACTTTTGTTAGGCAATATTCTCATTTGGAGTTAAAACCATGATCGAAAAAATGTTAATACAAGTTCAGCAATATTTACCTCTAAAAATTTTAAATATTACTTGGGATGGGACAGTATTTCAAATATATAATGACAATTGGAATTTTACAACCTTAAGCTCCTGGCGGATTTCTACTAAAAATAAATTAATTTTGGGTTGCTTTGATGAAAGGGCAGAACAATCCATAGACTACCTAAAGGGAATGGAGATTGTAGGTATTGAAGCACAAACAAGTTACCTAAAAATAGATCCTGTTTTTATCTTATCAAATGAACAGAGGCTTGAGATTTTTTCAACAGATACGTATGAGCCCTGGACTTTTTGTGTTAACAATTTAGGATTTTATATCGCTACTCCAGGTGAGCCTCTTGCTTTTGAAAAAGATTAACTAATTCATAGCTTAAGATTGAATAGAAATGGCTTTGCCAAAGCGCGTCAAAATTTTAAGAAATGTGGCGCTTCTTCTTTAAAATTTATAAAAGAAGTTTGGGATTCTCTTGATGATGAAATCCCTTAAACAATTCTCCTAACTTTTGCAGGGCTAGTTTGAGAGTGGAGTTAACATCGTGATTAAAAATATGATTATGCTTATTCAACCTTATCTGCCTTTGAAAATTTTAGACGTCTCTTGGGATGGCACTCTTTTTCATATGTATGGTTCAACTTGGAGCGTTTCGACATTAAGTGCCTGGCGCATTTGTATATCAAATAAAATGGTTTTGGGTTGTTTTGATAAAAATTCCCTAGAATTGGTGAATTGTCTGAAAAATTTAGAAATAGTGACTCTCACTTTTCAAGATTCCTTAATGAAGATAGATCCGGTATTTATTTTATCTAATGGCCAAAGATTTGAGATTTTCTCGACAGATACATTTGAACCTTGGACTTTCTTTCATGATGATTTAGGAGCTTTTATACCTACTCCAACCGATCCAAAGGCTTTTAATATCTAATACTCAAAATAATCTTTAAAAGCCAAATTAGGCCTAACAATTTGGAGTATTTTTATGGGCAATGAGAAGGCAAATTTTTTCTGTAGAGTTTGCGGTTTAGATCAGCAAGAGTATCCTTGGGGAGAAGATAATAATTCTCCAACCTTTGGAATATGTGCTTGTTGTGGTACTGAATTTGGCTATCATGATTGTACATTAGAAGGTATAAGAGAGCATAGAAAACAATGGTTGCTCAATAATGGCAAATGGTCTGATGAAAGTCAAATGCCGTCTAATTGGTCCTTAGAGGAACAAATGAAGAATATCCCAAAAAAATATATATAAAATGGCCTGAATGGAGATTTTGGCAAGCATTTTTCAGGAATGGATCGATTCGCCGTGGCCCAAGAAGCGGGAGTATGGCCGTGATAATGGGCCTAAAGTAGGCCAAGATCAATCTTGAGAAAAATTAATAAGAGCATTCAACTGACAGCTTGGGTAGCTGTCAGCTGAGAGTCTGTGTTAAGCCAGAACTGATTTTTTTAGACAATTATGGCTTTAGGCCATCATAGAAAGTAATTTGCGTTTGGGGCCATTCGTCCGGATTGCTATATTTATTAAAAAGCTCGTCAATCGTCATTCGCTTGCGATAGACGTGGCTATCATTGATTTCATCAACCGTTCGGCCATCCGGATTGCGAATATACACCCACCAGTGTCCATATCCGCCTACACGAAGACCACGCCAATCTGAATTGTAAAGCGCTTCTCTAAGTTTAGTCTGTCCGACATCTAAGCGAACATCTGCAGGACCTCTATAAATATCTCGGCTAAGGATGGTATTAACAATACTGCAAAGAAGTTGGGCGTCTTGCATAGTTAACTCGCCTTCTTTTTCTCCTCTTAAAATAGCAAGAATTTCTGCCCCTCTTGGTAATTGAGCTTGTCTTTCTAAGGCAGAATACATGTCCTTAATATCTCGCTCTAATCGCTTTTCCGAGCATTCATTATTGAATTGGCCCGAGTAAACATCCTCGTACTCTTTAGTTATTTTTTCTAACTCTTGTTTTTTCCGTTCTATTTGATTCATTTTCGACTGAATTTTCTCATCAATTTGCTCTGCAGGTAATTTTTTCAACTTCGCAAAACGCATCGCTTCTATTTCTATGTTATTTATTTTAATTTCAAGCTTATAGATTTCTGATTTTAACCTATTAAATTCGCCATTTATTGCTTGCTCTTCCTCATTATTTGCTTTTTTGCTTTCATATTCGCTTAATTCCCTCTTTAATTTAGCACGTTCTTTTCTTAAAAGAGGCAAGGGATCGTCTATATCGTCTATATTGATTTTTGCTTTAGGCGTTAAGGAGCGTTTTTCATTTTCTAATAAGTCTAAATCCTTTTTCAGGTCTTCTAAGTCCTTTTTAACCAGGTCTTCTTTATTCTTAATTTGTTCTGCCGAGTCCCGTATCTCTTTTAATTTTAATGAAAATTCCTCTTTTTGCTTTTTTAAATCCTCTATTTTTTGGCGAACGGCTTCTTCGAATTGAGGAGGATTATCCAATTGCTTATATAATTCTTCATTGTCAGGATGAATAGAGGGAATAGAACAACCTGTATGAGCGCAAAGAACGGCCAAAGAATTATAGGTGCAATTTCGAGCAGAAGGATTAGGAAATCCTTTTCGGTTCAAAAAATAAGGAATATCGGAATCGCCCACATAAGTGATTAAAGATTTTTCAGCCTTAGGGGGAGTTTTTGGAAGCCCTTTCTGTACAGGTTCTTCTACAATCGTTTCTTGTACAATAGAATCCTCTTGCTTCACTGGTTCTTCTTGTACAGGCTTTTCTTCTATTTCCTTTTCTTCTTGTACAATCGCTCTTTCTTGAGTAACAGCAGCTTCTTGTCTAGCTGTTTCATTTTGATGATTTGATTCTCTTGTATTAGGGAGTTGCTGAGGCAGACTATTTAAAGGGGGCGATGTGGGGGAAGAAGGGAAAAAGGGAGAAACTAATTGCTCAACTCGCGATGTAGAAGGGGCATTTTGGTCAGTGGAATGAGAGACTGTTCGATTTATTCTTTCTGGAGGAGCCGCTTTTTCTGAAAAAAGGATTTTACAAGCTAAATTAACAATTGGGCTAATAGTTACATCATAAATTTTTTTACAACCTTGATAAACTATATCCCCTATGTTTCTCATTAAACTTAAAATTAGCATATTTTTAAACCATTTAATTTTAATAATTTTATTTTTATAATACAAAATTATTGTAAAGAATTAATAAATATTTCAATCAATTTCGATTGACGTAAATTTAACAGTTGGTAAGAAATAGCGCGAACCTGTCTCTAAACATTTTGGATCCCTTTCATCTTTTGAAGAATGCCTTTACTCGTTAAATCTTTATAAAATGTTCTTTCAAGCCATAGAGCCCAGCTGATAGCAAGAAGGGATAAGCGTATTATCAATAGTGAGTGAGTATGGTCACTAGCCGTTTTGCATGTCCCATTCTTAAGAATATTTTCCAATTTCTAAAATTTCCTCTAAAAAGAGACGAAAGCTTCCTAATCAAACTTGAATTTTTTTTATTTAAAAATTTTTAAACCTCTTATTTAAAATAACTTATATTTAATTATTAAAAAATATTGAGAATCTAACTCTCATTATTTAATTTCAGCTAATCTGCGGATGCTGTTTCGACTAAAGAATAAAAGAAAATTAAGTTTCAAAAAAATAATCTGGAATCTAGGTTATTATGGGTTTTAATACATCCTCTTAGAGTCTGTTAAAAAACTTCTAATGGTTTGAATTCGAGTTTTTTTTTCCTAGGAGAAAATATTCTCAAATGCAAGCGATTATAAGTTTTTTAATTTTAGGTAAGATTTGCAGGATAAGAGATGAGACTATTGGAAGAGAAAAATATCCACCGTTTATTTGAGATTAGCCTGATTATCAAGGGATTTTTTGCCTTGCTTGAGATAATTGGTGGTTTAGTCATTTTTTTCATCTCTCATCAATGGCTTATTTGTACCATTTATCAGCTGACTCAAACCGAATATGTTGGAAATGCAAGAAATTTCATGGCACATCATCTCTGGCATTGGGCGCAAAATTTTTCTATTAGTGCCAAGCACTTTGCAGCCTTTTATTTGCTAAGTCATGGAGTAGTAAAAATGTGGTTGATCATTGGACTGTGGAGAAAAAAGCGGGGCTATTATCCTATCGCTCTCTTCGTTTTTGGATGGTTCATTATCTATCAGCTTTACCGATTTACCTTTACACACTCCATTCTATTAATCTTTCTAACCATTTTAGATTTAGTCGTCATTGTACTTACTTGGCAAGAATACCGATATTTAAAAGTAACGGGAAAATAAAGCGTTTATTTGAAATATTTTCTGCCTATGCTTTTTCTTTAAGCAGCATGCGATCATTGAGATGCGCATGCTGCTTTGATTATCGCTTTCTATCGAGAGCGCAAATCGACAAAATCAGGAAGGGAGGGCAAAGAGGCCGGGAAGTTTGCCAATCCAGCTCGCAATGCGGCATCATATTGCAAGATTAGAGATTGTTTTCCAGCTTTAAAGATAGCCATGCGCTGGTCGTATTGCATTGCCTGTTTGCATAATTCGACTTGCTGGTCATATGTGACCAAGGCTTCTTGCTCCATGATGAACAGAATGTTTTCCGCTTCTGTAAGTCCCCCGGAAAATTCAGCAGAGTGAAGAATGTCGTTATAGGCCTTCTTTTGCTCAGCAATGGCATTGTCATACTCTTGAGAGGTCATCTGCTTGGCTTGATAAGCCTGCTCAATCACAGCCAGATTTTCGTCTAAAGACTTTTTCAATGCTCTTTTTTGCTGGACATAGTAATTCTGGTTATAAATGGATTGCGCATATGCTAGCTTGGCATCGCGGTCGACAGCGTAAGGAGCGACTAGAAGGGCGAGCTCGCGGTCTAGTTGGTCCATAATCTGCTTATATTGATTGCGCTGCTGAATGAAATCCAATTTGATTTGCTCTAAGTAATTTCTTTCCTCGATTAGAAACAGCTCAGCCAAAAGGGGGTTATTTAAATTATACAGGTCGGCAAGCAGAACGATCGCCGGCTTCGTCAGTAAGTGTGGATGGTGGGCCATTTCCTGGACAAATAGATAGCGTCTTTCATAAGGAGTCAGCGTAATGCCGGCGCGGTGGCGGCGATAGGCATGCTCGAATCCTCTTTGCAAGTCTTCATGCCTTTTGCTTTCCACATAGGTCGGGTCTTTAAGGTAATCACCGGCTAAATAGTAAATTCCCGTTGCGCTGCATAAGCTACCTGCGATGACTCCGATGGGCAGGATAGCGGGAAGAAGAGGCGCTAAGGGGATGGCGATCAAGAAGCTTCCTATCCCCAAGGCTGTCAAAAGTCCGCCGAAAAGCCTTCCATTCGAGCTTTGCTCGATCCAACTGGGCGGATTCATCCAAATTTTTCCATCCACCACATAGCTGTTTTCAACCGAAAAGAAATCAATATACTGGCTAAAGACAGGATGGCCGGGGAATTCTTCTGGCGGAGTCTTTTCCGATGGAGACTGAATGGCAATGCTTTGCTCAAGAGCGGTCAGTAAAGTCTGATTGGCTAATTGTCCGAGACGAATGGATGGATCGTCTATCTGCGAAGTAGAGGATTCAACACCAAATAATTGTTCGATTTGCTGAATGGTTTCTTTGACATCGAATTGAGCTGCCGTCAGCGTCAGGCTCGTTAAAGAAGGGAGATACCATTTAGAATGGAATTCTCTGACTTGGGAAGATGTTAGGCTGGCAATCTGATGCTTAAGCGTGCGTTGTTTACCTTCTTCTTCCATTTCTTCGGGAAGGGAAGAAAGCAGATGTTGGCGGGCAAGTTCGATGCCATCGTCTGTCAGCCGAGGGGAGAAAGCTAGCTGCTCGAGCAAGACAAGCATCTGCTGCAGGTGAAGCGGCTGGGAGGAGGAAGAGTAGAATTGGATGCCTTGCTCTCTTTCCCCAATTTGGATATGGGAATCGGCGTCAATATCCAACCCTAATTGATTCAGCAGCGTGCCAATTTCTTGTCGATCGAATTTCTCGGTTCCTTGAAAAAGGGCATGCAAGGTAAGGAGCGAAAGTGCTTGTTCGTCAGGTAAATCGGAAAATTGGAAGGCTAATTTGGCGAGCACATGCTCTTCCATTTGAGGAATAGGGATAAGTGCGTAGACCAGGCCATTGGGAAGCTGGGCGGAAAGGAATTGAAGCGCAGAGCTTGAAGGGGCAGGGAATTCGATTGCAGAATTGAGCGTGTTTGCAGAGGCGTGCATGAGCGGACAAAAAGCAGTCAGGGCCATTGAGAGGCAACTGACAAAACGTTGGGATAGGGAACAAGGTTTCATAGATATTCCTATAAATGGGTTAAGGGCGCTTAATAAAATTTAAGGCGGGATCTTAAATTTGTCTGATTAAGGGAAAATAAAGATTGGATTATACCTTAATGAAGTCAGAAATTGCCGCTAAAATTGGCCATTCTTTCAGTCAATCTCTTGCATAACTGATAGCGACAATAAAATTGTCTGGGGATATTTAAATTGAGTGACTTATCAATCTGAATGTTAAGCCTTCCCTTGCCCTTATTTAGGATAAGGGAAAGGCCTAAGCTAAATTCTAGAGGGGGATGGCTGAGCAAGATAGTCTGCACGCAGGGATACTATCACTTTTTTTAGGGCTCAGTTGAAAAAAAGAAGGAGCGGGAGGCGCCTCGAATGAATGGTAATAATTTTTGACAAGATTCCAAATATAATCGGCTCGCTTATTCCGTTTTGTTTTTTTATCCACTCCTTCACTGCCAGGAAAATGGTTCATATCAATTTCTGGGCCGAATGCCAAGTGGACAGGCGTGTGGTTGGCATAGCGTTTCTCGCCTATTTCTTTTTCTACATGTTTAGGAGGAGGCATAAGGTCATAGGTATGAAGAGCGAGGGGATAGAAGTGCGTAGGGTGCTCGGCCTGTTGGGTCATCAGCCAAAACATTTCTAGGCTTTGCGGATCGAAAGGGGCAACCTCTAGTTTGCCTTCGGCTGTCGGCCGGTCTCTTCCACCGCTTGGAGCGACATAGATGCATTGTCCCCCTTGGCTAAGCAGTTCGCTCATTTTCTTCATGGTCCGTTGATTGTGAAGCATTTTTTGCGCTTTCAATTCTGGCGGATGAGTCATATGCTTCTTTGAATAAATGCATAGGAGATTGCGGCCCATGCTCATGGGGATGGCCATGGGATCGGTGATGACGCGGTGTCCGGCAACGAAGATCATTTGTGAGGCAAAGGACGGGTCAATTTTTTCGAGCATTAAACTTAAGACCTGCGGATCAGGCTCTGTTTGATGATTAGCCAGTAAAATGACATTCTCTCCGCGGCTGATTTGCTCCCGCATTTTCTGAATGTGGTCCAGGCCCAAAAGCGTAGATGCCTTAAAGTTAATTAGAGGGCGGATTAAATCCAGACCGAATTGATAATAATCAATGGGATGGCGGATGGCTTGATGAAAAATTTCGAACGGATAGGGATGTTTAAATTGCTGAGCCACTAACTGCAATAACTGTTCAAAGATCTTATTTCCTTCCGCTCTTGAATAGCCGCCTTGATGAATAGCTTTCATATAGCTTTGATAAAATTCTTCAATGATCGGAATCAAGGGGGGAGGAAAAAGACCTTCGCTGAAATATTCAGAGAAGGGGAAATGTTCCTTGACCATATCTTAGACCTCGACTCGTTTATTATTAATGGTTGAGTAAAAATGGAATTCATTTAAATGAAGGCGGTCATCGGTCTCGAAATTCAAATGGGCATTAAGATCTTTTGCCAGTTTAATTAAATAGGACTTGTCAATGTTATTTAAATAGCGGTCTAGTTCTGGATGAACAAGGAGCTTGAGGGCAAATTGCTCATGGCAGGACACAATCTTTTTGAATGCCCGTTCGATTTCAATCGACACGCTCTCATGAGATTTGATTACTCCGCTGCCTGAGCAATAAGGGCAGCCTGTAAACAGCGTCTGCATAAGCGAGCCGCGATTGCGCTGGCGCGTCATTTCAACAAGACCGAATTCGCTCATGCCCAATATTGTGCATTTTGCCGAATCTTCCTTCATGCAGTCTTTCAAACGCTCCAGCACCCGCCGCTGATTTTTTCTTAAGCGCATATCAATAAAATCGCAAATGATCAATCCGCCAATATTGCGTAGGCGTAACTGGCGGGCAATTTCTTCGGCCGCTTCAAGATTGATGCGCACAAGGGATTCCTCGACATCAGCCTTACTAGTACTGCTTCGCCCTGAGTTAACGTCGATGGTATGCATGGCCTCTGTTCGATCAAAAAATAAATAACCTCCGCTTGGCAGCCAGATCTTGCGCCGCAAGGTCTTCTCTATTTCGCGCTCGACATTGAAGCGCTCGAACATAGGAACTTTATCTCGGTAATATTCAATGCGCAAAGGATGCTCGCTTGAATAGCGGCTGTATAGACGTTTACATGTTTGATAGGTGGCATAATCATCCACTAAAAGGCGGTCATAGCGTTTATCGATGGCAGTGATAACAGCCCGCTTGATCAAATCGGACTCGGCATACAAGAGCGTCGGCTCGCTTGCCTTCTGGAAATTTTCCATGATCGTTTGCCAATTATGCAAAAGGTCATGCGCTTCTGCAATTAACATCTCTTGCGTTGCGCTGGCACTGGCCGTCCGGCAGATAAGCCCCATGTCTTTCGGCATTTCAAAAGCGCGAATGAGCTTCTTCAAGCGCTCTCTTGCCACGCGATCTTCTATCTTACGCGAGACACCGCGATGAGAAGAGTTTGGTAATAGCACAAGGTAGCGTCCGGCTATCGAAATATTGGATGTTAAGCGCGCCCCCTTGGATCCAATGGGTTCTTTGACCACCTG
Organism: Candidatus Protochlamydia phocaeensis; assembly: GCF_001545115.1. Classification (NCBI taxonomy): domain Bacteria; kingdom Pseudomonadati; phylum Chlamydiota; class Chlamydiia; order Parachlamydiales; family Parachlamydiaceae; genus Candidatus Protochlamydia; species Candidatus Protochlamydia phocaeensis. The sequence goes on from NZ_FCNU01000028.1 coordinate 10,103, forward strand.
AACCAGCACAGGTTGATCCGGCTTCATCAACTGCTCAATGTCCAGATTTTGCTGTTCTTTGTCATTAAGCGTCTTAATATCATAGTCTAAGTCAAAGTCCATATCGAAGAGTTGTTCGAACTTCTTCGTATTTTCAATGATGTCGGAGATGTGAATAAATCCATTTTCGCCTTCATTGATATCAATAAAGGCTGATTGAATGTTATGAAGGATATTTTTAACGCGCCCGCGATAAATATTGCCGGTCAGTTGCCTTTCTTTTTTGCGTTCAATAATTAAATCGCGCAATTCTCCATTTTTTAAAAGAGCATAGCGTGTTTCTTTAGATTCAATATTAAGTAAAATTTCGTGCATTTGCGTCACCTATAGCGTATGACGAAAGACACTCCTCTACCGAAAAGCGGCCAAGTATGGCTTCTTGTTGATTTGATTATCGCTCTTGGTCAACAACATAAGGTGAAGAAAAAGGGTTAATAAATTTAAATGACCGTTTCCTATGCTTTCCACTTGTTTGAAAGTTAATCCACGCTCATTTCCGTGCTCGAACGATAAAATGCTGTCGCTATTGAAGGGAATGGCAATAATGGGAAAAACCAGCTCCGCCCCTGTTAAATGAGAGTAAAATAACCCATTATGATGAGTCTCAATGGGCAATGCAGTCGCACTCTCAGATGACGATGTGACGGTTAAGGGGTTGACCAAACTTTTCATTCCATTCATTAAAACATGTTCATCTTAGTCGGACTAAAGAAGCTGAATAAATCACTTGCGCCCTTATGATGTTTAATTATTTCTGCGGTAAGAGGTAGAGTCCCAGTCTTTTAGTTTATCTCTTGAGTTGTTTTTATTCCATTTAATGATAAATGGGTTGCTTAGTACAGAAGTTTTAATTATCCATTTTTAACCTATTCCACTAACGGGATAGTCGCATAGGTTTTGAAGGATATAAGCATGCGTAGAGGTCCGGCAGGCCGGGCATCTGCGGATGGCTATATCTTAAAGGGACTTGTCAGGCTCTACTATATGACGCCGTCTCCAATTAAATCCTTCCGTATTTAAAAGTTTAAGCGATTGTAGCGTTCTTTTCTAGTAAAAAATAAGATTGTCGATTAAAGAATTAAATCACGGAAACATTGAGGCAACCGAGAGAATTTGTTGGCAAAAAAACAGCAAGTATCCTAAAATAAACTACTTTATAAAGTCATTTATCCTCAAAAAAGACCCCATTCATGGATGACGCTTTTAAGATATATGTTGATCAGCTGCGCGACGGGCAGGAAAAGAAAATAAAAGAAAGCTTGTCCCCGGACTTTTTAGATGTCCATGAAACCGATTTGGGTTTTAAAAAAAATGTTGAATTAGAGGGAGTGTCTTATTTAGCGGATCAAGAGCTAATTTTGCACTGGAATATTCAGGCAGAAGCCTTGATTCCTTGCTCTATTTGCAATGAAATGGTTCCCGTAGACATAAAAATCCGGGATTTTTATCACAGCGAACCTTTGGCAGACATCAAAGGAGCGGTTTTTAATTTTAAAGATCTGTTACGAGAAACCATTTTATTAGAAATTCCTGCTTTTGCAGAGTGCAATCAAGGAAATTGTCCTAAACGGCAAGAAGTAGCAAAATATTTAAAAGAGCCTACTCAAGATCAATCGGAAGACGAAGAGGGTTATCAACCTTTTGCCGATTTGGATTGGAAGCAATAAGTTAAAAATAGAATGAGAATATTGAGGAGACATTAACCATGGCTGTGCCACGTAACCGTATGTCAAATGCACGTAAAAATTCAAAGCGTGCTCATCATGCAAAAAAGCCTAAGAATTTATCCGTATGTAGCAATTGTGGAACACCACGTTTGTCGCATTATAGCTGCCAAGCTTGCGGAACTTATGCTGATCGTACTCCAGCAACTAAGGAAGCCCAATAAGCGCCTCATAGGAGTAAATCTGCTTGCGCATCGGAGTTGATTTAATGGGGAGCGAAAGCTCTCCAACTATTCTTTTTGAGTCCGTATGGCAAGCTGCCCAAAAGCTGCCAACTATCACGTTTGTTGTTTTGGCTACCAAAACGGTCATTGATGCCATTTGGTCCCAAGACCATCTTCCCTCTCAACTCTCGCGCTGCGGCGCGCGCATTGAATGTCATGCCGTCTCAGACATCATTGAGATGCACGACGAGCCTATAAAAGCGATTCGTGAGAAAAAAAATTCGTCTCTTGTTGTTGGCCTTCGCCTTTTGAAAAAACATCATCTAAACGCCTTTATCTCGGCTGGCAATACAGGTGCTTTGATTGCGGGAGCTGCCTTATCTTTGCCTTTGCTTCCCGGCATTAAGCGCCCGGCTCTTCTGGCAACTTTACCGACAGAGAAAGGGGATGTCGCTGTCTTAGATGTAGGAGGCAACGTCTCTTGCAAAGCCTCTCATTTAGTCCAATTCGCCCAAATGGGAGCGGCCTACCAGCGCTGCTATCAGGGAATTGAGCGGCCAAGAGTCGGACTGCTCAATATTGGAGTCGAATCAAAAAAGGGAACGTCCGAGGTTAGGCAGGCTTATCAGCTCCTGCAAGCTTTGGCGGAAAACCCTTCTCAACGCATGCAATTTATTGGAAATATTGAAGGGCGCGAAGTCTTCTTGGGTCAAGCCGATGTTTTAGTGACGGATGGTTTTACGGGAAATGTCCTGCTCAAGGCTTCGGAGGGCGTGTCGTTTTTTCTATTAGACCAGCTAAGGCATGTATTGAAAGATTTGCCTGCAGAAAAGCAAGCGTCCATTTTGCACGATCTCCGCCATCAATTTGATTATGAAGAATACAGTGGGGCAATTGTCTGCGGCGTCGATTGCGTGGCTGTCAAATGTCATGGAAAATCCTCTGTCAAGGGATTGTTCAATGGAATCATGGGGGCCATTTCCCTGGTTCAAAACGGATTCATTCGTCAAATCAAACATCAGCTTATCTTGTCCGGCCAGTGCGAATCCTAAAAGTCTTTTTGTTCTTAGAAATCTGAGTTTAGAATTTTTTTTGCCTTTTCGACTGCGTCAAAGGCCCGGAGATGAACAAATGGCAAGAGCTTCAGGTCAGTCCAAAGGGCAAAAACTCCAAACTTCGGTTAGAAGGGGTATTAGAACCGCCGTCTGCTAGGACAGGATTCTATGCGCGGAATTAAGCTTGCGGCAAAGCGTTTTGCAAAATTTTTTGAGCTTCTTGTAAATCAAGGTCGGACTGATTGAAGCGCACGGGAGGGGCAAATTGCACGCGGACGGTGCTGAAGGGTTTGGGAAGCCTTAAGCGGTCCCACGTTTTAAATTCCCAGAAATGCGTTGCCTCCCAATTCAAGGGGAAGACATAAGCTTGGGTCTCCAAAGCAGCCATGGCCAGGCCCGGTTTAAGAGTATAGCGGGGGCCTCGCGGCCCGTCTGGCGTGACGGCGACGATTTCTTTTTTTTCTTCAATGCGGTGGATAAGCTCGCGCAGCGCCTGATGGCGCGAGTGGTGAGGTACGCGAATCGTCCTGCCGGCTTTATAGGAATGGACAAAGGTGCTGATAAGTTCGCCGTCGCGGCTGTTGCTGATAAAAGCAGCGTAGATAAAGCGCGGCGTAAAGCGATGCAGGATAAAGGGGGCGATGGCCAAACGATTGTGCCATAACATGAGAACGCATTTGTCTTGCGATGCGATCTCGCAAAAGCGCTCAAGCCCTTGCACTTCCCAACGGCAGGTCCAAAGAAGAAGATTGAGAAGGCCTTTTCCAACAGTCGCTAAAAAGAGCGAAAGCGTTTTATATACGCTGTCTTTCCAGATGTGTTTCAGTCTTTTTAGCATATGAGCAGCTCCTCGATCGCCTTTGAAGCCGCTTCATTAGGCTGGCAGCTTCCCAGTTGGTTGTGCAAGGCCATGCATTCTTCCTTCAGCTTTTGGCGCAGATTTTCATCAAAATGCAGGGCTGCCAGCTTATTAAGTAACGCTTGCGTATCCAATTGCCTGCCGATCAATTCGGGGAAGACTTCCTTTTGCCGCAAGATATTGACGATGCAATAATGCGGGAGGTTGAGGCGTAGAACATATTTGGCGACAAAGTAGTTGAAAGAGGTCAGCGTATAGAGGATCAAGCTGGGTTTGCAGTGAAGGGCCAATTCCAGTGAGACTGTTCCTGATTTAGCCAGGGCTGTGCGGCTGTCGCGCATCAATTCATAATTGAATTGAGAAGGGGTGAGATAGATGTCCTGATTTAATTGCAGACTGCTTTGCGAGATTGCTTGTTCCAGGGCCGGCTTTAATTCTTCATGCGCACAAGATAGAGCGAATAGGAGCTGCGGATGGCGTCTTTTCAATAGCGCAGCTGTCTGCAGCTGCTGGGCTGTGTGCCGGATGATCTCGCCTTTGCGGCTTCCTGGAAAAATGGCAATTAAATCAGAAGAGGAGGGGATTCCTACCCGTTGCATCCAGTTGTCTTGATATGAATGACGGGCTAGATTTTCCACTAAAGGATTGCCGATGTATTGAACTTTTAGAGGAGTATGGGCAAAATAGGCAGCTTCAAAGGGATAAATGGTCAAAAGCAAGTCCAATGTCTGCACCATTGTTTTAATGCGATGTTTCCCATGCGCCCAGACTGTTGGACAGATGTATTGCACTATTTTGCCTTTAAATCCCTTCTTTCGCAGAGCGCGAGCTAAGCGCAGATTAAATCCGGGATAATCAATGAGCACAACGCAGGCGGGGTTGGTGCGAAGAATATCGTCCCGGACTTGATAGAAAAGCTTCCAAAGCTTGGGCAAAGCACGCAAGACATCGGAGAATCCCATCACTTGAAAGTTTTCCATTTTTAAAAAGATTTCCAAGTGTTGAGCGCGCATTAAAGGGCCGCCTACTCCTCTGAAATGCGTAAAACAGGAGCGTTTTCTAAGCGCTTGCATTAGGCGGCTGCCGTGAAGATCGCCGCTGGCTTCTCCTGCGAATAAATAGCACTTACTCATTGTTTTTCACAGGGATGGATTGTTTTTGGATGAGCATCAAATTGCGAATATAGGGAACGATTCCAATAAGGGGGCCAATCAAATTGACGCTGTCGCGAATGTGCAGGAAATAGGCAATTGAAAGCAGGGCTCCTGTTAGGCTCAACCACCAGAAAGAGACGAAAAGCTCGCTTTTATGAGCTTGTTCGGCTAGCCACCACTGTACCCAAAAACGGCTGGAAAAAAGCAGGTAGGCCAACGTTCCTAAGGCATGCCACATCCAGGAGACGGCAGTCAATGGCTGATCCTGCCAGGGAGCAGTCGGGATGCGAAACCAATGCCCCTCGCGCAATAAATAGAAATCTTGAACGATAAAAGCCGCGGAAATGAGCGCAATGGCCGCGATTAATAGTCCTAGCACGAAAGAAAAAGAGACTTGCTTGGATTTGGCTTGCATCAAATTGAGATTGCGCCAAGCAATGACAATATTGCATGCTTGAACGACGCAGATATGGTATTGGACTTGGATAAAGCTATGGAGGGCAAGTAGGACATTGCCCAATAAAGACAAATACCAAAAAGAGCGGGGGACAAGGCTCCTTTGCTGGCGCTCACTTTGCAGCCATTGCACAATAAAGCGGGCCCCAAAAGCAAAAGAAGATAGAAATCCAAGCGGATAAAGAATTGTTCGCCACTCTTCCACAAAACTTACCTGTTATTAAGGATGAACCAGGCATTTTACTCATTTCAAACAATTCTGCCAATATATACTCCAAATAACAGCGGCTTCCATGATCTAATTGGGCTGGGAAGCCCCTTTTTCTATTTGATAATGCAAATGGCGCTTTTTCATCCAACGGACAGCCAATAGATCGGCTACAGTATTTAGAGAGCGATTAAAGAAATTATAATTGCTTTTTCCGCTAGTTCTTTCGCGGTGGTTGACCGGAACTTCGCTGACCCGAAAGCCTTCGATTTTAAATAAGGCGGGTAAGAAACGGTGCATGCCATTGTACATTTTAATTTGCTTCAAGCAAGCGGAACGATAGATTTTTAAAGAACAGCCCGTATCTTGCACACCATCTTCGCAGAGACGGCTGCGCACTTTATTCGCCATTTTAGAGATCAAGCGCTTATGCCAAGGGTCTTTGCGTTTGAGGCGAATGCCGCAGACGAGATCGGAGTCAGCCATTTCTTGAATCAACTTGGGGATATCGGCCGGATCGTTTTGCCTGTCTCCATCTAACGTAATGACAAAATCTCCCCGGGCGGCCTTAAAACCGGCATCAAAAGCGCTTGATTGGCCATAATTTTTTTTAAAAAAAATGGGATTCAAATATGTTTTTTTTCCGGCCAGCTTCTGCAAGACTTGTTTGGTGAGGTCAGTCGATCCGTCATCAATGCAGATAAGTTCCCATGGCTGATTTAATTGGTTCATCACGGGCTCAAGTTCTTCTATCAACTCTGCAATATTGCTTTCTTCATTTTTTAAGGGAATAACGACGGAATAGCGGATAGTCATAAGATCGCCTTATTTAAGTACCTTATTTGAGTAATTGTGCTTTGATCCAATTGGTGCCGGCTTGAAAAATATAAGGAGGCGTGCCATGGCCTTTGAAACCAATGGAAGGGTATATATTTAGCTCTACCGAAGGGGAGCGGATTCCTTTGGCAAAAGCCGACTCTGTCAGCTCTCGAATAAAAGTATAGCAGGCATCGGTTCCCACGCGGACATCGCGATTGCCAATATAAAAACGCAAATGGGCATGAGTTAATCGATCCGCTATCTGGATTAAATCAATCTGTTCAATTTGTTGAAGGGGGAGGGGTTTGAATTCTTCTACCAGTGAGGCAGTTGTAAAGGGAGCAAAGCCTAGCACTGTTTTAATCCGGGCGTCTTGTGCGGCCAAATGGGTGGCGATTAATCCACCTCTAGAGATGCCTGCAACAGCTAAGCGGGCAGGATCAATCCAGCCCTGTTCGATTAAATATTGAAGGTTCTGTTGGCAGATATGAATAAAATCAGAAATAAAAAAGGGGTTTTCAGCTAGAGCGGAAGCCCAGTGGCGGATCGCCTCATTCGGGTCTAAATGGATTCCGTGATAAGGAAGATCCCAGGAAAACACGCGGATGTCATTTTCTATTAAAGGAGCTACGGGTTGGTTAAAGGGATCTTCATGCAAGGTTGTAAAAGCAGATAAAGCAAAATAAAGGAGCGCGGGCTTAGAGCCGTTTGAGAGGTCAGAGCCTTGATAATAAATGTCTGTTCCAAAGGGGGTAGAAATGATCGAAGGCGAAAGATTAACCATGCGCAGATTCTCTTTGAGCAGCGTGTGGATGCTTATGAATCGGACCATGATGATGTTTGCGCTCGCCGTGCTTTAAGAATTGACGATACTGATTCCTAATCGATATATACGTGTCAACGAGCTTCTCATTGACCAAAGCGCGCAGTTTGAAAAATTTAAGGGCTAGCGCAAAATCTTTATGCCGGAAAAGCTTTTCTCGATAATGCCGCTTTCCAGACAAGGGGGTAAGTCGATATTGAGACACTAAAAGGGATAGCATAGTAGAGGTGATGCGGCGAGGAAAATGCGAAAAAGATTGGATCAGCACTTCTTTGATGATAGAAGAGGCCACAAGGGTAATCTCTCCAATATGGGGGACTTGCTTTTTGCTGAGATACTGCCTATCCAGCTCGCGCTCCAGGATGGGGAATATCAAGCAGGCTGTCAAAACCGAGCGGTCTAGTACATTTTTGCCTTTATGCTGGTAAAGCTGGTCAGCGCAAGTTAAATAATGAAAAATTGTCTTGCCCTGAGGAGTCCGCAAAAACTGCGTTAAAACAGGGAAAAGGATATTGAGCAAGCTATATTCAGCTAAAAGCCGTATAAAAGGAGCCGATGCCCCTGATTCAAGCATTCTCAAAAGTTCTTCCAATATGCGGGCTGGCGAACTTTTTGTAATCTCTCCGCGGCAGGCATGAATGGCCGCTTCCGTTGCCGGATCTATTTTAAAAGCAAAGCGTGCGTGGAATTTAAGCAAGCGCAGCAAGCGCACGGGGTCTTGCTTAAAGCGGATCTGCGGTTCTCCAATGGCTCTTAAAACATTTTGCTGAACATCTTCCCATCCGTCCACATAATCAATAATGGAATGATTGGATGAATCATAGAATAAGCCATTGATGGTAAAATCCCGGCGCAAAACATCTTCTTCCGGATTTCCCCATTCGTTATCCTGAGTGATCAATCCGCTGGCATTTTCCCCGGTGCGGAAAGTGGAAACTTCGATAATTTTGTGACCAAAACGGATATGGGCTAGGCGGAAACGCCTTCCAATAAGAATGCATTGGCGTTGAAAAATTGCTTTGATCTGTTCCGGACGGGCTGATGTTGAAATATCGAAGTCCTTAGGAACTTTTTTGATTAGAAGATCCCTTACGCTGCCTCCTACTAGATAAGCGATAAATCCAGCTTGGCGAAGTCTTTCTAATACGTAAAGCGCATCGAGATCAATTAAGGTTGGATCAATTCCATGGTCCTTAGCAAAGTAAATCTTAGGTTGCACGAACAACTAGCTCCTGGGAGAATTAAAAACAGCACAGAAATGATGGAATCATGGCTTGATGATCGTTATCAGAAGATATGGCCGTTTTGGTGAGATGTGTTCTAAATTTATAAAAGTCAATATTTTAGTACTCTTACTCTAATAAGAAAAATATTAGAAAGCTTTAAAAATGTCAATGATTATTCTTATAGGGAAATTGAATGAATTTTAATACCCACTTTTAGAGGATGGATTAAAACCGCTAATGGTCTAAATTTGAGTGCTTTTTCTAGCAGGAAACTAAGATGGAAAGCCCTATTCACCCCATAATTGTCCCTTTACAATATCGTTTAGTTTTGTGATTTAATAATGAAGATTTTATTTTTTGTGATATAATATAATTAAGGGTATTTAAAATTTTAAATTTAATTAAAACTGCTGTTTGAGAGTTTTTATTTAAGCTTTTTCCGACTAATAGAATGTAAACTAAAAATAAAGCGGGAAAAAAGACGGAAATTGCTTGCTTCTGCCTTATCAAAACAGGTATTTTTGACATCTCCTTAATTTTTAGCTCCAGCTATTGAGAGTTCTTCTTTGTAAAGCAAAGACATGCGGCTAAGAAGATAGCCTCAAATTTATGTTAAATAGCTCGAGTGTCTTATCAAATTAAAAAACTTCAACGAGGCAAGCTTAATAGGCCTGCAGCAACAAGAAAATGAAAAATGATTTTAAAATCATTCTCAGGAATTTAGGATAAAGATGATAAATGGAAGACCTCTCAAAGTATTTGGAACAGATGGAGTAAGAGGGCGAGCTAATAAAGCTCCCATGGTTCCTGAAATTGCTCTGGCATTAGGCCGAGCGGCTGGTAAACTTCTGCGCGCCCGTGACGGCAAAGCGCGGGTCGTAATAGGAAAAGACACGCGCCTTTCTTGCTATGTTTTTGAGAACGCTCTCATAGCCGGTCTATGTTCCATGGGGGTCGATACCTTGATGGTCGGGCCTTTGCCTACGCCAGGAGTAGCCTTTATTACACGGGCTTATCGGGCAGATGCCGGAATTGTGATTTCCGCTTCGCATAATCCTTATTATGACAATGGCATCAAATTTTTCAATTCTGAAGGATTTAAGCTGCCGGATGCGTGGGAAGCGGAAATGGAGGCAATGATCGCTAAAAATGATTTTCAGGACAGCCTTCCGGATGATGATGATATCGGCAAGAATCATAAAATTATTGACGCGGATGGGCGCTATATTGAGTTTGTCAAAGCGACATTTCCCCGCGGCCTTTCATTAAAACATCTCAAGGTCGTATTGGATTGTGCGAATGGGGCCGGCTATAAGGTCGCTCCGCTAGTTTTCCGAGAATTAGACGCCGAAGTCTTTACTTATGGTGTGAATCCTAACGGTGTCAATATCAATCATGGCTGTGGATCGATGCATCCTGAAACGGTCCAAAAAGGGGTAATTGATCATCGGGCGGATGTTGGAATTGCCTTAGATGGCGATGCCGACCGTGTTGTGATGATAGATGAAAATGCGCAAATTGTGGATGGCGATACGATGCTGGCTATTTGCGCAAGGGATATGCTTAAGCGCAAGCTCCTCAAGAATAACCGTGTTGTGAGCACGGTCATGAGTAATTTGGGATTTATCAGGGCCATGGAAAATTTAGGCATAGAGGTCATTAAGTCCCAAGTAGGGGACCGCTATGTTATCCAAGAAATGTTAAAATACGATTCCAATCTAGGCGGAGAGCAAAGCGGGCATATTATCTTTTTAGACCATAATACGACAGGCGATGGGCTGGTTTGTGCATTGCAAGTGCTGCGCATTATGATAGAAACGGATTCTAAACTTTCGGATTTAGCTTCCTTTGTACAGCGCTATCCTCAAACGTGCATTAATGTAAAAGTCGCATCTAAGCCTCCCCTTGAAACATTAGACCGTTTAAAATCGACTACTGAGCAAGTCGAGCAGACGCTAGGCAATACAGGGCGCGTTCTTGTTCGCTATTCTGGAACGGAAAATATTTGCCGGGTCATGGTGGAAGGGATGAAATACAAGCAAGTCATTCAATTAGCTAATTTGCTTGCAAATGTCGTTCGCGAAGAAATAGGGGAGTAACAGGGGTAAAGGTGGCTTATGTGTGGAATTTTCGGTTATGTGGGGTCTAAAGATCCTGTTAAAACAGTCATAGAAGGGCTGAAAAAGCTTGAATATCGCGGATACGATTCAGCAGGAATTGCGGGAATAGAGGATGGCAAAATTGTCTATTGCAAAGAAGTCGGGAAGGTGTCCATTTTAGAGCAAGAGGTCAAAAAGCAGGATTTCCATCTTGATTTAGCGATTGCGCAGACTCGTTGGGCGACGCATGGAAAAGTGACAAGAGTGAATGCGCATCCGCATTTCGATAGTCAGCATTCTTTAGCGCTTGTCCACAATGGAATTATCGAAAATCATGAGGCGTTGAGAAAGCAATTAAAAGAAAAGGGAATCAATTTTGTTTCAGACACAGATACAGAAGTGATCGCTCATTTAATTGCTAGCTATTATGAAGGAGATATTCTGCAGGCAGTACAAAAAGCTAGCGGGCAATTAAAAGGGGCTTATGCCGTAGCCCTTATTCATCGAGATTTTCCAAATCAAATTGTTGCCATCGCCCATGAATGTCCTTTAGTTATCGGAATAGGCGCCAACGAAGCGTTTGTGTCTTCGGATCCCAATGCTTTCGCTTTCTATACTCGCCAAGCCATTTATTTATCTAATTCTGAAATCGCCATTATCAAAGCCGATAGCCAGCAGATTTATAATGCCGACCAGCAAATTACCAAAGAAAGCCATTTATTAGATACCGATCTTGACAGTATATCCAAAGGCAGATTTGAGCATTATACGTTAAAAGAAATCCACGAACAGCCTCAGGCGATCCGAAATGCTCTTTTATCGCGTTTTTTGCCGGAATATGGAACAGCGTTGTTCGAAGAGCTTAATTTTAATGCAATGGATCTTCTCACAGTAGAAAGGATTTTGATTTTGGCTTGCGGGACTTCTTGGCATGCCGGATATGTCGCCGCTTATATGCTTGAAGATAAAGCCCGCATTCCCGTTCAAGTAGAAATTTCTTCTGAATTCCGCTATAAAAATCCATTAGTTCCCCCAGGAACATTTGTGATTGCCATTAGTCAATCGGGGGAAACTGCCGACACGATCGCCGCGATGCGAGAGGTCAAAGCGAAGGGAGCTCGTGTCTTAGCTCTATGCAATGTTCAAAGCTCGACATTGGCGCGCGAAGCGGATAGCACGATTTTTCTAAAGGCAGGAGCAGAAATTGGCGTTTGCTCAACAAAAGCTTTTACTAGCCAAGTCGTCGTTCTGGCTCTTTTTACTCTTTTAATGGCTCGCATGCGTCATATGAGCAAAGCAGAAGGGCAAGAGTTTCTGAATGCATTGCTCAAACTCCCTGATCAAGTACAAGCGGTTTTGGATCAGTCGGAACGGATTGAGGCGCTCGCTAAAAAATATGCCCACTATGATAATTTCTTTTATCTAGGACGGCGTTATATGTATCCGACTAGTCTGGAAGGGGCCCTCAAATTAAAAGAAATTTCTTATATCAATGCCAATGGCTACCCAGCTGGGGAAATTAAACATGGCCCCATTGCCCTTATTAATGAAAATTGCCCGGCAGTTGCCCTATGCGCTAATCAAATGACGTATGAGAAATTACTGAGCAATTTAATGGAAATTAAAGCGCGCAATGGAAAAATTATTGCCATCTCGGAAGAAGACAATGGGAGTTTAGAAGAGATCGTCGATGATATCATCTACGTGCCGCGGACGATCGATGAATTAGCTGCCATTCCGACGACGGTAGTCAACCAGCTTCTGGCTTATTACATTGCAAAGGAGCGTGGAGCGGATATTGATCAGCCTCGCAACTTGGCAAAATCCGTTACAGTTGAATAAGGCCTTTTATTTAACAGCTGAATAGATCTATCTAGGCCTGCTAAATTTTAAAACGGTCTTTGCTATTTTGGATTGAAATAGGTTTTCTTTTTCAAAGTATACCCCTCTTTTTAAAAGAGGGTAGCTAACTTTAAGTTGTTAGGAATCAGCTTATCCGATAGGATGCTCAAAACATTTATTAAATAACCAAACAAACGTTGCACATACACATGGATCAACACAAAGGCAGTATTTTAGGCGGATCTTTATTAGTTGCTGGAACTTCGATCGGAGGAGGAATGCTTGCCCTTCCCGTTTTAACAAGTTTGGCAGGCTTTTTACCCTCTCTCGTTATTTATTTGGGATGCTGGCTCTTTATGGCTAGTACGGGTTTATTATTTTTAGAGATTTCTCAATGGTTAAAAGGGGAATCCAATATTGTTTCCATGGCGGAAAGAACGCTGGGAAAAGCAGGCAAGTATTCAGCTTGGATGGTTTATTTATTTCTTTTTTATTGCTTGACGATTGCCTATATGGTCGGTTGTGGAAATATTGTCGTTGAGCTTTCCCAATTCGCTATTCCTGATTGGCTAGGACCTTTATTATTTGTTTTGTTTTTTGCTCCTCTTATTCTTATCCCGACCGCATGGGCAAGCCGTTTAAATATTTGGTTGGTTGCCGGCCTCGCCCTATCTTATTTTGGTTTTGTCTTGCTGGGCATGCGCTACGTGCAAGTAGACTTTTTGAAGCAGTACAATTGGTCTTATTCTCTCATGGTCCTTCCCATCGCTTTTACCTCTTTTGCCTATCAAGGGATTATTCCCACGCTTGCCAGTTACATGCATCATGACGCTCCACGTATTCGCAAGTCTATTTTAATCGGCAGTTTTATTCCTTTTATTGCCTATGTGATTTGGGAATGGTTGATTTTAGGGATTGTCCCCACTCAAGGTCCTGGTGGTTTAGCTGAAGCTTTGAAAAATGGAGATAATGCTGTCTATCCTCTTAAAAATTTTCTGCATAATTCCTTTGTCTATTATCTGGGACAATCCTTCGCCTTTTTTGCCCTCGTCACGTCCTTTTTAGGGGTAACGCTTGGACTGAGGGATTTTTTGGCAGATGGTCTGGGAATTAAAAAGACTGGCCAAGGCAAAGCGCTTTTGGCTGCGTTAATTTTTATTTTTCCCCTTATTATTTCCATCAGTTATCCGCATATTTTCTTAGTTGCCCTCGATTATGCCGGCGGCTTTGGCTGCGCTTTCTTACTCGGTCTTTTGCCCATTATGATGGCATGGATTGGACGGTATCATTTTCATTGGGAAACTCAGCCTCAATTGCCAGGCGGAAAACCGGTCTTGATTGTATTGGGTCTTTTTGTTCTTTTTGAGCTATGCAATGAGAGCCGACATGTCTTAGAGCGGCTATTTTCTTAGAAGGGATAGTAAAACTCAAATTTTGAGCATTAGCAGCTTAAGAAATTCTCCTGAGATATAAAAAAACCCGAGACAGAACAGTTAATTGTCTGGCTCGGGTTAATAATGGGGCTTAATATCCCCCATCCCTCTCAAAAGAGAGCGGTAAGTCTAAAAGTTTTAATTATTTTAACTTAAAGACTTTTATCTAAAGTTGAAATAGACGCCGGTTCCAAGGCCGTTATCGCCATCATCGTAGTAGTATTGGCTATAAGGATAATAGTTATCATAATACGAATTGTCGTAATAATAGGAAGGGTAACCGTAGTCAGAGTAACTACTGTAATAGGGGTAACCAAAACCTACGCCGTAGTAATTGCCATAGTAGTTATTGTCCCATCCACGATGGCCCCAATCGCCGTGATGGCCCCAGTCTCCATGATGGCCCCAATCGCCGTGGCCGCCACCCCATCCACCGTGACCGCCCCAACCGCCATGTCCACCACCGAAGTGCGCTCCACCGCCATGTCCGCCACCGCCGTGTCCGCCACCGCCGTGTCCGCCATGGTCAGCATAAGCTGAATTAAAGCCAAATGGTAACAAGAAAAGCGCTAAGAAGAACGAACCGGCAATAAATGATTTTAATGCACGATACATACAACCTCCTTATAAAATAAGTAACCACTCGCTTTCCTAGGCAACAAGTCCATTTGCTAGCTGTCTAACGAAAGCCTACAGCAAACAAATGCAAGAGAAGTGCCAATTGCTCATGCTGAAGTTACTTACAAACTTCAACCGCACTTCCTGTGCTACCGAAAGGAGTGGTTACAAGCGCTTCACATGTTTATGAGGGGCGAATGGGGGTAGATCTAAAATTATCCGAACATCCTGCAAGCTCAAGCCTAAACTAAAGCTCACAATCGCATGACTTAGATCTACCCTCTTTCGCCTCCCAAACATGTGGTATACTGTTTAGAACTTGTTTAATCTCTTTCAACCTCCTCAATTCTTATTATAGGTAATTAAAGCAAGAAATGTCAAATTAAAAATTAAATAATTTGTTTTGTTTGTTTATTTTACGAGTGAAATTTGTAATAAAAATATTTTTTATTCGATTTATTAATTAATAAAAAGCTTAGGAGATTTTCTTAAAACTGCAGATGGCCTAGATGGAGGACTTTTCCCTAGGAATCACTTTGTTTCTTAGACAAAAAGAACTCAGATTCAAGCTATTAGAAAATTTTTTTTAACAATCTACTGGAGGGAAATGATTTCATATTGGTTTTAGATACTTTTTAAGCATAATTTCTAGATCTTTAATTTTAATTGGCTTGCAAATGTAGTCATCTATCCCGGCAGCTAAGTATCGTTCCTTATCGCCGGGTAAAGCATTTGCAGTAAGAGCAATGATAGGCGTATGTTTATCTTCTTCCTCTAATTTGCGAATTTCTTCAGTGGCTTTTAATCCATCTAGTTCTGGCATTTGAATGTCCATAAAAATAATATCATACGCGTTTTGCTGATAAGCGATGATGGCCTCTTTTCCATTTACAGCAACGTCTACAGTGCAATTCATAATTTCTAGAATCTCTTTAGTCATCTCTTGATTAATAATGTAATCATCAACAACTAAGATAAACGCATTAAATTTGCAGGTAATTTTTTCCATATCGGCTTAATTAGCTTTAATTTTTTGAATAAGGGCTTTGGCTAATTCTTCAGGAAAAAGAGGTTTACTCAAGCATAGGCAGGCCGAAGAGGTTTCATCTTTAGCGTTAACTAGGAGAATCATTTTGTGCATTTCTTGAGCAAACAAGGTGAAAATAGAAGAGTCTTTGGAATCTTGGCTATTGTAAATAATGGCCTGAGGAGAACTCTCAGCTTGGTTGAGAAGAGAAACGCCTTCTTGTAAAGATGGGCAAGCAATTATTTTCATTTTCCAGCTTGCCAGGTAGCTTTGGATAATGTCTTTTTCAATGGTATTTGAGCTAATGAATAGGACTGATTGATTTTCTAGCTGATAAAGCGGAAGAGGGGAAGGAGTTTGCGGATCGGGAAGAAGGGAAATAGTGACCCAAAAAACCGATCCCTTTCCTTTTTCGCTGGTTACTCCAATCTGGCCTTCCATTTTTTCGACGAGTTGTTTGCAAATGGCCAACCCTAGGCCAGTTCCTCCATACTTGCGAGTAATGGAAGAATCCGCTTGGGAAAATTTAATAAAAAGATGGTTTTGGCTTTCCCTGGGGATTCCGATCCCCGTATCTTCAACTTCTATTAAGAGCAAAAGGTGGGAATTCGATTCGCTTTTTAGGGAAATCCTTAGGAAAACGTGGCCTTCCGAAGTAAATTTGATGGCATTGCTGATTAAATTCATGAGAATTTGCCGTATCCGTGTCGGATCTCCGATAAAGTGGGTCGGAAGGCAAGGATCATAATAAATATAAAAGCCGATTTTCTTTTTTATAGCTTTTTCAAAAAAGCTTAAAAAAATGTCTTTCAAAAGCCGGGGAAGATCAAAGGTTATTTGTTCCAAATGCAGCTCTCCTGCTTCAATCTTAGAAAAATCTAAAATGTCATTAAGTAAAGTCAGAAGAATTTCAGCCGATTGGTAAGCCGTATTGGCATACTTAGTTTGACGAGAATTTAAATCCGTATTGAGGAGCAGCTCGGTCATTCCCATAATGGTATTGAGTGGAGTGCGGATTTCATGACTCATATTGGCAAGAAAAGCGCTTTTTGCCTGATTAGCGGACATTGCTTGATCGCGAGCTATCTGTAGCTCTCGATTTTGCATTTCTAGCAAGTTGAGATAGAGCATGAGCGTCTCATCTCTTTCCTTTATTTGTTGCTCCGTACGAATGCCTTCGATCATCATTGCATACGTCTGAATAAGGGGGAGTAGGCCTAGCAGCCTGTCTTCATGATAAGAAATGGGCTTAAAGCTGCATAAAATGATCGTTCCCAGCACTTGATCACGGCTAAGAATAGGAATGCCCAAGAAATAAGATAGGCGCAGAGGGTGAGAGGGAGCGCTTTCGTCAAATAAATGGTGCTTAGTTTGGATGATTTTGCAGTTAAAGGACTCAACAAGGCTAGGGATTTGCGGATCGGAGGAGGCCCATATAGTGAGTTGATTATCAGGATTTAAATGGCTGATTAACCCATGCTGAGTATCTGTTAAAATGCAAAAAGCGCTGAGCAATCTCTGACAAATGCGGGGCATGATCATTTCGCTTCTTTGTGTCATGAATTCTTCTTGGCAGCTTGTAATGACATCTAAGATGAGTTCTAATTGACGAAGAGTTTCTTCCAGGTGGTTAATTTTTTCCTCTTGCGAAGGGGAATGGTCTTTACTCATTTTTAATCCATTTAAAAAAATTAGTTAACTATACGACATAGGCCTATGACTGATCACAACATCTCCTCCTAAGAAAGCCACACGTCCCTATTCATAAAAAGAACTGGAAATGCCGTTTTAATCCGACATCACCCGTAATAGCATATGAATTGATTCCCAAGAAATTCAATACCTGAGAGTTAAAACAAGTAAATTAGCCAAGTTTATTTGTCTATACAGAAATGGGATGCGGCTGCCGCTATGGAAATGTTAGATCAATCATAGATGATTGATCTTTACCTCTTCTTTCTATATAATAATCAAAATTTTAATTTTTAGGAACTTAAAGGTCCTTTCAAAATTTATTAGGGGTTATAGGAGGCCTTTATAGGGTTTCTTAAAACATAGAGTTAGCCAAGATTCGAGAGCTTTTCTCCTCAAGAGCATTTCCTAGGGAAAAAGTAGTTCCATGCAAGCGATGACAAGTTTTAAGAAACTTTTTTTAGGTCAAAATTTCAAAGAGATAATTTTTTTTATAGAATACGTAGAAAAATTTCAATTTCTGTTATTAAAGTTGAATACTAAGAGACTGTAGCCGAATTGCTAGTCATTTATTTCACGAGTATTTGAATCTAAGCCCTTATGAATTCGACGATAGTCTCTGAATGGGATTCTCCCATTTTTTTACCGCTTTATCAGTATGTAGGAAAGCTTAATATGAAACACATTAACGATTAAAAAGATGAAGACAATCGCTTCTTTCCTTGCTCTCGCTCTTTTAATATTTTTGGCTGTGTGGTTTTTTTATCCTTTGACTGTTTCAAATCAGGATGACCCATCCTCCGTTTATGGCTATTTAGAGTTAGATAAAGATCAAAGCCTTGCATATGAAGAAGTTGACAATGCAGATCTAGCTGACACATTAGCGCTTATAAATGGCAAGAGTGATCGGATGGAAACCGATAATCAGCGTGCAGGGTTTAATGCTATCCTTAAAAGTTATGAAGAGAGAATTCGCAAAGATCCTCACAACATCCAACTTATATTGGCAATTGCCGATGTTTATTATTCTCTCAGCGAATATAAACAAGCGATCCATTACTATCGTCAAGCTCTCGACTTAGATCCTCAAAATGTAAATACGAAAATTGCACTGGCTAAATCCTATTTGAACGATCACGATTTTATTCATAGTCAACAGCTTTTTACGCAATTAAATGAAGCTGAACCCGATAACTCAGACGTGTTGGGCGGATTGGGAAGAATTGAAACATTGGAAAGAAATTGGAAACAAGCGGAAGCTTATTTTTCAAAGTCATTGAAAATCAATCCTAATAATTCTTCCACGCTTTACTACTTAGCTGAATTGAGGATTGACCAGAAGCGCTATGATGAGGCAACGGACATTTTAAAGAAATTGCAGACAAAGGATCCCAAGGCTCTCTGGATTCGGCAAGCTTTAGAGCAGGCGAAAAGCGGACCGATTTTGGATGAAGGCAAAAAGCTAGAAAAAAACCGAGAGTTTGATTCCGCTTTAGAACTTTATCGTAGGGAATTGGCAAGCGATCCGTATAATTTAAACCTATATTTAGCGTTGGGAAGGCTTTACTCTAGATTGGGAGATTATTCCAAGGCAATCAGTGCTTTAAAGCAGGGATTAAAAGTGTTGCCTAATCAGGACCCTCTTTTTATTGGCTTGGCATTTACTTATTTGAAAAAAGGCGATTTAGCTAGGGCTAGAATTCTCTTTCAATTTGTAGACCATAAAGAAGAAGGCCATCCGGAAGCAAAGACGGGCTTAGGAAGAATTCAAGAATTAGAGGGGCATATCCCAGAAGCTGAAAAGCTTTATGAAGAGGCGATGGAATTAAATCCATTGGATATCTTGCCCCTCTCTTATCTTGCACAGCTGCGTTTAGAACAAAAAAGATATGACGAAGCCATTCCTTTGCTGGAAAATATTCATCGCTTGGATCCAAGCGCGACTTGGGTTCTGGAGTTAATAGAAGAAGCGGAGATCGCTCCTATTTTAGATAGAATCCATCAATTGGAGAAAAACCAGGAGTACGATCAAGCGGCTCATTTATATCTTCAGCTCGTCGTTCAATATCCTCATAACATCTCGAATTATCTCCATTTTGGTCAATTTTATCTTCATCAACAGCTTTACGAAGAGGCCATCCGGATTTATCAATTAGGCTTGCAAGTCAATCCTGATTCGATTCCGCTTCAGGCCGCTTTGGGATACGCTTATTTGGCAAAGAAGGAAATAGATCGAAGCTTTGATATTTTTAAATCTATTCTAGAGCAAGATCCGGAAAATAAGGACGCACTTTTAGGAATAGGGCGAATCAATACTGTTCTTGGCAATATTCAAGCCAGCTCTAATATTTATCATCAAGTCTTAGAGGCCTATCCCAATGATATGGCTGCCTTGTCCTATTTAAGCGACTTAGATCTAAAAGAGAAGAATTATGAGGAAGCCGAAAAGCTTTATGAAGCCATTTTAAAAATCAATCCTCAGGCCAAATGGGCACAGCAGGGGTTGATAAGAGCTAAATTCGGCCCGCTCTTTGATGAAATAGAGGCATTAGAAAGCCAGGGGCGTCTCGATGAAGCATCTGCTAAATATCAAGAACTTTTAAGACTTGCCCCAAGAAGCGAAGAGGCCTATTTCGGACTTGGGCAGCTTTATATTTCTGAAAAACGCTATGAAGAGGCAATCAGGCTTTATGGGCGAGGATTGGACTATAATCCTTCTTCTAGTGAATTGCGCATAAGGTTGGGGCTTGCTTATCTTCAAATAGGAGACTTAGAAAGGGCTTATCGCCTTTTTGATTTGGTCCATCAAAAAGATCCCGAAAATGCCGAGGCGATTGCAGGGATGGGAAGAGTCTTTGCCTTGGATGGCAATATTTTCCAGGCCAGTCATCTGTATGAAGAGGCTTTAAAGATGGACCCCAATAATATTTTGGCGTTGTCCTATTATGGCGAACTGGCTATGGCGCAAAGAGAGTTTTGGAAAGCAGAACAGATTTATCGCAAGATTTTAAAAATCGATCCTCATGCACAATGGGCTGAGGATGCGCTTTTAGATGCTAAATATGCGCCCATTTTATTTGAGATTAAAAGAAGCGAAATAACAGAGAATTTCCAGCACGCAGAAGAACTTTATCTTCAACTTATTGCAGAGGCGCCCAATCAAGCTAACTATTATGTCAAGCTGGGGCAATTGTATGTCAAAATGAAACAGTTCGATAAAGCCATCGCTGCCTACTTAAAAGGGTTGGACATACAGCCTAATTCCGTAGACCTGCAAATGGCGCTTGGATTTGCCTACTTGGAAAAAGGGGAGCTGGAAAGAGGCAAACAGATTCTAGAGGCAACCTTAAGGGAAAATTCCCGCAATGCAGAGGCTCTAGCGGGAATAGGCCTATTTTATCAATTCAGCGGCAATCCAAGGCTTGCCGAGCATTTGTATGAAGAGGCTTTAAGAATCGATGCGCATAATATTTCCGCATTAATTTTTCTTGCGAAACTGAAGATGGATCAAAAGCAGTATGAGGGAGCAGAAAAGCTTTATCAGGCAATTCATACCCTTGATCCTTCCGCCAAGTGGGTCGATCTAGCCATCGAAGACGCCAAACATGGCCGCTTAATCGATCAAATCAATAAATTGGAAGAAGCCAAGGACTATAAAATCGCTGAAATTCTTTGGCATCAGCTTCTGTTAGAAGCACCCTTTGTCAGCGACTATTACTTAAGAGTTGGATTTTTTTATCAAAGGATTTTGCAATATGAAAAGGCGATAGATGTTTTCCGGCAAGGGCTGGATATCGATCCTCGATCAGCTGCCTTATATGCAGGTTTGGGCCTTGCCTACCTTTCCTTAAAAGAACTTGCCCCGGCAGGAGAGAACTTTAGGCGGGCTTTAATATTTGATCCCCAGAATCCCGATGCTTTAGCAGGGTTGGGGTATATTGATTTTCTAGAGGGAAACCTTGCCCATTCCGAAGTGCTAATTGAAAAGGCCCTATCGATTGATCCCAATAGAATCGCGGCTCTTTCAGCTCTAGGAGAGCTGTGGATGAAAGAAAAGAAATATCCACAGGCTGTAAAGGTCTATGAAAAATTAATGGAGTTAAGGCCTCATGAAAAGTGGGTAGCCCTTTCCCTCGATGATGCCAGAAATGGCTTTGTCTTAGACGACATCCAGAATCTTATTAAAGCGGATAAATATTCGGAAGCGGCCCAGCTCTATAGCGAGCTGCTGGAAAAATCGCCCAATAATCCGCGTTATTATTTCGGTTTAGGCCAAATGTATATGAGGCTTAAGGAATATGGAAAATCTATTGAAGTCAGTTTAGAAGGCCTGGAAAAAAATCCGGATGAGAATGAACTAAGGGTCGCCCTCGGCTATGCTTACTTTTTTGACGACAATCTTTCAGATGCACGGCAAGTATTGGAAGAAGCGGTAAAGGTAGATAGAAAGAATTCCGAGGCTTTGGCAGGGCTAGGACGCGTAAATGCTTTAGAAAATGATTATTGCTCTGCTGAATCGCTCTATCGGCTCGCGCTAAGCTTTGATCCCAAAAATTTATCCGCTCTCAGCTTCCTAGCTGATTTGCTCATGAAAGAGAAGCGCTATACGGAAGCTCAAGCGGTTTTTTCAAGGCTGGGCGAGCTCCTGCCCAATGCCGAATGGATTCAGCGGGCTTGGCAAGATGCGGTAGATGGGCCAGTGACCGATCTTGCTAACGTCTATGCGGAACGAGAATACTTTGAGCTTGCAGCCGGCTTATATTGTCAACTTGTTGAATCTTCGCCAAGCGATCCAGCCCGCTATCTTCCCTTAGGGCAAATGTATGTCAACTTGCAGCAGTATAACAAGGGGATTGCCATTTATGAGCAAGGCTTGGCCCAAGATCCCGAGGCTTGGTATTTATGGAGGGCGATTGCCTTTGCTCAAATCTTCAAGGAAAATTTTTGCTGCGCTCGCTCGATCTTCTTGTCTCTTCTTGAGTATGATCCCAATGATGCAGACTCCTGGGCAGGGCTGGGGCGCATTGAGGCGTTGAATGGATCCATCTGTTTAGCTAAAGAATACTATGAGACTGCTCTTGAGCTTTCGCCGAATAATCTGGTAGCCTTGTCTTTTCTAGCAGACCTCTATCAAGCCGAGCATTATGATTTTTCCTCTTTAGCTATCTATGAAGAGATGCTCGATATCAATGCAGAAGCAAATGCATGGAGCGGTTATTGCTCCCGTCCCAAATGGTTGATGCGAGGCTATCACAATGCGTTGAATTTAACGTGTCCCACTCTTTCCGTATCCGGGAACTATCATCAAGAAGATCAATGGGATCCTACCGTTCATAAATGGTCAGCGGAATATCAGGTATTTGGCGGCCGGGCGCTAGTCAATTATCCGATTTGCGATAAATGGGAAATGTGGGGAAGCGTTGAAGATCAATTTTTTGTCTTGCGGGATTTGCTCACGCGTACCTATTTGTATGATTTTGATGTCCAACGTGCATTCATCGGCACCAAATGGATTTATAACCCCTGCTTTTACATAGATGCGGTAGCAGGCTTGACCAATTACTCTCCTTATCGGCACAGCACTTTTAGAATGCGCCATGGATGGATCGCAGAGCCTACCTTGACCTTTACTTATCATAAGCCTAAAGAAAAAATAACCTTGAGCTTCTCAAGCCGATCGGATTTGATCGCCAGAAATTTCAATACACAGGTTGCCAAAGTGGTCGGGTATTATTTTATTGCCGGAACTTATGAGAGGAAAATTTATAAAAGAACATGGGTGGGCATTGAAGGCGATGCTTATTGGTATTGCGATTTTGTCCACAATAAATCTCAACGAGCCCTAGGATGGCTTCAATGGAGGCCACCTTGCTACAGCGATAACATTTTGTTCCGCTATCATGCCAAGTACCAAACTTTTTCTAAAAATATTCCGGATTATTACACTTATAAACCGCAAATAGTCAATCAATTGCAGGTAACTCTGGAGAAATCTTGGAGAGTGTGCTGGGCCGACACCCTTTATACTAGCCTAAGTTATGCTCACGGCTGGCAGAATACGCGTACGCGTTTTGCTCAAATTATTGTGATTGCCCCTACGACAGTAAATCCTCCTTTTAAGTGGGATAATCGGCAATACAATATGGTGTTTGGTAATTTAATTTATAAATGGAATCAGCTACAGATCATTTTAAATGGCGATTACTACAGGGATACCAAAAAGTATACAATTTGGTCGGTGAATGGCGAAGTGGTATGGCGCTTTTAATTTTTAATAGGATTTCCTAAAGGTAAAACATGTCTTTCACCCATGATATAGCCAATTTTTTTAATCTCTTATACTTAACGGGATTTTCTAATTTGCCTTGGGGATGGCAGGCTTTTATTATCTATGGAACGTTATTTTTAGTTTTTGCCGGCATTTCTATCATTCAGACGTGCATTGGCTGCATAGCGGTTCTTTTGCGGTTCCGCGAAGTCCCTGTGGAAAATATTTATCGCATCATTCGCTCCAATTCGCTTCCTCCCATCACTTTCGTTGTGCCTGCTTATAATGAAGAGAAAGACATTTTACATACCGCTAAAAATATGTTGAGCTTGTCTTACCGCTATAAACGGGTCATTATTGTCAATGACGGGTCGACTGATAGCACTTTAGAGCTGCTAAAAACTAATTTTTCTCTCATTCCCATTCCCGCATCCTATCCCGGAAAATTTCAGACAGCAGAGATTCGAAGCTATTATGCAAGCCCGCAGTATCCTGAGCTTCTCGTTATAGATAAAGTCAATGGAGGGAAGTCAGACGCCCTGAACACGGGACTGAATGCCTGCACATCTGAAATTGTCGTCTGTGCGGATGCCGATACGTTGGTGGATGATGATGCCTTGAACAGACTGATGCGGCCTTTCTTGCTTCATGGAGACGCCGTGGCGGCCCACGCCTCCATTGGTAATGTCAACGGATGCGTAATTTCCGAAAACCGAATCGTTCAGGTGAAGTTTCCAAAAAAAATGCTTTTGGGATTCCAGGTCATCGATTTCATGAAGGGATTTTTAGTCGAGCGCTTGGGCTTGAGTTGGACTAAGGGCGCTTTAGTCATTCCCGGCAACTTTGGAATGTTTAGATTGAGCGCTTTGATCGAAATTGGAGGCTATGACCGAACCTCTATCATTGAGGATACGGAAATTATTACGCGCATGCATATGTATTATTTAGAAAGAAAAAAAAATTACCGCATTACTTATTTGCCGGATATTGTGGCTTGGACGGAAGCTCCCGAAACGATCAAGACTTTGGGGAGACAGCGTATGCGCTGGTATAAGGGAACCACTCAAAATATTTGGCAATATCGAAACATGTGGTTCAATCCGAAATATCGATCCATTGGCTTATTCGTCTGCCCCATGACTGTTTTTGAAAAAATTGCCCCTCTAATTGAAATATCCGGATTTTTAATTTTAATTATAGCCATTTTTCAGGGCACGGTAGATCCTATTTTGGTTTTCTCGTTGGCATTGACAAGCTGGTTGTTTTTGGTTTTGCTTGTCCTAATCGCTCTAGTGATAGAATTCATTTCTTATGAGACCTACCGTTCCTGGCCGGACTTTTTTAGGATTATGAAGTGCGTTGTTTGCTATAACAGCTATCACTATTTGCTCATGTGGTGGAGAATCAAGGGGTTATATGCTCCTAAGCCCAAGCGGGCCGGCTGGACCCCTCACCGCGAAGGATATGATAAGATTCAAAATCAGTAGGCGCAAAAACTAGAGAAAGAGAAACCTATGCCGACCTCATCTATCCTCTATTCGAATGGATGGAATGATTAAGGTAAAGCTAAAACATGCTGGGCGATCTCGTAGGCTTTCGGCTGGTCGGGCTTTTGCGCATCTAAGATGACCATCCCTTCTTTGCCAAAATTTTTCAGCGTCTTGGCTGCTTGCAGGCGGACAGACCAAACAGGATCATTGAGCAAGGTGCCGATTTTTGGAGCGGCTTGAATGACATATAATTTCTCTAAGCCATTAATCGAACTTTCCCGAATTTTAAAGTCCGAGTCTTCTAAATGGACGATTAATAGTCGGATTGATTCGCTGCTGGGAATATTTCCTAAGGCTTCAATCGCTTTTAAGCGGCAATTTCTATGAAGAGAGTTCACATACCTGGAAACGATTGAAAAAAGGTTGCTCGAATAGCGGGTAGCTAAGATGTCTAAGCAAATGGCTGTAATGGCAGGATCCGGTTCAGAAGCCAATAACGCTTCAATCCAAGTGAACTTTTCCTGATCGGCCTGAATAAGCGCATCCCGATAGGGAAATTGTGAGAGTTCGGGCTCTCGGCTCATTTGCTTTATCACTTCTTCGAAAAGCTGCCTATAAGGCGTTTTCGTAATGCAAACGGCGATAGGGATTCGGACTAAATATCTTTTATCCTGCAATAATTTAGCCAAGATTTGTTCGCGGGCTTTTTGTGGGCAAAGAAGGTAGCAGCGGGCCGCAAGTTGGCGCTTATACCAGTATGAACTGGCCGCATAGCGTTCAGCCCTCTGCAGCAAATAAGTGCTAATGACATGCTCTTTGACTTCATGCCAGCGAGGATCGCTAAACCGCTGATCAAATTCTTCCATGACCTCGATTAAATTTCTAAATTGATTCAAATGAGAAGGAAGGGTGATGTCTCTGACAGGGTATTTATTAAAAATAGCCGCTTCAAAAAGCAGGGTGAGTTCGTTTTGGATTTGCTTTCTGCGATTGGCGCTCCATTGGTTGTAAAATTTGACCAAAATAATCGTGCAAATGCAAAGTAGAATGAGAATGAGTTCAATGAATAGAACTTTGTAAGCGATGTGATAAAGCAAATATCTGAGAAGAGCGTCCATTTTTATCTTGGGTATAGCTTGACTAAACTTAATATATCATTATTTTTGCTAAATTTGTTTATTTGTTGTAAATGTTAAATTTTAAACCATTAAGATTCTTGGCCGCATGTTCAGTCTTTTGCGATGCTGTTTGTTCCCTTTCCTTTTTCTCGCTTTGATTAGCCTATTCTTTACTGTGGGTCTATCCGCTTCCACGGCTATTATAGCCGCCTATTATGCCAATGACTCGCACTCTCGCCCACCCATTGGCAATAGGCCTCCTTTTACTGTAGATAGGATAGACCCTTCCCTTTTAACCGATTTATATGTGGCCTTTGCCGCTATTGGCTATGTGTCCGCATCGATTGAGCCAGACCATCCGCGTTTGACAGGCGATTTTACCCTGCAGCCAACGATGAAAGAAGATAAAGATCATCTTTATCCCCAATTGGTAGATTTAAAAAAACGGTCTAAAAAGCCTTTGCGTCTTTTTCTTTCCATTGGTGGATGGAATTTCAATAATCCCGAACATAGCGAAGGAAAAACGACCTATCGCCTTTTCAGCCAGATGGTATCAACGGCAGAAAACAGAAAACAATTTATCACGTCAGCCATTGACTTTGCCCATCGCTATGGATTCGATGGAATTGATATAGATTGGGAATATCCAGGAGATCCTGCTAGAGGAGGATCCGAACGTGATTTTAACAACTTTCCCGTCTTCCTTAAAGAGTGCTCAGCCGCTTTTTCACAGGCCAATCCGCCCTTATTGCTTTCTTTTACAGCTCCTGCTTTTATTCCTTTTCGCTTGCAAGCTCACTTTCAGGCTGATCCGAGCCGCTTCTATAAATGGCTTGCCGACTGCGCCCAGTTTGTCGACCGCATCAATATAATGGCTTATGATTACCATGGTCCTTTTGATGTGCCCAGAATAACGGGAGTCAATGCGCCTTTAAATCAAGATACAGATAGAGCCAGTCCCTTATACATTGCCAAAACCTTGCAGAATTATTTGGATAATGGGGTGCCTGCCCAAAAAATGGTTTTGGGATTGCCGCTTTTCGGCCATATTTATGCTGGAGTATCCGTTTTGCAGCCCGGAAATACGGGCCCTGGGAAACCTTTTGAAACAGGCGGAGCGCCGGGACCGGCGACAAGGGAAAAGGGAATGCTGGCTTATTATGAAATTGCTGATAAGATGGCTCAAAAACAGCTCAGCTTTGGCTCCGATCCCGTCACGAGTACTGTCTACGGCTATAACTTTCACTCTCAGGAATGGGCGAGCTTTGATAATCCTGACACGATTAAGCTCAAAGCCATGTTGGCTTTAACTTTTAAACTTAAAGGCGTCTTTTTTTGGTCTATCGATCTGGACGAATATCAATGGGAGCCTAAATTTCCCAATATCCGCAGCGCTAGGCAGGTCTTTAGCGAGTCGCGTGAGTAATGTAGAGGATATCTCTATTGTGCCTCCGCGCCTGATTTGATAGTGATTTTGAGTTTTTCCATGGCTTCGGTACATTTTACGGTTTATTCTACTGACCATATTTTGAAGCGGTTTATAAATTAGTTCAGCATTTTTCAACGAGAGTAAATGTCTTTTAGAGCCTTTTGCATAAAAATAGAAATATTGAATGGCTTTACGATGTATTCGCGAATTCCTTTTCTGATCCCTTCGCTGATGTCTTTATCGGCTGAGAAGACAGTTAAAATATAGAACGGTACATCAACGCGGAAGCGGGCGCGAATTTTCATGTATAGTTCCATGCCATCCATGTCGGGAAGCCTGCGTTCGGCGATAATCAAAGAAGGAAGGTGTTGCTCACTATAATTAAAGATGTCTTTTAAGGCCGTTTCTCCTTCCGTATATTCTTTAACGAGGACATCATGAGACTCGAATGCCTGCTTCAAAATGCGTAAAAGCTCTTTATCGGGGTCAACAATAATCACTTCTTTCTTGCTCTTCATTTCAGCCCGGGCGTGCCAATCGACCATCTTGATATGAGAAGATTCTATCGAACGTGCCTCTTCTAAGCTATTTTCCGCTTCTTGAAGAAGCTGCTGAGCGTTTTCAAAATCCCTGGAAATGGGAGTAATGCTGCAATCGAAGGCCAGCTGAGATTGGGTTTCCTTCTGCACGAAATGGGAAAGCAGCGTGTAGATCTTTTTTTCCACTTCATCTAAGCGAACGTTTGTGACCAGAATGGCAAATTTCGAAGCATTATAGGAAAAGCAGCTCATTGTGTAGTCCATTTCCCATTGCAATTGGTTGCCAATGGAGACTAAGACCTCCTTGGCAGTCATATGGCCTTTCCGTTTAATCCAATCGGCAAAGTTATGGATTTCAAATAAGATCAAATAAGACTCCTGCTTTTTGGGATAAGTAAGCCATTCATGCAGCTTTTCTATTAGCGCTTTGCGATGAAGCAGGCCGGTATAATCATGGGGATCGGGCAGATTATGCATAGAAATCTGCCCCTCGATTAGGTTGAGAATGCGGTTTTGCAAGACTTTCTTGTCTATGGGCTTATATAAAATATCGTTTGCCTTCGAGGAGTAGGCCTTCAACTGGGTATTTGTCGCTTCGCTGCTTGTCACAATGATAATGATCAAATTTCTAAAGGAAACATCTTGACGGATGGCCTGCAATAAACTTAATCCGTCGTAGCGCGGCAAATTGACATCCAAAAGCAGGATATTCGGCCTATACTGCTCAAGCATTTGAAATAAATTCTCAGGGTCATAAATGGCACGGACATTAATTCCTGTTTCGGACAGCACGGCAACGACAAAATTGCAGAAATCCACATCGTCATCGAGAATTAATACTTTGATGTCGCTTAAGGCCTTAATTTCCAAGGCATCTCGGATGGATTTAAGAAGAAGATAAGCGGAGACGGGTTTTAGAAAAATGTAATTCACCCCCTTTTGCATGGCTTCCATCCTAATATCGATATCATCCTTTTCGAGAAGGAGAGCGAATAGCGGAGGAGAGGGTTTAGGCTTATCGGATAAAGACTGGATAATGTCAAAGCCATTAATAGGGGAATACTGAAACTTTTGAGCGACAATGACCGCGTTGGGATTAAAACTTTCCAAGCCTAGCTTCTCAATGGCTTTTTGTGGATCGCTTTCAAAATAAAGCTCTATTGGAAATTGCTCTTTCACTCGCGTTAGAAGGTCTAAAAAGCCCTTGTCATCATCGACAATGAACAAAAGGGGACGCGGATTCTCCGTATAGGTAAGAATAGCTTCTGGATTCTTAATGGAATCGGTTTGAAAGCAGAATTTTATTTTTTGAAGGAATTCATTAAAAGATAGCAGCCAATTTTGATCTTTAAAATCATTCGATTCAATTCGATTTCTAATTTCCTCATCTTTTTTTTTGCACAAGATGCTGACGGAATCATATCCGAAAGAGCCTGCACTGCCGCTCATTTTGTGGATTTCGGAATGCAGTTCGTTAAGCTGCGGTAAGTTGGGATCTTTTTGAACCGCTTTAATTAAATTAGTTAGAATTTCAATTTTTTGGAAAATACTGGAATCATATTCTTTTTGAAGGGCAAGCAGCCTGTTTTCGTGGTTTCCTGCCGGAGAGGAAACATGGCGCCGCCGCAAATCTTGAAAGAAATGCTCGATCTGCTGGGGAAAAATAGGCTTTTGCAGAATAAAGTCAATATTCTCGCGCTCTTTAAATCCCATCAAATTGGGAGAAGAATAATCTTCCGCTACGATGCCGATAGTGAATAGATTTTTATTGTTTTCCCGAATGGCATTAATCAAATTGGTGATTACTTCTTGCGATACGCTCAAGTCAATTAAATACACATCATATATATTGGAGGCGATTTTTTTAAACGCGTCTTCAATAGACTGGCAACTGTCAAAGGAAAGATTAATAGAATCCGATGCATTTAATAAATAAGCTAAAAAGTTTGAATCAATGCTAATGCAAAGAAAACGAAGAGATACGATAGAATCACTCTTTTTCATGCCGGTCGTGTTTTGTTGTGAAATGTTTAAAGAATCTATTCGATATATAGCACGGTTAAGAAAAAAGTGTCATTAGATTTAAAATTTTAAATAAATGATCGGGCTTTTTCTTTGGACTGCATAAATGCTCTTTATGGCGAGGAGGCGTATAGAGATGCTTTAGAAGAGCTAGGGAGAGTAGTTGGATGATTCTAAAGAAGCTCTCCACGCATGTTCGATCATTTGTTCTAATGAATAGCGCGGATGCCAATTGAGCTCACTCATGGCTTTAGCGGGGTCTGCTAATAAAACAGCAGGATCGCCCGGGCGCCGGGCGCCTTCAACAGTATTGACTTTTTTTTCCAAGACTTTTTCCACTGTTTGAATCACTTCTCTTACACTGAAGCCCTTTCCGTTTCCCAAATTATAAAAATTGGAGGGCATTCCGGTCAAAATTTGCTCCAACGCTTTTATATGCGCCTCTCCTAAATCTTCGATATGAATGTAGTCCCGAATGCAGGTCCCGTCTGGAGTGGGATAATCCGTCCCAAAAATAGTCACTTGCCCTGCCGCTTTTTTCAAACTTTGCAAGATGAGCGGAATGAGATTGGAGGCTTTAGGTTGATAATTTTTAATTTCCCCCTCCGGATCCCCGCCAGCCGCATTAAAGTAGCGCAGGCAGCAGAATTTTAGGCCATAGGCGGTATCGAAATCTTGCAAAATTTTTTCCACCATCCATTTGCTTTCTCCATAAGGATTAATGGGATGGCAAGGCTGATCTTCTTTAATGAGGGGAACATTCGGTTGGCCAAAAATAGCGGCGGTAGAAGAGAAAATAAAGGATTTGATGCCGTGACGGAGCATGGCACCTAAAAGCGCCAATGTATTGGAAACATTATTGGTGTAGTATAGCCAAGGATCTTGAACAGACTCTCCCACATTGATGAAGGCGGCAAAATGCATGACTGCATCGATTGAATAGTCGGCAAAAAGCTTATCCAAAAACGCTGCATCGCCTATATCGCCTTGGACAAACGTTCCATAACAAACTGTTTTTGCATTGCCCCGTGAAAGATTGTCTAAGACGATTGTTTGGTATCCGGCCCGATGCAGCATTTTGTTGACATGGGATCCGATGAAACCAGCTCCTCCAGCAATAAGAATGGTAGGCTTATGCATATGTCCTTGGGATAATCTTGAATATAGCCATTCGACGACAGTCTCTAAATACTTAAAATGGCTAATAAATTAAGTTATACATGTGAGAATACACTCTAAGGAGATTCTGGTTTTTTGTCCATTCCTAGCACTATTGCTATGCATTGATGGGGCAGGGAAGCCTTGTTCAGCAAATCAAAATTGGAGGGCTTCATCCAACGAGGAAAATGAAGGAAATAATTTTAATACGCCTGTCATTCTGAAAATTTTTGTGACTTTAGCGTTTAATCCATAGAGATGCAGGCTGCCTTTATTTTCCAAGGCCTTATAAACTCCAATAAGGCCTCCTAGGCCTCCTGAATCGATCATTTCCATATCCGATAAATCCAATAAAAGCCGTTTATTGCCCGATTCAATCTCTTGAATAATCTGATTTTTTAAATCTTTTGAAACCCGAGAATCAAGAAAAGAAATTTGCGGTTTAATATATAAAACATCGCCTAAGAATTTTTTTTCCATTTTTCTTTCCTTTATAAGAAGAGCGCCGTCAATTGGCTAAGGATCCTATTCGCCTTCTTTTCCCTAGAAGAAAATCACTTCGAATAGCCCATCTCTCATTGACGGCATGCTCTAGGATACTTTCGGCTTTTAATAACCTGAGTTTGGAGTTTTTTTGCCCTTTGGAGTGGCGTCGAAGAGCCAAAAAGCTCCAAACTCAGGTTAATAACGAGCAAGCGGACTTATCTTGCTTTTTGTATATTAATGAAAATCATTTTTACTGCAAGAATAGGAGTGGATTTGACATTTGTATAAGAGAATCGACGGTGAAAATTGGCAAGGCGGTCAGATGGCCCATTCTTTCCTATTGCCCCCTAGGGAGAAAATAACCTCTAATATCGATGATGAGCTTTAATGCGTCCTCTTAGACAAAAGGCAGAATGGGTGGATTGCTATTCTTTCCCTTCTGTTTCAGGCTCATCGACCTCTTTTTTCAGGCGGCGGCTTGCCTGAAATTGTTCAATAACTGGATTTTCTATTTCTTGCATTAAATCAAAAATCTTACAGTAAGTAGGAGGCAGCATATAGATGCGAAGGTCCAAATCTTTAGACTCTTGAATGACATATTGCAAGACTTTTTGATCCCAAATATCTGCATTTTCAAAAGAACAAGTAATCCAGCGCTCAACCAATTCGAAAACTTTGGCGTTATTGGCAAAGTACAAGGTGCTGCTAATCAGTTCCTTATTTTTCCAGTAAAAGACTCCTAAATCGAAATTGACGTGATCGAACAAGGCTGGGTATTGTTGGACGCGAGCATCGGCATCCAAATATAAAATATCTTTAGGATAATGGCGAATCAACATTTGCTTGATAAAATAAGGCTTATATTGCGTATTCGCCTGCCAGCTCCCTTGTGTAGGAATGCCGACAAGATCCATGGGTAGATCAAAATGTTCTAAGCTTGCCTTGAGATGCTGAATTTCTTCTTCATATCCCGTGTTTTCCGTGTAGTATGCCGTGGCAATATAAGCCATTTGGAGTTACTCCAATAAATTTGAAACAAAAGATTGAGCATCAAAAGGTTGGAGATCGTCTAAGTCTTCTCCTGTCCCAATAAATTTGACGGGAATGCCAAGTTCGCGCTGAATGGCGATGATGATTCCTCCTTTTGCCGTTCCGTCTAGCTTGGTGAGAATAAGTCCGCTAATGGGCGTAAATTTATGGAAATGCTTGGCTTGGTCAATCGCATTTTGTCCTGTCGTGGCATCTAAAACGAGTAAAGTCTCATGAGGGCCACTGGTAGATGCTTTTTGGCAAGCGCGTTTAATCTTCTCCAATTCTTGCATTAAAGGCGTTTTGGTGTGCAGACGGCCTGCCGTATCAATCAAGACAATATCGCATTGGCGGGCTTTGGCAGCTTGGATGGCGTCAAAGGCAACTGCTGCAGGATCGCTTTTAGGAGCGCCCTTAACGATATCGACTTGAATGCGATGGGCCCATGTTTCCAGCTGTTCGATCGCTGCAGCGCGAAACGTGTCGGCTGCTGCAACAAGAACCTTCTTGTCATTTTGATGGAAAAGGTTGGCCAGTTTGGCCACGGATGTCGTTTTGCCGTTTCCGTTGACTCCTACAATCAAAATAATTTGAGGCCGCTGAGATTCATTGACTTCTATTAATTGAGAGGGATATTGGCTGAGCAGGGAAGTCAAATGCGATCGCAGGGCATCTATATAGTCGGCTGTTTTAAGGGAGGGATTGGCTTTGTGCATCTCCCGTACTTTATTCGTCAATTCCATGGCTGTTTGAACGCCAAAGTCTGCTTCATAAAGCAATTGCTCAAGATTATCTAGAGTGCTTTCATCAATCGGCCCTTTAAAAAGAGACTGAAGTTTTTCACCTAAAAGAGAGCGGGCACGTGAAAGGGCTGATTTGACTTTTGCATAGCTAGTTTTAAAAAATTGGAATACCATTGCGCTTGATTATCCTTGTCATCGTTAATTGATCAGCCGAAAGCTTTCATCTTCATTTGAGGATGTTCGCAACCATGATGGATTTGTGAATACCCTTGTTATATAAAAATTTTGAGGTTTGCTCTTAAAAAAAGCTTAGCACATAAAAAGAAAAAAGGTGAAGATCTTATTCAGTCATATAGAAGGTTTTGGAAAGAGGCTTAAGAGGGGATATTAAAACCGCTAAGAGGGGTTTGATACGCCTCCTTAAAGTTAATGATTCTATCAATTATCACAGGTTAGCCATGAATACGCATGAGTTTCAAGCCAAGCAAATTCTTCAACGATATGGCATCCCTATTCCCCCCTTTTACGTGGTTTCTTCTCTACCGGAAGTAGAGGAATTATTGCGAAAGCATGAGTGGCAATCCGCTGTTTTAAAAGTTCAAATTCATGCAGGTGGAAGAGGGAAGGCCGGAGGGGTAAAAGTCGCTTCCAGTCCAGAAGCGATCAGACAAGCTGCACGCGAGCTGCTCGGCAAGAAAATTATCAATCAGCAGACAGGCCCTGAAGGAATGGTTGCCCACCAACTATTGATTTCTCCTACAATCGCTATTGCCAAGGAGTTCTATCTCGGGGCTTTTATTAGCCGCGAACGGGCTCAAAGCGTTGTCATTGCTTCTCCTGTTGGCGGGGTTGATATAGAGCAAGTGGCCCAGCAGACTCCAGAAAAGGTCCTTATCATACCCATCCCATTGGAGGGGGAGTTGCGTTCCTATCAACTGTTGCGCTTAGTCAAATTTATGGGGTGGAAAGAAGGATTAGCCAAGCAAGGAATGGCTTTGATAAAGGGGCTTGTGCAAGCATTCAGCGCAACCGACGCCTCTTTGCTTGAAATCAATCCGCTTGTCGAGACCAAGCAGGGCGAATTAGTGGCTTTGGATGCAAAATTAGTTGTCGATGATAACGCCTTATTTCGCCAGCCTGAGATAAAAGCGTTCTTTGATCCCACCCAAGTTTCGGCCAATGAAGCACGTGCCCAGCAGCAAGAGCTGGCTTATGTGGCATTGGATGGGAATATCGGTTGCATGGTCAATGGGGCAGGCTTGGCAATGGCGACAATGGATATTATCCAATATTTTGGCGGCCGCCCGGCTAATTTTCTCGATGTCGGAGGAGGGGCTTCTAAAGAAAAGGTCGCCGAAGGATTTAAAATCCTGCTTTCGGATCCCAAAGTCAAAGCCATCTTAGTCAATATTTTCGGCGGAATCATGAATTGTGAGACGCTGGCCTCCGGAATTATTGAAGCCGCGCGGGAACAGCATCTGCATGTTCCTTTGATCGTCCGCATGGAAGGAACAAATGTAGAGAAAGGCAAACAACTGCTGCAGGAGTCCCATTTGAATATTAAAATTGCCAATAGTTTAACAGAAGCGGCCCAAGAAGCGGTTAATGTAGCGAAGTCATAATCAGGGATATACCATGTCTATTTTAGTAAACAAGCATACGAGAGTCATCACGCAGGGAATTACGGGAAAAGCGGGGCGTTTTCACACGGAACAATGCATGCTATATGCCCCTACTTATGTGGGAGGCGTGACGCCGGGAAAAGGCGGCGGCGAAATTTTAGGGCTGCCTGTTTTTGATACGGTTGCAGAGGCTAAAGAAGCGACGCATTGCAACGCGTCTTTGATTTTCGTTCCCGCTCCTTTTGCAGCTGAGGCAATCCTAGAAGCCGAAGAAGCCGGAATTGAGCTAATTGTCTGCATTACGGAAGGAATTCCTGTTCGCGATATGCTCAAAGTCAGCCAAGTCATGCGCTCAAGCCGGACAAGCCGCTTGATCGGGCCTAATTGTCCGGGTGTCATTACTCCCGGCGAATGCAAAATGGGAATTATGCCTGGCTATATTCATCGTAAAGGCGAGATTGGCATTGTCTCGCGTTCCGGGACATTGACCTATGAAGCTGTTTGGCAAACGACGCTATTGGGATTGGGACAGTCGACTTGCGTAGGAATAGGAGGCGATCCTTTGAATGGAACGAATTTTATTGATGTATTGGCTTTATTTGAAAAGGATCCGGAAACAAAAGGCATTTTATTAATCGGCGAGATTGGCGGCAGGGCGGAAGAGGAAGCTGCCGAATGGATTAGACAATATAGCACAAAGCCTGTGGCTGCTTTTATTGCCGGCCAGACGGCACCGCCGGGAAGACGAATGGGCCATGCAGGCGCAATTATTTCTGGTAATCAAGGAACAGCTTCTAGTAAAATTAAAGCCCTCAAATCAGCCGGCGTAGTCATGGCGGACACCCCAGCTGACATGGGAACAGCAATTCAAAAAGCCCTGCAGGTGTGTGGTTTATCATGATTTCAATTCCCGGGAAAATTCCCATCCGCATTTTTCCCTTTTTCTGGTTTCTTATTATAATGATCGGATGGCTCAATACCGTTTCTTTGATGGGAACGGCGATTTGGTCGATTGTCATTTTTATTTCTGTCCTTTTTCACGAGTATGGGCATGCCTTGACTGCCTTGGCTTTTGGCCAAAAAACTGAAATTAATCTTGTGGGATTAGGGGGATTGACCAAGCGCCATGGGGCATCGTTGGCTAAATGGAAGGAATTTTTGGTTGTGCTCAATGGCCCCATTGCCGGCTTTATTTTGTTTATTCTTTCTTACAAGCTTTTCGGGATTTTGCCAAAAGACAGGTTCCCTCTAGTTAAGTATGCTTTAGAAGTATCGATCAATGTCAATTTGTTTTGGACAATTGTCAATTTGCTTCCTGTCCTTCCGCTTGATGGAGGGCATTTAATGCGGATCCTATTGGAGGGGGCTTTTGGTTTTCGAGGGCTTAAATTGGCTTTTCTTGCCAGTATTATCTTAGCGACTTTTTTTGCTCTTTATTTCTTTTTCTTGCAGCAGCTTCTGATCGGAGCCTTATTCTTGATGATGGCTTTTGAGAGCTATCGCTCCTGGCTTGGCGTGAAGCCTATGACGGCACAGGATACCGACATTCATTTGCAGAAGCTATTAAAAGAAGCTGTAGCCGATTTGAATATGGGACATCGAGATCAAGCGCTATCCAAGTTTTTTCTATTGAGGGAGCAATCCCAAAAGGGCGTTTTATATTTAACGGCTACGCAATATATTGCCCGCATTTTAGCTGAACAAGGGCATTTTAAACAGGCTTATGAATGGCTTTTGCCTATTCAAAAGCACCTTTCCAGCGACTATTTATATCTTTTGCAGCAGCTGGCGTATCGGCTTCAAGACTGGGATCAGGCCGCTAAAATAGGACAGAAAGCCTATCAACAGGAGCCTTCCTCCGAAGTCGCCCTCATTAATGCTTTGTCTTATGCAATCATGGGACAAGCTACACCGGCTGTCGGATGGCTGCGCTGCGCCGTTCAATCCGGCCTGGCAAATGTGCAAGAAGTGATCCAGAAAAGGGAATTTGATGCCATTCGGCATACGCCTGAATTTGAGTCTTGGTTAAAGGCACAGAGGGCATAAGGCAAAAGCTATTTCCCGTTCAGGAATTTTCCCTCTATGCTTGGCGAATAAATTCCAGGCATAGAGGGAGACTGCTATCTATCTTACCTTTAAAGCTTTTGGTCTGAAAGTAAACGGAATGATTCAATGAATTGTTGGAGATCTTCTTCTGTAAAATGCGCTTCGGAAGCGAGGGAGAAGATAGAGTAAAGGGTATGGCCCTTCACAACCGCTAATCCTTTCAATAGGCGGGGCGTCTGGTGATCTAAATAAGAAAATCCAAATAACAAGGCCGGTTGATTTTTGAATGACGTCTTTTCAAATGAGAAGCTTTGATTCTGATAGAAAAAGTGAGGGGAATAGAAAAGGCGCGGAACTAAATAATGCTCGAAGTTTTTCTTAAAAGCTTCCCCTTGCAAGATGTCTTCATTGATCGTCGGCAAAGAGAGCGCGCTAAGAATAAAGACTGCCGATTTGGTTGAAGACGAAAAAACATGCAAATGCCCTATAGGAGGGGTATTTTGCAAAGGAAGGTCGAAAGTCATTTCTATTGGCTGATAAGGAAAAGAGGCCTCCATGCGATTAACAGGGTCTTGTATGCTAATCCATGGACCTAAATATTTTTCATCTGCTTTTGCCATAGGTACTCCTAACAAATAACTTGTCCATACCAACGATGCGAATAACTTCATTCCAAATGATTTCATGGTTAGCCCTACTTTAAATGGTAAACAATGTTTAAATCAATGCCAAGAATCTACTAACTCCGGTTGCTAAGCCATTGGCAATTTAGGAGTATACCCCCAGGTTGATTGCAAAGGCTTCAGCTGCAGCCTGCTTGTCAAGCATACATAGACTTCTCAGGCAGCATCTTAAAATTTTGCCTGGATGATTGCAAACTCAAATAAAATGTTTATCATTTATAATCAATAAGTTAAGTAAAAATTTAAAGTGAAAGTGTAAAATTAAAATTAATAATTTCTATTGCTCTACGAGCCATAAAAGGCTATAGTTAAGAGTTTAATGTGCATTTTTTGAATCTTTCTCAAGCCTAAATATTGCCAAATTATCGATAGCATGACTACTCCAAGATCTTTTGCATTTACTTCTAGGTATTTTCTTTCTTATCTATGCTTAATAGGCTTCGTCGGCTTTTTTTTAAGCAGTTGTGATACTAAATATGATTTGCCCGATCCTCCTTGCCAAATTCCGCAATGCATTCCGCCTACTTGTGTACGCCTGGCTTTAGTTTTAGGCGGCGGGGGAGCGCGAGGGATGGCCCATATTGGCGTTTTATATGAATTCGAGAAAGCGGGCATTCCTATCGATGCTATTATTGGATGTAGTGCAGGAAGCATTGTTGGCGCTCTATATGCAGATTGCCCGCATGCTTACCATCTAAGACATATTTTAGAGCCTCTTAAGAAATGGGATGTTTTAGATATCAATATTTGGAATGCGCGTTATGGACTAGTTCAAGGGTGGTCGTTGAGGCGTTTTTTAAACAGGCATTTGCATTGCCGCTATTTTGAGCAATTGAGAATACCGCTTTATATTGCCGCTACTGATCTGCTTGAAGGAAGGCTGGTCTGTATTAGTTCTGGCCAGATTATTCCTGCTGTCCACGCATCAGCCGCCGTTCCCTTAGTATTCGCTCCCGTGCCTCTTTATGACCGGCTGTTGGTCGATGGCGGAGTGGCCGATCCCGTTCCTGTCGCTATTGCCAAGCAAATCAATGCCCAAATTGTTGTTGCTGTCGACTTGAGTGAAATGCTGCCAAAAACGTGTCCGACCAATCTATTTGGGGTAGCGACGCGTTCGGCTGAGATTAAGTTCCTTTTGCAAAGCGAAAGCTGTGTTAAAGAAGCGGATGTCATCATCCGTCCTGAATTAGGGGATATTGGCCTTTTTGATGACCGGAATAATGAGCTTGCTTTCGAAGCCGGCTGTAAGGCTGCCCGTGAAGCTATTCCCCACATTATCGAGCTATTATCGCAGAACGGTTTTTGGTGTGAGCCGTGCTGCCCATGTCCAAGCGAAAATGAAGTTTAGAAGGGGATAAAAAGCAAGCGCTTGCCTTGAAATCATCTCTAAAACAAGAAAAGCGGTGGTGAATTTGGCTTTTCATTCCAGCGGGAAAATGAATAAACCGACAGAACGCACAGAAATCACAGGCGAATTTGCAAGAAATCAGTAGGCTTCCTTGTTTGGATATATAGAAAGAATGGGCGTGCTTCTGAGGAATTGGACGAGGGCCGGACGTCTATCGAATAAAGGGTAAGTTAAATCTCGCCTCTTCTGTGCAAGGCCCATGTAAATGAGGTGAAAAGAGAAGCGAAGGCGTAAAAGAAGGCATAAGCCTGATTGCTTATGCCTTGAGGAAATTTACTTTGCTTGCAAAGAGAGGAAGAGATAGCGATCGCCCTGCCTCAGTTGCAAGAGCACAGGACGCTCTTCTGGAGCGGACTTTAAAGCCTTGTTGAACTGCTCAATATTTTCAACCTTTTGGCGGTTCACGGCCATAATGAGGGCGCCTTTTTTCAAGCCGGCCCAAGCGGCCACGCTATTAGGATCCACTTTCGTGACAACGACCCCTTGATCCTGGTCGTAACCTAAGTTGCGAGCGATCTCGGGAGTCAGATTGCCCACTTCAATGCCCAGCAAATTTTTATCAGGAGCAGAAGTGGAGGAGCTCGCCATTTCTTCTTCTTTGTAATTGCCGACTTCGAGAGGAAGCTGCATGATTTTGTCTTTGCGTAGAATGGTTAAATCCACGCGCGTGCCGGGCTTCATCATATAAATGGCATTGCGTAAGGCGGCTGCATTTTCAACAGGACGGTCATTGATTTTCAAAATGATATCTTCCGTTTGAATGCCTGCCTTGTCAGCCGGAGATCCCTTCACGACATTAGCGACAAGTGCGCCCTCGACTTTATCTAATCCGAAAGCTTTAGCTAAGTTGTAATCAATCGATTGCAGGCTGACGCCTAAGAAGCCGCGCGAGACTTTTCCATCCGATAAGATTTCTTCCATCACGTGTTTAGCCATATTGCTGGGAATGGCAAAGCCAATTCCCATATAGCTAGAGGAAGAATTGGTTGCAATGGCCGTATTAATGCCGATCACTTCGCCATCTAAATTGACTAAAGGGCCGCCCGAGTTGCCGCGGTTAATCGCCGCATCCGTTTGAATAAAATCCTCATAGCGGGCAATGTCAAGATTATTGCGGCTTTTCGCACTTACCACGCCAACGGTAAGAGTGGCTTGCAAGCCAAAAGGATTTCCGATTGCAGCCACCCATTGGCCGACTTCTATGTCATCCGAATTGCCAAGTGTTAAATAAGGAAGGTTTTGAGCTTCGATCTTGATCAGAGCCAAATCGCTATTGGGGTCATCTCCTAATACTTTGGCTTTAAATTCTCTTCCATCCGTCAATTGCACATTAATCGCATCCATATCATGCACGACGTGGCTATTTGTCAAAATATAGCCGTCTGGACTGACAATCACTCCCGATGCTTGTCCGACTAAAGAGGGAGAGCGAGAATCTTTTTTAGGAAGGCCAAAAAAATTCCAGAGATCATTTCCTCCAAAAAAATCAAAGGGGTCCGAGAACTGGCTATCGTCGCCAAATAGCTGAGATTTTTTCTTTGATTCAACTTTAATAGATACAACAGCCGGAAGAGCTTTCTTAGCGACCCCTCTGAAATCGGCAACAGTCTCTTTATTGGGCATCTGGCGAATATCTTCTGTCCGATTGCCGTTTACAGAAGGTTCCTTCGTTCCAGAGGTAAAAGAAGAAGCGGCTAACGCAATTCCAGAAAAAAGAAGGGCAGATTTAAAAAAAAAGGAAGAACGATCTGTCATTGTTAAACTCCTGATTAGTAACTCGAAGTGTTATTTTTTTACTCCTCTTAGCTTCTGTTTGTCAAGCCTTTCTATAAGTAAACAAGCCCGTTGGAATAGATAGATAATATTTTATGGCTGACATGGATTTTGCTAAGAAGCCGTCCTAAAGCCGCTAAAGCAATGACAGATGAGGTTAAATCCCTTCTTTTCAAAACCACACTCTTAGGGAGGGGAATAGACTCTGAGGCATTCGATGATGGTTTTTTTTAATTGAATTATATTAATTAAGTAGATTAGAGGTGTAATTAATTTTTATTAAATCTTAATAGCTGTTTAATTTTGTATTTAATTAAATTGTTTACATTATTTATTAATTAATTTAAAATTATTTAAATCAGTTAAAAAGGAAATATCATGGTTTTTCAAACAACTTATTCAGTTACGCAGAGCTATTCAACGACGCAACCTTATCCGAGCGTTCAACAGGCTGCTCCAGTGCCTACCCAAGGGACTTTTGGTGCACCTGGCGTAACGGTTTCTCAGAATACTTATCCTGAGTATAGGCCTGTGACGCAGGGCATGCATGCCCAGACTTTAAAGTTGTTGGATAAAGCCCAAGATATTTCTTCGTCTATTCTTCATTCGTCTTCGACAAGACAGACGGCGACAGCTTCTGCGACCCAGCAAACCTATCATCCTGTTGCTGTACCGGTTGTTCATAACCATTACGATTTTTCCAACCATTCCCGTCAGTATAATATTTTATCGAGCCATACAGAGAATCATACGACCATCAATAACGGGTCGCGCGGTTCTAATGGAGAGGAAGGAAAAGATAATACGGGCGTACGTGTCCTGGCAGGGGTGCTAGGAACCGTGGCCATCTTGGCAGGTGCCTTTTTTCTTGGTAAAGCCAATGCTGAAAATGAGGATCTTCAAGAGGAAAGAGCAGATATTGAGACATTGGAGAGAAGATGGGAATCGAACAGAGCGGCGTATGAGGCTCAAAATCCCGTTTATTGCGATTTAATGGATCGAGTGACAACGCATATGAATTCCATTTTGCAGAGAAAGCAGGCAAATAAAACCCATAATATTGGCATTGTTATATTCTATATAGGTGCAGGAGCTGCGGCCCTGGCAGGCGCTTTTCTGAACTCTTGGATTTTAATGGGAGTAGGAGCCGCAATCGGTGTTGGAGCGACGGCGTTTGCTCTTTATAAATTGGGTTACTATTTCTTTAGCAAGCGGGATGAAAAAGATGCGAAAGCAATCGAAAACGATTTGGTCTCTCTTCGCCAGCAGCCTCTTCAACTCGTATAAAGGATCCTTGCTTGGATTAAGCCTTAATCTTAAGGCTTTTTCAAAGAGTCTAGCTCTAGTCTAGGCTCTTGTCTTCTTTTATTGAGATAGCCGATTTTTTGCATATTGTGGATGCGCAAGAAGCTCTAGGGCTCTGGCCATGATCAGCGTTCCCTTTTCAATG
This sequence comes from Candidatus Protochlamydia phocaeensis, assembly GCF_001545115.1. Classification (NCBI taxonomy): domain Bacteria; kingdom Pseudomonadati; phylum Chlamydiota; class Chlamydiia; order Parachlamydiales; family Parachlamydiaceae; genus Candidatus Protochlamydia; species Candidatus Protochlamydia phocaeensis. Next base: position 52,605 of record NZ_FCNU01000028.1, read on the forward strand.
CGGTCTAATCCAAAATGCTCATTGGGAGCATGAATTTGATCTGTTGCAAGCCCTAGTCCCAATAAAATGACTTCTCCTCCGCAGGCCTGTCCCAATTCAGTTGCAATGGGAATGGAGGCGCCTTCAAAAATAAACTCGCATGGCACTCCAAAGACTTCTTCAAAGGCTCTGGCAAAGGCTTTGACAACGGGAGCGGTAGGACCGACGCGTACCGCCTTGCCATGCCCGGGATGGATGTTAACATTCACTTGGATGCCTTGCGGAGCAATTTCTCTTAAATAGTCGGCCACCAAATTAGCAATTGTCTGAGGATCTTGCTCGGGAACTAAGCGGCAGGAGATTTTGGCGAAAGCTTTAGCGGGAATAACTGTCTTAAATCCTTTGCCTGTATAGCCGCCTTGAATTCCGTTGATTTCTAAAGTCGGACGGATCCAAGCTCTTTCCAAGACAGAATAATCTTTTTCTCCTCCAACGGGATAGGCGCCGGTCATTTTTTGATAGTCGGCCAGTTCGAAGTGAAAAGATACCAAGGCGCGCTCTTCCGGCGACATTTCTTCCACTTGATCATAAAATCCTGGAATAGTGATTTTTCCCTTGGCATCGCGCAGGCTGTCCAGCATGTTGACTAAAGCATGGATGGGATTGATCACAATACCACCATGCGAGCCTGAATGAAGGTCCGTCTGCGAGCCCTGCACTTCGATATCCATTGTAAGAATGCCTCTAATGCCAAGGGTAATGGCGGGAACTTGTGGATCTCGTATTCCTAAATCGACAATCGCTAAATAATCCGCTTTAAGCTGTTTGGCCTTTTGAGCTAAAAGCTGAGAGAGTCCAGCGCTTCCTATTTCTTCTTCGCCTTCAATGCAAAGCTTGACGTTGATGGGAAGCGATCCTTGAAGCGCAAGCATAAGCTTTAAGGCTTGAAGGACATAAAAGCATTGTCCCTTATTATCTTGTGCGCCTCGGGCATACATTTCTTCATTGCGCTGCTTGGGGTTAAAGGGATCGGATAGCCATTCGTCCAATGGATCGACAGGTTGAACATCGTAATGGTTATAGATAAGCAAAGTGGGCTTGTCGGGACCCGCTTTTAAATAGGAGGCAAAAATGACGGGATGACCGGAGGTGGGCCAGATTTCTACATCAAACTGAAGGTTTTTTAAGTAAGCGGATAGCCAATTGACACATTCAAGGAGAGCGGGTTTATATTCGGGCTCAGAACTAATGCTGGGAAAGCGAAGAAAGGTTGAATACTCTTCGATCCATTGCGCATGCCGCTGCTGCATTAAATCTTTAATTGCGTCAATTGTTGATAAAGAATTCATAGAGGCTATCCCTTGCTGCGATGTTTTCTCATACTAGCTGAGCGCATCGAATGTCTTCAAGCAAAATAGAAGAGAGAAAAGCTTCCCAGTGCAAGAGCAAGGAAATAGGCCCATACCCAGCATTTGACCTTGCGATGGTGTGCTGCGATCAAGTGGGGAGAGGATAGGGCTGAATGGAGGAAATTGATGCGCTCTTGAATGCTAAAATGATGCCAGCTGGGATGATCATGCGTGTTACCGGTCACAACTCCTATATGGTCGAGAGCCTGGATCATGTAATGGGGAGAAAGCGTTGTATTAAAAATATAAAGATCTGCCTGCCTTTCGAATAAGCGGGAGAAAAAACCAAAGACAAGGCGGAAATAAGTCCCCAATAAAAGCGCGTAGCAGACAAATAAAGTGACGATTAAAAGGATTTGTCCGTTCTCCAAAGAAATAAGAAGCGAAGGGGCAGTCAAGTAAGGAGATAAAAAATTTTCCAGGGGAAGGAGCAACGCGGCACTGACAAGCATCATCCCCATCAAAATGAAGGGATAAATTAGCAAGTGTTTGTAGTGATTATGTCCAATTTCATGAATTAAAATGGCTTCAATCTCTTCTTGTTTAAAATGAGACAAAAGAAGAGGCGTAAACATGATGTAGCGAGAAAAGGAAAAAATGCCAATGATGCCCGCCGTAAAGCTATGCCGAAGGATGGACCAGGTGCACATGCCGGCATACTTAAAGCCAAGGGACTGGCAAACAGCTTCCAAACGGGTAGTCAGCGGTTGGGATTTAAGCGGTTTGCATTTCCAGCAACGGACGATGAGGAAAGGCATCAATGCCAAGCAAATCACCAAAAGGATCAGACTGATTCCTATTAAGAATAGCAGATGGGAAAGGGAATCCGACGGAAGCATCCATTGATGCCAAAAAGGCATGTGGTCCAATAAATCAAAAATAAAACTGAATAGGAGAAAGGGAATGCAGAAAGGAAGAAGAAACAGCAAGTGATTCCCTGTTTGACGTAGAGAGGCGTGGATCGAATAGCGCTGAACAACATGCGCGTTGCACAGATAGGCCCAACCCAAACCGAATAAGTAAAGAAAAAGAGAAAAAGCGGCAACCGGCGTTTGAAAATCAGAGAAAAGGCCTTTGACGAGCAGGCGTTGAGCGCCTAACACTAAATGATAAACTCCCAAGAAAATGACCAGTTCAACATTCGCTAGGCAGGAAAAGAAAGCTTGCAGGCGTAAAGAAGAGACTTTTGCAATCCACTTGGCTTGCACATATAGGAGGCCAAGCAGACAGAGATAGACAGCCATTCCCCACAAAAACGCTTGTTCGGGTGAGACTATCCATATGGACGGGCCCAAGTCCGAGGCAAAATTAATTAAGGCTAAGACTAATAAGATAAAAAAAAGATTGGTAAACAAGGAAATGATCCCATTTCACGAAGTTGAGTGCATTTTAAACATTTCAGCTTTTGAAAGAAAAGGAATAAGAGAAGGAAAAAGGAAAATAGGCGGCAATGGATTGCCGCCTATTTATTTTAATTGCGCTTTGGAGCGGCTTGCCGATTTTTTTGTTTCGATGTTTGTTTTGAAGATGTTTGTTTTGAAGATGTTACTTTCTCTTCTTTAGCATTTTCCTCATCTAATCCAGCAACTAATCCAGCTGAAGATTTTCTCATAAAAATGACTTGTTTGCCATAATTGGGAGGCACATCGAAGACCTGATGGCGATAAATCTCAGTATTATTGATTCCCCACTTTGACTCGACTAATCCTTGTTCTCCATAAATGCCCATATGTTGAATTTGAGTGGAATCATCAAAATAAAGAACAAGATCGCCTTCGTCGGGATGAGAAACAGCGCGGTAGCCTAAAGCCAAGATGTCTTTGAGCGTACATGCAGCATCTTCTTTAGCTAAAATAGAGGGGATCACAGAAGGCTCGCGCTTTTTCAGTAGGGCGTAAGCAAAACAGCTAATCTCGTGGGCCTTTATTGCTTGGATAGAATTTGGATTTTTTAAGAAGGCGAGATCTTCCGCATCAAATGAATATTCTCCTAGTGATGTGATATCTAAAGAATGATAGACAAAAGGCAGGGAATCGAGATACATCGTCTTTACCCATTCGTTGAGTTCTCTTGCTTTTATTCCATAGCGAAATATAAAACGGTTGGTATTGAGAGTTGCCCCTTCCCCGAAGAACATTAAAGCTCCTTGTCCTCGTCGGCTGCTTATATAGTCTTGAATCAATCCAGCGCATCGATCGATGGGCAGCTCTTGTGTTAACCCTTTAGCTTTAATGGCAGCCTCTTTAAACCCCTCAATGACGTTTGCTGTTTCTTTTGCAGGATTGACGCTAAACAGCAGGCCTCTTTTTTCTTCCGCAGCTAATTGGCTGGTTTGCTTTGCAATTGCCGCACATCCATCAATGATTTTCTTGGCCATTTCTCCAAATAATTGAATAGTCAGCATCGCTTGCGTACGCTTAGAGACTTGCCAGCCTGATACGCTTATTTTGTCTTCTTTGTTATTGACCTGTTTGAAGAAAGGCTCGGCTCCCAAAGCGTAGGAAGACCAATAAGGGGATCCATGAACAGTGCTCATTTAATAGACTCCTTTTGAATTAATAAATATTAATAAAATTTGAAACGTTAAGAGATGTAAATTATTTGATTTATGCGCTATTTTATAATTAATCAAATTAAAATGCATTATTAATGTTTTATTTGGGATAATCATAAATGAAAATTAAAAGATGGCAAAGCTATACGAAGCGAGTGCAAAAATTGAAATTTCGGTCTATATCCTTCTAGCCTTTTTGCATGCCTTGACGTATACTCCTTCCATTTAAAAGATCTTGTCCTGGAGAATAATGTCTTATGCTTCCTATTGCAGATCTGCACTGTGATCTTCTTTCTTACTTAGAAAGCCAGCCTGGCCGTACGCCTCATCAGCCTGTTGCCCGCTGTTCTGTACCCCAGTTAAGGGCGGGAGGGGTAAAATGGCAGACAATGGCTATTTTTACAGAAACGGAACCTTCCTCTGTTAAGAAAGGAATGCAGCAAGCGGATATCTATCGGCGTTTGCCTGTCGATTATCCAAAAGATTTTGTGCATTTGCCTTTTCCGCTCCAAGAACTCCAGTCCGAACAAATCGGGATTTTTCCGGCTTTTGAAAACGCCTCGGGATTTTGTAGCGAACAAGAACCGCTTGAGCAGGGGCTTGCTCGTTTGAGACGCGTGATCCGCGATATTGGCAAGCCCTTATATGTGAGTTTGACCTGGAATAGCGAAAATCGTTTTGGCGGAGGCGCCTTAACCCGTACAGGATTGCGAGAAGATGGCAAACGCTTATTGGAGGCTCTTCATGAGCATCGCATTGCTGTGGATTTGAGCCATGCCTCCGATGCGTTAGCGTATGACATTTTAGATTATATGGAAAATAAAGCCTTGCACATGCCCGTCCTAGCGAGCCATTCCAATGCACGTGCCATCGCTGCAGTTCCGCGCAATTTACCGGATGAAATTGCCCGCGAAATCTTTCGACGCCGAGGCGTAATAGGCCTTAATCTTTATCATCCTTTTATTGGGAATGGAGACGAGCATATTCTTTACCATTTAGCCCATTGGTTAGAAATAGGAGGGGAAAAGCACATTTGTGTGGGAGCCGATTTCTTCTATGAGGCCGATATGCCTTTTATCCAGCGTCAAGGAATAAAAAAGCTCTTTTTTGATTCCTATCAAGACGCCTCTTGCTATCCGCGCCTACTAGCATTCATCCAATCGGAAATGAAGTTAAGAGAAGAGGTCTTAAAAGGCTTAGCTTCTCAGAATTTTTTACATTTTGCTAAAGCAAGCGGTTGATAAGTCGATTGCAGGGAGCTAAAAACTCAACTGTTCGCAAATGCATGCCGCATTTGCGAACAGCAAGAATTTAATCAATAAGCAAGATTAAAAAGAGGAAACAGCCTTTTCTAAGCAGTCTTCTATTTGTGTTTGTACCTGATCTTCATTCAGCTCTAAAATCAATTCGTGATCTTGGTCTTCTGCCAAAGATAGTTTTTCTGACTCATCCTTGTCCATCCATTCATCATAAGACTCGAGCTCGGCGGAATCAGCCATAAAACCAAATTTAAAATAAAATCCTAATGCTTCCTCACTAGATTTAAGTTTAATAGACGAGCAATTATTGTCTTGAGCCACTTTAATGGCATAAGAAAGCAGCAGCGAGCCATAGCCCTTTTGGCGATACTGGGGATTTTCCTCGTCTTCTTCAGCTACTTTAAGAGAATAAATATAGCAGAAGCTGCGTGAAGCAGCCTCTTTTATTTTAAAGTGAATGACTCCCAGAGGAGTTGTGCTTGTATTGTACAAGACAATAAGCTGATGGTCACTATGAGCGGTCTTTAAAATTCCTTGCTGACTAATCAATCTAGCTAACTTCTCGCGCTTATTAAATGCAAAATCGTGCACATAGAAAGAAGTGATAATTTTTTCTGATTCGGAAGGGCGCGGAAAACAAAATGCCACTCCTCTATTAAAAAAAGCCGGCAAAATGACTGTTTTCATGGCCAAGTGATCGGTTTTAACGAATTCAGGGAGCGGATTAAAATGGCAATCATAGTAAGCGTGTTTTTGACAGAATAGAGAATAGAAATGAGAAGCCAGATAATTTAATTGAGGAGAAGAAAAAGTCTTTACCTTTTCCACGTTCTTCCAAGAAGGCGCCATCAAAGTAAACGTTAACTCTGAGGGACTATATTGATTTCTTGCCGAACGAAAAAGCTTTTGCATTTTCATTTGCTTAGTCCGCTGAATAGAGAGTTTCCTTTCAAACCGCGCTTGTTTTCTATGGAAAAAAGAAGAATTTTTTAGCGCGATTAAGCGGGGATTATCAAGCAGAGAACCTTTTGTAGGTAAAGGCTTGGCGATTTTTTTAAGTCTAAGAGAGGATGGCTTGCTTGCTTTTCTCTTTTTTACTTTGCTTTTTAAGTGGGATGCGATTTTTTTCTGCGTCCTAATTTTCTCTTCATGAAAATTAGCAATGGCAAGCTTTGGGAATCGAATAGCGTACAGAATAGATTTTTTCTTGGCTTTATCAGAGAAAACAGCCCGAGACTTATCTGAAAAGGACAAATGAGAAGGCAAGATATTGGAAGCGTATATATTAATCATTCTTATCTATAATTATTATTATTGTTTACTTTGTTTTTATAATTAATTACTGTTAAAATTTTGTTAATTTTATTTAAATTGCATGTTAAGTAATATTTTTTTTAATTAAATGATCGAATGATTAATTTAAAGATATAGAAAGAATAGTTCTCATAAACAGTAATGAAGTTAGGATTATTCTAGGAAAAGAGAAGGGGCAGAAGTCTTGGGAATGCGTGAGGCATGAAGTTGTCGAAGAAGTGTTTAATGAATGCAGGTTATGAGAAGCTGCCAAAAAACTCTAAGCTCAGGTTTTTATCCCTTTCTTTAAAGAAGGCGCACAGGCTTGTTTAAAAAAATAATTAGACCGCAGGATGGAATGCTGAGCGGCTTTTAAGAGGGGGATTAAAACTGCTAATGCCCTAGAGTTGAAATTATTTTTCTTCTTAGGAGAAAAAGAGCTGCATCTAGGTTAGTGTGGGTTTTAATACACCCTCTAATAGGTGGTTAGATTCCTTCAATTAACAGAGGAGACTGGCCCTCGGCTTGCAGATCTTGATTGGCTTTTTCCAATAGCTCTTTTCCCGCAAACACTACCGTCGTTCCTTTGTCAATTTCAGGTACAATAATGCGTTTGACGGCTTCTATGATTTCTTCGCGCGTTAAAGCAAGGAGCTTATTGCGGAAAGCCTGGCGGACTTCAAACGTCCGGCCTTCGCGCCACCAGCCATAAGCCAGCTCTGCTTGGCTGCCTGGAGAGATGGGAGAGTCAAGCGCTTGAATCATTTCGAATTTGGCTTCTTCTAGATCGGAATCGTCAAAATCGCCTTTTAAAATAGCATTGACGGCTTCTTGAAAAGCCTTAAATGTGGCAGCTACGTTGGGATCGCGATAAGAATAAAAATAGAAATTGCCTGACATGGGATTGCTGACAGCTCCGCCTCCATAAGCTCCCCCTTGTTCTCGAATGCGTGTATGGAGAGTGAGATTGTCGAATAAGAAGGCTGCAATGTTTAGAGCTGGGGCATCAGGATGAGTATAGGAAACGGTTGGAAAAACTTTTCCAATAAAGGCTACCGGCGAAGCAATAAGGCGTCCTTGAGAAGGAAGCGGCGAGAGCGAATAGCGGCCTTCCCATCGCTTAAAAGGTTTGGTTTCCATATGTGCCAGCCCATAAAATCCATGGCCTTTTAATTCATCATAAGTGGCGCTGTCACAGCTTAGCACCAAGTGGGGATTCTCGAGGCAAGTGACTTGCTCTTGCAATTCTTGTATTTTGGAGAGGGCATAAGGGCCTTGCTTATCGAAGTCCTTTACGATATCGCGTATTTTCCAGTAATAGTTCAATCCATATAGATCATTAGCGACCTTGGATGCAATATTGAGGGCGCTGGCTGATAAATTGATGGCATATTTGAGCGCACTCTGATTCAAGCGGCTTTCCATCCCGGTAAAGTGCTTGAACAAGATCTCTTTAAATCGTTTGAGTTCATCTATGCGTGCGCTGGAAATGACATCATGCATTAAAGGAAAAAGCTTGGAAGCCTTGCGGTGCAAAGCTTTTCCCCGCAAATGGAAGGTAGGGGAGAAATGATGGGGATTTCTGGCTTGCAAATTCAAGCTGATTCCGGCTCCAATTCCTCCTGTATTGCCTTGAATAAAGTCTAAATTCTCGGTATAAGAACGTCCATTGCATCCCACTTGTGTTAAGACAATCGTCAGAAGGCGTAAATAGGGGAGATCCTCTTCCGGTAGGTCCGGCAGGTCAAAGACAAGATCGGCATAGACGATATCATTAGTGAAGACGCTATGGTGAAAAAGAGTCAATTCGCCCATTTTTTCTTGGACTAAAGGGTAATCTCTGGCCCGTGGAGGGATATCTTGAAGAGATACCTTCGGAAGGACCTCGACATCTTCTTCTTCCTGCTGTTTTTGAAACGAAGCTAATTGGGCTGCCTTTTTTACAATCGCTTGAGCTTGTTCTGAAGAAAGAGACGCCTTAACGGCTTCCAATTTCTCCTTTTCTTCTTGCGCTTCTTTGGCACCCAAGCTTTTATCCGGCTGCATGATAATGCGGATGAAGTGAGGATTATCTAAGAGATGCTTTTGAATCAAACCGCTGAAGTAATGCGGATCAGCTAGCGTGCGCTTGCGCAGTTTATCAAATAAAGAATGGATTTTGAGGCCTTGAGCAGGGTCTGCTCCATGTTGTTTGAGCAAGGCTGAGCGCATAAATAAAGAGAGCCCAAAAGGCGCGTGGTCTCCCGTAATTTCGCTTCGATGAAATTCCAATTGATGGATGGCGTTTTCAATCATTTGAATGGGAATGCCGGAGTGGCAGATGTCTTTTAAGGTACGCTTGATTACCTCTTCCAGTTCATTGGCTTTATCGGGATTGCATCCCTTTAAAGTAATTCCCCACGGAACTTCATTGAGTTCAATATCAATAAACGAGTTTGCCTGTTTACACCAGCCCGATTTGAGAAGGGCCATTTTAAGAGGAGAGGCATCCGTATCCATTAAAATAATTTCTAAAATATTGAGGGCTAAAACCTCTTCCTGCTCTAAGATATGGCAAGTTAGCCAACCAAAAGCAATCAACGTTTTATCAACGAGATCTTCTTCTGGAGCAATCGGATAAGTGAGTTCGCGATAGACAGGTTCTTTAAAGCGAGGTTGCAAGGGAATGGGGGGTAAAGAGGGCGCTGCAGCTGTTTGATTGAGAGTCTGTTCCGCGATAAAATCTAAATGGCCCTCTAATGGCATGTTGCCATAGAAGAAAAATAAGCAGCGGCTGGGATGATAAAAAGTATGGTAAAAATCTTTCAGTTCTTCGTAAGTCAATTCCGGAATCACTTTAGGGTCGCCTCCGGAGTTGACGCCATAAGTGACGGAAGGAAATAGTGTTTCTGTAATCGCCTCTGCCAATCGAGCGCCGGGCGAAGACAACGCGCCTTTCATCTCATTGTAAACAATGCCTTTATACTCGAGAGGTGTGCTAGGATCGGAAGGATGGGCAAATTCTAAGCGGTGCCCTTCTTGCAGAAAGCTCAATTCATTCAAATTGGGATGAAAAACAGCGTCTAAATAGACTTCCAATAAGTTATAGAAGTCTTTATGAACTTGCGTGGCAGCCGGATAGCAGGTAAAATCCGCACCTGTCAAAGCGTTCATAAAAGTGTTCAGGCTGCGCCTGTTCATGGCAAAGAAAGGATCCTTGACAGGGAATTTTTTAGAACCGCATAGGACAGTATGCTCTAAAATGTGAGCGACGCCATTTGAGTTGTAAGGCAGCGTTTGAAACGATAGGCAGAATAAATTTTCAGGATCTTCATTGCCGATATGCATGATCCGCGCTCCGCTAGGCTCGTGGATAAGTTCGCGAAGTAAGCATTGGAGTTCGGGAATTTCTACGACGTTGACCAGCTTAAATTGATGATAAGTCTGACCGACAGTGTGAAGACGAGAGGACTTTGCTACCATGTCTGTTGCCTTTGCAGTTAATAAAGATTGACTTCTTCAAAATCTACAGGAAAGGGCCCCACCTTAGCAATCATTTTCCTCTCGCCTATTATTTAAAGCCTCTCAAAGTGGGGGAGGAGGAGTACGGCCACCTAAGAATCCGAATAAGAGCGCGACTAAGAACAGGACTAAGAAGATGTAAAATAAAATTTGCGCGATTCCACTTGCGGTTGCAGCAATTCCACCAAAGCCGAAAACGGCGGCAATGATAGCAATGATAAAAAAGGCTATCGCCCAGCGTAACATAATTCCTCCGTAGGTTTGTCTGATGGATCAAAACAGAAACCATCATCGTTCAGGCCCAGCGTAGCGATTTTAAGAATAATGTCAAATAAAAATTTTATAACTCCTTGTTATGACTGCTTCCCCTATTATTTACTATTTGTTTATTTCTGGTACTAAGAAATAAGATTTTTATATAGACTATTGTTGGCAAATATCTTCTCCTTAACTTGGTGTGTGTCTGAAGCTCAAATGAATCTATGGGGAAAATCGCATTTAGATCGTTTGTAATTTTGCGAACACCCTCTTATAGCTAGACTTATTATGGATACAAAAAAGTTAAAAAAAATTTATCTTCTACCCAATGTCATTACGGCTTTCGGGCTCTCTTGCGGGCTGTTTGTCATTTTTAAAATGAATATGACAGAGGTGGGGGAAGTGACGCCGCAGATTTTAACAGCCGTAACAGGCATTTTGCTTATGGCGGCATTTGCGGATGTATTAGATGGAGCTGTTGCAAGAGCGATCAAAGCAGAAAGCGAGTTTGGAGGAGTGTTTGATTCTTTGGCAGATGCCATTTCATTTGGAGTGGCTCCTTCAGTGATCATTTTAAAAAGCTTGTCCGTCCTTCCCGGTACGCAGTTATCTTTTTTTGTCACCATGGCAGCCATGGTTTTCTCCTTATGCGGCGTTTTGAGGCTTGTCAGATTTAATGTGACGGCATTGGAGGCCAGAAGCAATGCCGAGCTTGCGCAGGCGCATAAAAAGCATTTTACTGGCCTGCCTATTCCAGCAGCAGCAGCAGCAGCAGTTTCTTTGAATCTCTTTCTTTTTTCGGAAGATTTTCAATCCATTTTCCATTTATCTAATCTAATTCAAAGCTGGGTTTTATCGATCGCCCTTATTATGCTCGGCTACTGTATGGTGAGCCGCTGGAAATTCCCGAGCATTAAAAGCCTGGAAATCCGCGTGTCTTCTTTTCGAGTGGTTTTCCTAACAGTACTAGCAGCTGTTTTAATCTTTTATGGCATTCTTCATTACTTCGCTTTGGTTTTTCTGGCTTTGTCCTGGGGATATGTTCTTGTGGCATGGATTTTATCCATTATTCGCGTGTTGGCCGGAAGGAGATCGAAAACCTTAGAAGAGTTTGAACCCGAGCCAGACGAATTAGAAGACAGCGAAGAAGAAAATCTCTTATAACTAGAGTTTGGTTTTTTTTGCCTTTGAACTGATGGGAAAGCGCTTGCAGATGAACAAATGGCAAGACGGTCCCTATTTTTTAATATGGGTCGCCTTGCCATTTGTTCATCTTCGCAGCTTTGACGCAATCCAAAGGCAAAAAAACTCCCAACCCTGGTTTATAAATGTTTAGATGCTGTTTAAAGCCGCTAATGGCGTAGATTCGAGTTCTTTCCCGTTAGGTTATAACGCAAACGAACGGGCTATATTGGCCTAATATAGACCGCTCGCTCGCATTTCAGCTTGGCCGAGAAATAATCTTGAATTAGGTAGTATGAATTTGAAGACAAGCTCTAATCAATCCCTCTATCTATTAGGCGATGCAGGGGCCATTTCTCCCGTTTTTAAACGCTATCGCCGGCTGATGGAAGCCTTTGCCGATCAGGGCGCCTTTATTTCTTTAGAGGAAAATTCCGAGTGGTTGGCCTGCTATGAGCAAGATAGCCAGCCTATTCATGCCCGTTTACCTTTACTTGCCTTTCGCCCTGCCTCTTGTTCTGTAATTTCTCCTTTCGTAAAGGCTTGCGCCCAAGCCGGCATCCCCTTAAAAGTGCGCTGTGGAGGGACATCCTTGAATGGTTCTTCCGTTTCAGCTCCTGAAGGGATTCTTATTTTAACCAATCATCTCAAACAAATCCTGTTTTACGACAAAGAAACGGGATGCGTGCAAGCGGAACCCGGGGTTACCCCTCGCCAGCTCAATTTGGCTATTGAAGAGGATGGATGGTCTTTTCCTTTAGAAATAGCGACAGGAGGAGTAGCCGGATTGGCCGGCTGTCTAAGTTGCAGCGCAAGAAATGCCTATCGAGGACAGCGGGCAATCTCTCAATCCATTCGCTCCGCCACGCTTATTGATGGACAGGGAGAGCAAATAGAGGTGCCTTCACCGCTGATATGCGGAGCCGAGGGACTGTTTGGCATTATCATAAAAATGGAACTGCTCTTAACGCATAAGCCTGCCAAACGCCTTCACTTGATTTGCCGGATCGATTGGGAAAACTTATTTGCTCATTTTTCTCGCCTGCGCAAATATCAAGCTTTGACAGGAATCATTTGGCAAGAGAATGCATTTAAGATGATCATTGAAGGGGATGCTTGGCGCGTACAGCAGACTGCAGAATCCCTTTTAAACCTATTTGGATCTCAGATAGAACTAGAAGGCGGCCGTCCCTTACCTTTTTCCTTTCCCCAATCCCTTCCTCCCGCCTTTATTTATTTGAGCAGCGCCATGTCTTCGGCTCACCTTCCTGAGGGAATAGAAATTTTTAAGCGCTATGCGCAGGACAACGAGCTTAGCTGCCAACTTTGGAGCGATGTCTTGTCCGGCGTCCTTTATATGTCTATTTCATCAAATGAAGAAACGTATGCCTTTGCCAAAAAATTGGAAAGATTACTTGTGCAGTGGGTCGATTGGCTTGATCGCATGCAGGGTGGAATGATAAGCGCTTATGGGATTGGAAAATTGATGCAACCGTATTTGACGCCTTTTTGGGAAGAAGAATCGTTGCGTTTTTTGAAGGGGTTGCAGCGGGCTTTCGATCCATTTGAACTATTTGTAAAAGACCATGTTTTTCCGGTCGCCGGGAAAAGTTTGGAGAAGGTGCTTTATGGGCAGATGGAATGAAAGGCCCGGGGTTCATACGCCTTGGCAAGCGATCAATAAAATGCTAGATGCAGAAGAGCGCTTTGAAAAAGAGGGCAAGGAGTGGAGCGGCTATCTTTTCGCTCCAAAAAATATTTCCAAGCTATCTGCTTTGCTTTATTTGCTCAAAGAACTGCACATTCATTATGGATTTCACAATCAAGGCGAAGCTTTCAATTATGATTGGCAGGCTCTTGTTTCTGCCCGGGCATTTTCTCACCTCCTTTTCCTTCAAGATGGCTGTATAGAAATTGGAGCAGGCTATCCTTTTTCCATGCTATCTAGCAGCCTCAATGCGCAAGGATACGAGATCGGTTGGGAAGAATGGACAAGCGGCAAGCAGCAAGTGATCGGAGAAGCTCTATTGAAAGGGGAAAGCCAAGGATTGATTTTAAACCAAGAACAGTTGCCGGATCGCATTCTTGCCGTTGAGCTTGTCACACGTGAAGGGAGCTTACTAAAATGGGGAAAAGGGCTGCGAGCTAGCCAAGCAGGACCTTCTTTGCCACCTCTGATTTGGGGAATGGAAAATTTGCCGGCTGCTTTAATTAGTGCGACGCTGAAAGCCGATTTATTGCCTCCTGTGCGGCTATGCCTGAGTTGGACTTTCTCTAACTACCAAGAGTTATGGAATTGCTTTCATGTGCTTAAATCTTTCACAACGACATGGGAACGTTTAGATTGCTTATTACCAGGAAATACGGAAGAAAAAGGATTTGTCCTTGCCCAAATTTCTGGAATAGAAGAAGAAATGCAAGCATTCAAGTTGTGCTGTCCTTTGATTCAAGGGGTGGAATGGGTGAATAAAGCTCCTTTGTTTAAAAAGTTTTTTCATCAAAGGGGATACAGTTTCCATGCTGCCGAAGGTAAATCGCCGCTTGAAATCCTTCAAGAAGGCCATTACTATTGGTATCATGGCCTGACAGATCAAGGCTGGGTCATAGGCTCCGACTTAAGAAAAGATTCTCTACATAGCTTTTCGATTCCTCTATGGAAAGAGCGTTTATGGTCTTGCTTGGTCACCTGAATCGATAGGAAAAGGAATAGTAAGGCATGGATAAAGAGGAAATCGAACAGAAGCTTTTTCTATTAGACCAATCGCAAGCAGCCTGCACGCATTGCGGTTTATGCTCAGAAGCCTGTGCGACTTATCAGGCAACGGGGTGGGAGCACGAATCCCCTCGCGGGCGCATCCGGCTATCGCGCGATTTCTTGCAGGGGAAAATTCAGCCAAATTCAACCGCTTTGGAAACATTCGATCGTTGCCTGGGGTGCCGCGCTTGCGAAATCAGCTGTCCTTTATCTGTTCAATATCAGCAGATCCACCACGCCGTACAAGATCTGCGTAGAGCTTTTCAAACAGCGCCTAAAATGCCATTATTACGCCGCCGCTACCGTATCTGGATTAACCTTGCCTATCGAATAGGAAATAGATGGTGGAGAGCCTATGGAATGCCTTTATTGGCTCTTTTTTATCCCTTCTTAAAAACAGGCAAGCCAAGCTTTAAGAAATCCCGAAAGCAATCGGGGCCGAGGCGCCAACTTTTTTTAGCCTTCTGCTGTGTGCAGGATTGTTTCAACCACGATTTCTTGCGGCAAACGTTGACTCTGCTTGAGCGTTTGGGGGTGGAGCCTGTTCTGGATTCCAAACAGCCTTGCTGTGGAGCGATTTTTGAGCGCCTGATAGAAGGCGGAATGGAGACAATTCAATGGGCAGAGGAGAGGCAACGGGCCATGCGCTATCAAAAACGGTGCATTCGGGACTTTAAACGATGGTGGAAGCCCTCCACTTTATTTCTTTCCAAAGGCTGCCAATGCTTTATGCAGCCTTTCTTACAAGAAGAAACGGAAGACTTCTATGCCTGGCTTAAAAGGGAATTAAACGAAAGAAAAGCAAGGTTTGTTTTTTCACGCCCCAGAGTGGTTTATTATCAGCCCTATTGCTGTCAGTCCAAAAAAGATAGCGAAGATCCTATTTGGGAGTTATTAAAGCAAATCGAAGGCTTGACGGTTCGCTGGGTGCCCTCTCCTTTATCTTGCTGTGGAGGATGCAAAGGCGAGGCCTTGTTTAATCCTGAACAGGCACATAGGCTAGCTAAACAAAAGCTGCAAGAGATTCCGGCAGGGGCAGCTCTCATTGTCACAAGTCCGGACTGTTGGGCTCATTTTTGCTCTTTTATAGATAGCAAGCCCATTGAGATCCTTTATCCTATTCAGCTGCTCTGCCAGGCAGAGTGTATTTTAGAATGAGCTTACGCTTGGTGGAAATTTAGCCTTAATTGGCCATTGATAAATTGTTTGATGACCTCTGTTTTTCTTTCCAGCTCTTTTTCTTTTTCAATTTGAAAAATCAACAAACGCTTAGCGGTCCTTCCAAGGAATTGCCGCGTCAATTCTATCATCTTCCTACAGGCTATTTGCCATAAAGGCCGCGACTTGATTGTGATATCCGTTTTATTAAATTCCGATACCAACTTTGGCGAGAAATGGGCATTTCCAAGAGTCGTAAAAGGACCTGTAAGAATACGATAGAAAAAATGAAAGTATCCAATAGGAGAGTTATCATGCAGGATAATTTTTGAATGCGCTTTCAAATGTGCGCCCCCGGCTGCTACAACGAAATCTTCCTCATGCTCATAACCGTAGACGCGAGGAGCAGCAGAAGAGGGAGGAAGGCTTTGTTTCTTTGCCTCAAACTGCCGGACTGCTTTGCGACCTATCCCCGGCGCATTGTAATGATAAATTGATTGAATAATCGATTGTCCGTCATTTGTCAGGACATCG
Source organism: Candidatus Protochlamydia phocaeensis (assembly GCF_001545115.1). NCBI lineage: Bacteria > Pseudomonadati > Chlamydiota > Chlamydiia > Parachlamydiales > Parachlamydiaceae > Candidatus Protochlamydia > Candidatus Protochlamydia phocaeensis. The sequence continues at coordinate 68,487 of NZ_FCNU01000028.1, forward strand.
CAGAATTCTACTCCAATGCGCTGAGCAATGGCGCCCCCTAAACTATGTCCGGTCACGACAACAGGGCCATGGATTTGACTGACTTCTTGGAGGACAGATAAAATGTCTTCTTTGGATTCCTTCAGGCCATATTTTCCAATCGAAGTTTTGACATCGTCCACTAAATTGTGAAGGTCGGAGGTCGTTCCTCGGCAGCAAAGGATGGGAGCTGCCATGCGGTCTTGCTTGATTTCTTTTTGAGAGGGGACTAAGACAACTAGCTGTAAGCCTTTCGCATTGGTAATGACCTTGTGCACCACGTAATCCGAAAGAGCCGCATCCGGCCCAATAATGGTATCGCCCGGCTGCCATTTGCCATAAGATGTGACGCATCCCATAATTTGATAGTAGTCTTCAAATTTTTGCGCTTTTTCAAGCCTCATATTGTCTCTAAGACGGCTCAGCATGGCCAACAAACAATGCCCCGTAAACGCAAAATAGTTGTTTCTTTCATAGATCGTTTCATTAATAGATTCTTGTAGAGAAATAACTTCGCGTTTTATTTTTTTGTAATGCGCATGGGTCAGTCTTTGACTGCCTGTAATAAAAGCATCCATATTCTTCAAAACCCTAGCAGCGGCTAAAGCGACAAGCTCTTGAATGGGCGTATAGTGGGCATTCGCTCGTTCTAGCTGAGAGGATTCGGAAATCACTCTATGTAATAATTGAAAATTATGGTTATGATTTACAACAGACATTAATTCCTTTTAATTATTAAGAAAAATTAATAATAATTTTATTAAAATGTTAATTTATTTTCAAGTTAACTTGTTGGTTTTGTTGTTTAATTTATAAAATTTTACTTTGTTTTTATTTGTGTTGTATTAAGAGTGTGTTAAGTTTGTTTAATAACTTTTTTTAATTGTTTAATTTAAAAACAAATTTAAAAAAGAACTTGAGTTGTTCTTCTATGATCTATTAGTCTTAGGGGCTATTTAATTAATGAATATTCTTGTCTTACTTGGCTGATAATATGAAGCGGTTAGTTCTAGGTTTGCTGACAGCAGTTTTAATGATCTCTTTTCCTGTTTGGGCTAAGTCTTGGCCTAAGGATCAAAAGGAGTGTTATAGGAGGTCTTTAATGGAAGAAATTTTAAGATATGGCGTGCGGGAAGAAGACTATTTTTTTGATTGCTGCTCACTTTCTAAAGCAGAGCAAATTGCTAGTTGTATTATTCAGGAAATGGAAAGGGTCTTTGCAATTGAGGACTATCAAAAGCATCAAGAAATATTGGACCAAATAGCCAAGCAGATTCCTAATTGGCGCAGTACCTCTAGTTTTAAGAAGCTTGTATTTGAATCTGAGAGCTGGGCTCCCTATAAACGCGCTTATCAAGCGGGTCTGCAAGCCTATATGCCGCCTAAAACGAAATGGCCCGAAGAGACAAAATTAAAGGCTATTCAAGCAGCTGAAAATCTATTGGCTAAAGAGAAAGTCTATCCTGTAGAGCAATTAAGAGAGCGGGCAAGCCTTTTAATCGATCAATTGGAAGCAGAATTTGGCTATGAGGAATATGATCGGTTGCATGGGGATCTTGCCAATGGAAGGACAAAGCAGCGTATACAAAAAATCATGCGGAAGAGAGAAGATAGGTTTCCGGCATTTCGTTAAAATTCTCACAGGCAATAGAATAATTATGTGGCAGAGGTAAGCCTTAAAGAGCCGTTGACAAATTGCTTGATGACGTCTGCTTTTTGTTCCAAGTCTTTTTCTTGTCTAATTTGATAAATTAATAACCGCTTAGCGACTTTCCCAAAGAATTGCCGGCTTATTTCCATCATTTTTCTACAAGCTCTTTGCCAAAGTGGCATGGGTATATCTGTCATGTCAGTTTTATTAAATTCCGACACGAGCTTCTGCCAGGAATGAGCGTTTTTAATTACTTTAAAAGGCGCCCTAAATAAGCGATAAAAGAATTTGAGAAATCCAATAGGAGATTCATCATGAACAATAATTTTAGAATCGGCTTTTAAGTGGGCTCCTCCAGCTGTGACAGCAAAATCGCCCTCATGCTCGTAACCGTAGACGCGAGGAGCAGCAGAAGAAGGTGGAAGGCTTTGTTTCTTTGCCTCAAATTGCCGGACTGCTTTGCGACCCACCCCCGGAGCATTATAGTGATAAATGGATTGAATAATCGATTGTCCGTCATTTGTCAGGACATCGCAGAATTCTACTCCAATGCGCTGAGCAATGGCGCCCCCTAAACTATGCCCCGTTACGACAACAGGGCCATGGATTTGACTGACTTCTTGGAGGGTAGATAAAATGTCTTCTTTGGATTCCTTCAGGCCATATTTTCCAATCGAAGTTTTGACATCGTCCACTAAATTGTGAAGGTCGGAGGTCGTTCCTCGGCAGCAAAGGATGGGAGCTGCCATGCGGTCTTGCTTGATTTCTTTTTGAGAGGGGACTAAGACAACTAGCTGTAAGCCTTTCGCATTGGTAATGACCTTGTGCACCACGTAATCCGAAAGAGCCGCATCCGGCCCAATAATGGTATCGCCCGGCTGCCATTTGCCATAGGACATCACGCATCCCATGACTTGATAATAGTCTTCAAATTTTTGCGTTTTTTCAAGCCTCATATTGTCTCTGAGACGGCTGAGCATAGTCATTAAATAATGCGCCTTACGGGCAAATTTAGCCTCTCTTTTTGAAATATTTTCATTAATAGAACTCTGAAGGTTAACCACTTCAGAAGTTATTTTTTGATAATGCGCATCTGTTATTCTCCGATTGCCGATAATAAACGCATCTATATTGCCTAAAACCCTAGCGGTCGCTAAAGCGACAATCTCTTGAATAGGCGTATAGCTGGCATTCGCTCGTTCTAGATGAGAAGACTCGGAAATTACTCTATTTAATAATTGAAAATTATAATTATAATCGGCAACAGACATTATTATTTCTTAAATTTTGTGTTTTGAAAGAAAATATTATAAATTAATTTGTATTAAAATGTATTAAGATTTTATTAAGAAATATAAAATAATTGATAAGTAGAGCGCGTTGTCGAATTCATAATCGCTAGCATGCTCTGTCTAATAGGCGCGTATGAGACCGATTAAGACGCCTTGAATCACCATTTGATCGGGGCGCAGTGTTAAAGATTGGTGATGAGGAAGATGGCTTTCCAAACGAATATATTGGCCTTCCGGATAGTATTTTTTGATAATAGAATCTTGTTGATTGATGAGTCCTAAGATGGTTTCTCCTGCTTGGATATCTGAGCGAGCTTCGATCAGCAAAAGGTCGCCATCTTGAATCAATTCGTCTTGCAAGCTATCTCCTTGGGCTTTCAAAAGATAAGTATTTTCGGGATTATGGACTAAAAAAGCGGGAACGGCGAGCATTTGGGATTGGATGAAAATTTCGATAGGATAGCCTGCAGAGATGTTCCCAATCAAGGGAAGCTCTATTTCTATTTTGGGCTTGCTAGAGGTGGAAAAGGAAGTTGGCATGATTGAGCGGCTGCATTGTCTTTCTGCCGTTAAAAGGCCTTTCCGCTGCAGAGTGCGAATATGTTTATAGACTGAGCCGGGAGAGGCAAGAGAAAACTGCTTCATGATTTCTCGATAACTGGGCGAATAGTGATAGCGATCGATAAATTGCTGAATAAAAAGAAGAATTTCTTGCTGTCGAGGGGTAAGGCCTTTCATGATAGGTGGCATCTCCTGAACATAAAATGATATAATCCAAAGGCTGCCAGCCACATAATGATGGCTGAGACGACAATATCAGAAAAAAAATGTCCTCCCTGTGCCAAGCGGGAAAGACTTAAGACGCCGCCGAGCCCTCCTGTCAATGCTAGGCCTAATAAGTAAAGAAAGCGGCGACGGTAATGCCTGCCCAATAAAATGAAAGTGAAAAAATAAAAGCCCATCGAGCAGTGTCCGCAAGGAAAAGATTTGGAAGGTTCTGGCTGTTGAAAAAAATTAGGATGGTAGTAGGCCCGAAATGACTGCTGTCCTCCAAATTCAGTTGTTTGCTTTGGACGAGGACGCCCCCAATGATCTTTTAAAAGGACATGAACAATCAAACCAGATCCAATCGCCAAGACTAAAATGAGATAGGCGAAAATTCTGCGCCATTGCCGGAATGAATGGAAAAGAAAGGATAAAATCCATCCCAGGCAAGCTAGGCCAACCACTATCCAGCCCGGAATTAATCCATAGTAATACACCCACTCAAAAAAAATGTGGGAAGAGAAGTGCCCATTTTGATAAAACCACCCACTCATTTTTAAATCCAATTGTTCAGACCAGGGCGTTAAGAGAGCTAAGATAAGCAGGGGAAATCCGATGGCTTTTACAAGCGAAGCGGAAAAAATCGATTTTGGAATAAGGGATTTTTTTTCATGAATAGAGGAATTAGATAGCATGAAAGTCTTTCTCTATAGCCGCATATTGTAAATTTATTAAAGTCTGCAAACAAGTTTGTCTAAATGTCCATAAATGAGCAAGCCTGGAATTGCCTCGTCTCTTTCTCATCCTTTATTTAATAAAATATAAGTAAACATTTTTTATTATTTAGCGCTTTATGCTAATTGGTTTCTATGGATTATTATTAATAACTCGTGATTTAATGTTATTGATTTTATTAAATGGGAGTCGATTTTATGAATCGTTTTTTATGGCTATTATTAATAATAAGTTTTCAATTTGCTAATAATTTTGCAACTATAATAGAGGAATCGACAGAGACTTCGCGTGAAGATGAAGTGATTCAATCGCCAACCAATTCCTATACGATTCTCAAGAAACTAGGGGAAGGGGCTTTTGGAGAGGTTTTTGCGGTCGAAAATGCTAAAGGAGAGAAATTTGCAATAAAGTCTTATAAACCCTCTTTTCAAACTTCAGATTCAAAGAAGACGGGCTCTTATGAGGAAGAATCGTCTATAAATGCGTGGGATCTTTTAGCAGATGCGGAAAGAGAATTTCAAAGAGGGCAAGTATTAGATCATCCCCATATTATAAAATCTATCGAGCTTTTCACTTCTAGCTCCTCTTCTAATCCGACTACTTATTTGGTTTTGCAGCTTGTTGAGGGACAAACGTTATATAATACCGGAAAAAAATCGCTTTCTCATCAAGCGGCTGTTCATGCAGCTCTCCAATTGAGCGATGCGCTTCGCTATGCGCTCTCCTTCGGACTTATCCATTTGGACCTGCATCAAAACAATATTATGTTGGCCAATGGGGCGGATATGATGGTCATTGATTTAGCAAGCTTCTTTACTTTTGAGGAAATGTTTGGGTATGTCCAGTCTCAAACGGAAAAAAAAGAAGAAATTGCCAGCATCAAACAAATCAAAGCTAATTTGAAAGCACCTTCTATTCATCCTATTCAAGCTAAAAAGATGAAAAGATTTTTTATGAACCATCCACAGTTGTTTAATGAATTAAAAGAAAGGGGGCACGACAGCAATCCTTCTTTCAATCAAGCGAAGTTCAATAAAATGGCCATCGTAACAGGACGTGCACCTCATGTTTCCTCTAATTGGTTAGAAGCCGCCCGCCTATCTTTTTATGCGCATTACTTCAATCAAGTCACAGATGTTTGCCTCAGCATTATTTCAAAATCCGATGGAAGCAAAGAAGATAAATTGAATAAATATGCTGAAATAAAAAAAATCGCATGGAACTATTTGGAAGACGTAGAAGATGGCCAATCGATTAATATTGAAGAATCTTTAGACAAACTGTTAGAAGTATTAACTTCCGAATAGAGGCATAATCACCTGAGTTTATGAGGTATGGTGGTTCATGCAAAGAAAGTTCCTTTTGAATCTCTCTTATAGCGAATTAAAATAAGGGATGATCAAAGCTTTTTTGATAAATTGAATCACATCTCTCATAAAAGGTATGAAGCAGCTATAAAGGAGGCGTGCTGGGAGCTTTTTTATACATATTGGGCAACAGCAGCTGTAAAAAATCGGAAGCGAATGCAAAAAGAGAGAGCGAGGTCCTATTTGGCAAGGCTGCAGCATCTATTTCTGCGTTCGCTTTGACTTAGGCTTCAAAATGATTGAATCCTTTAAATGGCGCTTCAGCCTCTTGTATAGAGGGTAATTTTTGGAAGCAGAGAAAGAAGAATTTAGCTCTTATGGAGATAGGTTCAGCCGGCCTGTAATTGTTTTACTATTAGCCAATTTAATTTTATGCTATGGTTAGCAATAAGGAACTAGTGGAAGGTGTTGGAACGGATGCCAGATAGGAATAGTATTTTTGAGAACCAGCAGGAACTGAAATTTTCTGGTGAGCAAGGTTTTTTTGATAAAAGCATTATCATTCGTTATCTCATTATATGCGGTTTTGTTTTTGCTCTTTTTCTCTTCTTGCATTTTCGGGAAGTACAAGTCGACATGATGGAGTTGAACAGCATTGCCCCGCGCTATGTTGTTTCGCAAGTGCCTTTTGACTTTCCGGATGAAGAGGCAACTCTTATTCTGAAGCAGGACGCTGTCAAAGATATTGGCAAAATTTACGAAATAGCCCGAAAGGATATTCATCAGAAAAGAATCGAATTTGAAAATTTTCTGCTTTATAATCAAGCCTGGCATGAGCAGGCAGAAAACGGGACTTTTGATGAATTGTATCAAGGAACTGAGGCAATGGAGAAGGCGCTTTTAAATTTGCGCTTTACAGATGCCCGAACCCTAGAAAAAATGAAAGAGCTCGGGCTTTCCGTCCAAGATTATCAAGTTTATACGCCCAATACGTTGTTAGATCAAATTCTCTTGCCTTCTTTCCTTTGGGATATCTTGCAAAGGGAAGTTCTTCCCTCTTCTTCTTATAACCCCCTCATTTCGGCAATTATTCTCGAATTCTTCAAGCATAACCATTGGCATATTGAAGAAGACATTCCAGCTCAACGGCTATTGCGCAAAAAAATCCAGGGATTGGTTTCTGAAAAGATGACGCATGTCAATGCAGGAAATCGTATTATCGATCAAGGCGAGAAAGTCACTTCGCGTCATATTGCTATGCTTCAAGCCATGAAAAGCCAATTAGGCTACAGCCGCAATCTTTCCCATCCTTTGACACTGCTAGGATCTTTTTTGCTTACCTTGCTTTTAATGGGAATTTTTCTTGCCTATTTTCAAATCAATCAGCCACGCATATTGGCCTCCAATCGGAAGCTATTTTTATTGGTCACTATTCTTATTTTGACTTTAGGCATTTCCAAACTGACCGAATTTTTCCTTTTAAGTTCGAAAAATAATCTGATAGATACGATCCGCTATCCCTTATTTGTCCCTTTAGCAGCCATTTTAATTTGCAGTCTTATCAATCCAGCAGTCGCAACGTTTGCAAGCGGTTTTTTAGCTATTGTATCTGCTATCGCCTTGGCGTTCGATTGGGAAGGATTTTTAATCTTGAATCTTACGGCTGCATTAGTGGCTATATTAAGCGTCCACTCTTTAAGAAGGCGTAAAGAGATTTTTATCGTATGCTTAAAGGCTTGGCTATGCTGCGTTGTGGCTATCATTGCCCTTCACTTATATGCAAATACGATCGATCAATTCCTGGTGATTACAGATATCTTAAGCGCCTGCTTCTTCATGCTTTTAACAGCTGTTTTGGTTGTCGGCTTATTGCCTTTATTAGAGTCTGGATTTGGCATCATGACAGATGTGACTCTAATGGAATATATGGATCCTAATAATGATTTGCTACGCCGCTTGACCATTGAAGCCCCCGGCACTTATCAGCACTCTGTTGTTGTCGGCAACTTAGCGGAAGCGGCTGCTTTAGCGATTGGCGCCAATGGACTTTTCTGCCGCGTAGCCACGCTGTACCATGACATTGGTAAGATGGCGACTTCTCAGTACTTTACCGAAAATCAATTAGGCGAAGTCAATATTCATCAACTTTTGACGCCGCAGGAGTCCGCCCAAGTCATCATGGCACATGTGGCGGAAGGAGTCGCGATGGCAAGAGAAGCCGGCTTGCCAGAGCCCATTATCGATGTCATCAAAGAACACCATGGAACGACCATGGTCTATTATTTCTACCGGAAGCAGGTTGATAAAATGGGAGGCGACAAGAGCAAAGTCGACGAGCGGGAGTTCCGCTATGCAGGGCCTAAGCCGCGAAGCAAAGAATCGGGCATCATTATGATTGCCGACTCTTTCGAGGCCGCTTCCCGGTCTTTAGATAAAGTCAATGAAGAGTCATTGACAGAATTAGTTGATCGCTTGGTTCGCGAAAAAGTCGATGATGGCCAATTTGATAGTTGCTTATTGACTTTCGAAGAGTTATCCGTTGTCAAACGCGCCCTAGTGAAAACCCTATTGGCTGCCGGGCATTCGCGCATCAAGTATCCTTCGCATGAAAAAAAGATCCTATCTGTCCGTATTGAGGAGAGTGCCTAATGGGCGAGCATCTAGCTTTAGTGACAGGAGCGACTTCGGGAATTGGACAAGCCCTTTGCGCCCTTCTTGCTAATAAAGGGATGCGCTTGCTGATAACGGGAAGGGATGCAGATAAGCTGCAGCAATTGCAGGAACGATTTCCTTCTGCCGTTCTACAATGGATTGCAGCCGACTTGTCCCATGAAAGCGGGCGCAGCCGGGTCATCGAAGCTATTCATCGCCATGGCCCCGATCTAGTCATTAATAATGCCGGTTTTGGACTATACGGAGAAGCGTTGACATATCAGACTGAAGAGCAAAAGAAGATGGTGAATGTCAATTGCTTAGCTGTCATAGAGTGCGCTTTGGAGGCTGCCCGTACGCTTGTTTCTAGAAAGCAGAAGGGAATAATTTTAAATGTCTCTTCAGCAGCTGGTTTCCAAATCGCTCCTAATATGGCCATTTATGCCGCTTCAAAAGCATTTGTCACTCACTTTTCCCAGTCCTTCGATGAAGAAATGAGGCCTTATGGCATACGCGTGCTTGCCATTTGTCCGGGAATGGTGGATACTCCTTTTAGTGTTAAAGCAGGGGGGGAAAGGAAGCCTAAGCAGACAGCAGGCGTGATGACGCCCGAGTTTGTAGCCGAAGAGATCTGGCAGCAAATCCATACCTTGCAACCTGTAAGAATCATTGATTGGAAATACAGGCTCTTAACGCGGCTTTCCTCTATTTTTCCCAAAAGATGGACCGCGCAAATAATTAAAAAAAACATTGCTGAGCGTATTGCTCCGCGCCATATAATGACCATTGAACAATGAATGAAGATAATCTTTTGAACCAACCACAGAATCCAGAGGACCAGGACAGTCAGCCAGAGTCCGCTTTGCCAAATGGCTTTACTGTTTTCCATTTAGACCCCCTTATTATCAAGGCTCTTGATAAGATGAGTTTTAAAGAGCCTTCTCCTATTCAGGCGCAGGCCATTCCTCTCATTCAACAAAAGAGGGACTTGATTGCTTTATCCCAGACCGGATCGGGCAAAACAGCTGCTTGTGCCATTCCGGTTTGCAATCGCGTGGATACAGCCAAGACATCTGTACAGACGCTTATTATAGTTCCTACGCGCGAGCTGGCTTTACAATATGCCACAGAAACGCAAAAAATAGGAAAATATAAGGGCGTGAAAGCATTTGCCATTTTTGGCGGCGAAGATCCTGCCCTCCAGCAGTCCAAGCTCAAGCATGGCGTGCAAGTGCTTGTCGCAACGCCGGGGCGGTTAATTGATTTCATTTATTCCAGGCAAATCGATCTTTCCCAAGTCGATACGCTTATTTTGGATGAAGCGGATGAGATGCTTAGCATGGGGTTTTATGAAGATTTAGATTTTATCATCCAATGCCTGGTCCATTCCCATCAAACCCTTCTTTTTTCTGCAACAATGCCCCCTGCCATCCGCAAGCTTGCTAAACAGCATATGCAGGATCCGCTAGAAGTTAACTTGATTCAACACCAGGCTAGCCCATCTCAAATCGAGCATCTGTTTGTCTATTGCCCAGCCCATCACCGAGATCCGAAGCTTATTCATCTCATTGAAGAGCTCAAACCCACCCAGGCAATTGTTTTCTGCCATTCGCGCTTTCAAGTGGAAAAGGTTTGCCGTGCTCTGCAGGGAAGGTTAGATAGTGTAGATTTTCTGCATGCTGGTCTAAGTCAAGATATTCGCACAATTGTGACTAATAAATTCCGCAATGGGAAGATTCGCATTCTGGTTGCAACGGATGTGGTTGCGCGCGGATTGGATTTTTCACGGGTTAGCCATGTGTTTATTTATCAATTGCCGCCTGATCCGGATGTATATGTCCACCGCTCGGGACGGACAGGACGCTATGACAAAGCCGGCATTGTTATCTCATTGGTCACGCCGCGCGAGCTGCCTCTGCTGCAATCGATTCTTAATCAAATTAAGCAAGAGGTTGCCTGGATAGGCGAGCCGCCTCCAGAATCATCCCAGGCTAGGCCTTTAGCTAAAAGACGCCCCAGGCCCAGGAATCGTAGGCCTCCCCGAGAGAAAACATAATCAAAATGAGAGGCGCTTTTTATGGCTCAAGAGATTCGCATTGGCTCTCATCTGATCGGACCCCATCATCCGCCTTTAATTGTGGCGGAGCTTTCGGCCAATCATAATGGTTCGATAGATAGAGCATTGCAAATTGTCGAAGCGGCTAAGCATGCGGGCGCCCATGCGATTAAATTGCAAACTTATACGGCGGATACGCTTACCCTGGATAGCCAAGAAGGCAAATTTGTTATCAACGATCCTTCAAGCTTGTGGAAGGGGAGGAATTTATATGAGCTTTATCAGCAAGCGCACATGCCTTGGGAGTGGCATTCCATTATTTTTAATCGCTGCCGCGAGATTGGCTTAACTGCTTTTAGCACGCCTTTTGATGAAACGGCCGTTGATTTTCTGGAAGAGTTGGATGTGCCTTGTTATAAGATCGCTTCTCCTGAAATTGTCGATTTGCCCCTTATTCGAAAAACAGCCAAAACGGGCAAGCCTTTGATTATCTCGACTGGCGCCTCTACTTTGCTTGAAATCGCTGAAGCAGTGCAAACTGCACGCGCAGCAGGTTGCCGGGATTTAATTTTATTAAAATGCACAGCTGCCTATCCTTCCCAGCCCAAAGATTGCCATTTGCGGACTATTCCGCATTTAGCTTCCACTTTCGATGTCATTGCCGGGCTGTCGGACCATTCTCTTGGACTGGCCGTTCCCCTCGCAAGCGTGGCGCTGGGAAGCTGCCTGATCGAAAAGCACTTTACCTTGTCACGCGCTGGCGGCGGTCCTGACGACCCTTTTTCTTTAGAGCCGAATGAATTACAAGCATTAGTCGAGGAGTCGAAAAGAGCCTGGGAAGCGTTAGGACATATTCAATATGCCCCTTTACGGGCAGAAAAAACGACACTCTCTCATCGCCCGTCTCTTTATTTTATTGCCGACTTATCTGCTGGAGAAATTGTTCAGTCCGAACATATACGCTCTTTAAGGCCGGACTGCGGCTTGCCTCCTAAAGACTTAGAGAGGGTGATAGGACTTCCTCTTCAAAAAAATGTGAAAAGGGGAACGCCTGTCACATGGGATATTTTTAAAAATGAATAAAGATACATAACTTGTCCTTGCCCAGGATTTGTCTTCTCTTTAAAATGTCTCATCCATTCAATAAACTAGATAATCTTTGGAGAAGAGATGATTGCCGATTCTGTCTATAATAATAGTCTTGCACCTGAATGGGTAAATTATTCCGAAGTAAAAGCAAAAAGAATAGGCATCAAACTCACAGACGAGCATGTCAATCAGCTCTTTATCAGGATTTATCCGGCAAGATCCGGGCAAGAATATGCAACCAGCTTATTACCGCAAATGTTTTCCTCTATCGGTTTTGAAGCCGTCGTCTTGAAATTTATGGGTTTTAAAGGCGGTCAAATGGTATTTACGCCACGAGCCTGCCCTTATGAATATCATTTGAATGCCGAGAGTTGGAACGATGGCAACTGGATGCCGTCTTCGAAAATACCGGAGATTTTTAAGAACTCCCAGCAAGAAGAGCTGTTTAAAGAATTCAAATAACAAGCAGGGTGCTTGAATAAGCACCCGTCTTTATTGCATTAAATGCTGCTTCATAAAGAGCAGCAAAGCCTCGCAACGCTTTAAGCTGGACTCTATCCCTTGAGGAATAGAGGAAAAATTCTTTTCAACCACTCCACAGTAAATTTTTACTTTGGGTTCCGTGCCCGACGGACGTACCATAACTTTGCTTCCGTCCCCAAGCCAATAGACCAATACATCAGAAACAGGTAAATAGATGTGCTCCGTCTTTCCGGATTCCAAATAATATTTGGTTGAGGCTTCATAATCTTCAATAGCCATGACAGGTATGCCATTGATGGCATTTAATTTCGAGTCGCGCAAACGCTGCATGCCAAGCACCATCTGCTCCTTGCCTTCTTTTGTTTCTCCAAAGTTAATGGAGAGTAGCTTTTCTTGATAAATGCCGTACTTGCGGTATAGATCGTACAGCTTATCGACCAAGGTTTTCTCTTGCAGTTTGGCTTGAAGGGCCACTTCGCAAATTAAAGCGCTGCAGACAACAGCATCTTTATCGCGAGAGAACGTTCCTAATAAATAGCCGTAGGATTCTTCCCCTCCAAAAATATATTGATAGCCGTCGGATCTATTCTCCCATTCGCGAATTTTCTCGGCAATATACTTAAATCCCGTCAACACATTAAAGCAAGGCCGTTTATACGTATCGCAGATCGCTTGAAAAAGCTCGGTGGTCACAATCGTTTTGATAAAGGCCGCTTTTTCAGGCAAGCGATTTTGCTTGGACAACGCCTCTAAAATGTGCTCCAGGCAAATTGCGCAAATTTGATTTCCGTTGAGAATCACAGCCTGGCCTTGATGGTTCACAGCCACCCCCATGCGATCTGCATCCGGATCGTTGGCAATCAGTAAATCGCTTTGTGTCTGCTGCATGCGCTCAATTCCTAGCTTCAAAGCTGCCGCTTCTTCCGGATTAGGGGAATGGGTAGTCGGGAAGGTGCCATCTGGGATGACCTGCTTATCGACAAAAGTTAGGTTTGTAAATCCCCACAGCTTTAAGGCTTGAGGGACGATTGTAATCCCTGTGCCATGCAAGCTTGTATAGACAATTTTAAGACGGCTGCCTTCTTTTTGATTGACCTGCGGATAGCTTTGCAAGGTGGTTATGGCTTTAAGATAAGCTTGATCGACTTCTTCTTCTATCTCGTGAATGAGCGGATGAGACAAAGCCTCTACCTTTTTGACCATAGTGGGATCGGTAATCTTCACCACTTCATTAATAATCCCTTGGTCTTGGGGAGGGACAATTTGAGCGCCGTCAGACCAGTAAACTTTATAACCGTTATACTCTGGAGGATTATGCGAAGCGGTAACCATGATGGCAGCTAAGCAATTTTTATACCGGCAGCCAAAAGAGACAAGAGGGGTGGGGCGAATATTTTTAAACAAATAAACCTGGATGCCATTGCCTGCCAATACTTTAGCCGATTCCTCGGCGAAAAGGCGCGAGTGCTGGCGGGAGTCATAACCAATAAAGACAGCATGATTTTTATTGGCTTCCTTAGGCTGCTTTAAAATGTAATTGGACAGCCCCTGGGTTGCTGCTCGCACTGTGTAGACATTCATACGATTCGTTCCGATGCCCATAATGCCGCGCAGGCCGCCTGTTCCAAATGTCAAATTGGTATAAAAGGCATCGACGACTTGTTTGGGATCCTCCTGCAGCATGTCACGGATGCGGGCCTTGGTTTCCTCGTCGTATTGCCCCTCCAACCAGAGATCGACATTCTTTTGCGTCACTAGATCAAAACTGACTTTATCTTTCACGCTCATAGATTCACTCATTTTTTGATTGATTGTCACACACCATAAAAGAGCGTCGCAAACGTTGCAATAAAATTGTCACTGAAAAGATAGATAAGATTTTATGCGAATGCCCAGCCATCTTTGAAGCATTATTTGTCATTAGAAGGTTTTAATGCACGCTCCTAGACAAGGTCCGCTCTAATTGGAGAAGAGATTAAGCGGAAAGGGAAAATTGAAATAAATCTCCCTTTTTTCTTATTTTATTCGATTAGGGAATTAAGTCCTTGCTTAGTTAAATCGAGGAAAGATTGTATGCTTTCTGGTTATGGGATATGTTAGAGGATGAATTAAATCAACAAGAAGCCTCAGAGGGGATCGGTTCTTTGATTATTATACCTTGGATAGAACTTTCTAAAATTTTACAAAATTTTAAATCAATTATTTAAAATTTGTCTTTTTTATTTAATTGCGAGTTTATCGTTTAATTGGTAATTTTGCTTGAAATTATTTTCAATTTTTAGGGAATACAAAATGACAATAGATAAAAATTCTTATTTTTTTACTGATCAGTCTTATCAGGATGCTTCTTATTCTCATAGAACTCCTTCAAACGATAAGCCGTCATTTGATCCTAGTTCTCACTTCGCTCCAAGGCTCGTTATGCCGATTGGTTTACCTCCTATGAATACGTTTTTGGAATCCAGTGTTCCCCGAAATACATCTATGTCGCATCATTTCTTTCATATCGCGCTCAATGAAGTTCCTGGAGCAACTCAGCAACTGCCCGCTATTAGCTCATTTGAAATGCAGCCAAAATTGATTCAGTCTACTCAGTCCGTGGCCCAGCCTATTTTGAATCCGCCTCCTGTTAATTTTAATCCTGTTCCGCTGACCGCTATTAATGTAGGATACGCTTCCGTTGCTAATCCCGCTATTAGCCAAGAAGCTGAATCCTATCCTTCTGCCCATCATTCCATTAATATTCATCAGCAGCATCATTATTCCACTGCGTATTCTCAGCAGCCTTATGGAGAAATACTAAGAGGAGAGCCAATTAATGGCGAACTTGTGTGGCCCATTAATCAAGCTAGAAGGGTGGCTGAAGAGTTTCTCGATCAGGATTTTAATTTAAAGCGGGAACTGCAAAAGAAAATACAGGACTTTTGCGGCCAATCGTACTTCTCGCAATTTATTGATAATCCTAAAAAGTATTCATTCGATTTTAGTTCGCTCTCTAAATTGAGAAAAGACGTATTAGCTGATTTGCTGTTTAAATGGGCAGAAATAAAAATGAAGAGAAATGTATTTGATTTGGCTTTGCGCTATTTCGCATTGGCTTGTCAAATGAATCAAAACCTGCTCCAAGAAGAAAGAAGCTTAATGACGTTTCAGACAATTAGGAATGCCCTTAATCCCCTATGGATTCGAGAATACTATCAAATGAATCAGCAAATAGACATTAGTTATAGTTTAAGGCGGATGGCCAATTCTTTTACAAATTTAAATCAATTTTCTATGGCTTTTGAGTGTTTTAAACTCGCTTATTCTCTTGCACGCGGCTCTAAAGATTTAAATACATGGAAATATTTTTTATTTTCCTTTGAGAAAAATTACTATCAAACTGCAAATGAGAGAAAGGCCTGTTTAAAAGCGATTACGGAATGTGAACCTCAAAATATGGATGCTTGGTTCAAACTGGCATGTCTTTATAAGGAGGAAGGTGCATTTAATGAGGCAATCCAGACATTTGAAATCGTCTTGAAGTACGATAATCTGAAATATAAAAGAGTGCATGAAGAACTCTGTCAATTGTATATAACCTTGGGGGATGGAGAAAAAGCGGCCCAACATTTACAGGCTTCAAAGCAAAAAACGCTCCATTTTCATGTCTATCAGCCTGAAGCTATTTAGCCATCTCGGTAAATGAAAATTAGAAGCTTGAATATCGATTATTATGGATTTAATACATCCTCTAAGAAGGATAGAGAGGGCTTTTTTATTAAAGGAAAGGATTCGCCAAGGGTTCCCACTGCCTAGCAACTGCCTGAGCAAGCGTGCGAAATAAAAGGGCCGCTTGTGGATGCCCTTCATGGAAAGCGATCGGATAGCCCTCATCCCCTCCTTGGCGAATGGCGGGAAGCAGCGGGAGGCTGGCTAACAGCGGAAGATGAAAGCGATCGGCTAATTCCTGGGCTTTGCCCTCTCCAAAAATGTGATAGATCTGGCCTGTTTCCGGGACCGCAAAACCAGCCATGTTTTCAACTACACCCAAAAGGGGAATATCGAGCTGGTAAAAGGCATTGATCGCTTTAATGGCATCCAGCATGGCAACTTCCTGAGGCGTGCACACAACTAAAGCGCCTGTTATGGCCAGCAGCTGAGAGAGGGAGAGCAAGACATCGCCTGTTCCGGGCGGCAGATCGATAAGCAAGACGTCTAGTTCGCCCCACGCCACTTCATTCAGCATTTTTTCCAAAGCACCGTGCAGAATGGGGCCGCGCCAGACGGCAGAGCGTGCCTCTTCCATAAAAAAGCCAATCGAAATGGCTTTAATGCCGAATTTGGTAAAAGGAAGAACTTGGGATTTCCCATCCGCTTGGGAAAAAATTTTAGGGGTCAAGCGCCTGAGACCCAGCATAATGGGAATAGAGGGACCATAAATATCGGCGTCTAGCAACCCAATCTTGAGGCCGGTCTGAGCGAGGGCAACGGCCAAATTGACAGCGACAGTGGATTTGCCCACTCCTCCTTTTCCCGATCCAATTGCAACGATTTTAGTTGAAGGATTGTCCATGGGAAGAGGAGCCCTCTTGGATTGCGCGTTGTTCTTCGATCGCTTCAAAGGCGACAAGGGGAGCATCTAGGCAAATGCCTTCGCATATTTTGGCTGCTTCCTGCCAGTCTTTTTCGGACTTGAGATTTTGCGGCCACCAAGGATAAGTGCGGCATTGAGTGGGGCGCACGGGATAAATTTGGCACTTTTTATCTTTTAGGAAGACGCAATCATAGGTCTTTGGAAGCTCTAGGAGAGACCATTTTCCCTTGACGCGGCGTAGATAGCGCTGAGAAAACTCGTGCAAGGATATTTGCAGGAAAGCGGCAATCTGCTCGATTTCCTGTTCCGAGACCCAAATATAACCTGGCGCTCCTGTGCAGCATTGGCCGCACCCCGTGCATTTAAAGGATAATCCTTTGCGATACCAAGGATCGTCTTCTTGAATAACTTTTAGCATGACTTAATCTTTTTCTTTAAGGATTTGACGGATTCCTGCTATCACAAAAAGAATTAAAAAAATGATGCAGACAATTCCCACGACTGCAGCTTCGACGAATAAAGACAAAAGCATTAGAGTCTCCTTAAGCTAGTCATTTAAAGAACTCACCTTATGCAAAAAAATAACTATTGTCAACTTGGTCCTGATTTGTTATGATCAGCGGCTATTAAAAACCTTTGTGATTAGCAGAGTGTACATGTTAACACATTTGTGCGTATTTTTAACAGATTCCTTTTTTAGTCCCGTCTATCTTTCTGGCGTATATACGCTTGGTACAGCTACGTGCTAATGTGCTGCCGCTCCCGTCTTTTTCCCCTTTTTTCAATAAAAATAAATATTCTTAACTATCCATAACCGGAGAGAAACATCATGCAAAAACAAAGAGAGCACTGGGGATCACATTTAGGCTTTATTCTTGCAGCAGCAGGCTCGGCTATTGGTTTGGGGACATTATGGAAGTTTCCTTATGTGACGGGTGAAAATGGCGGCGGAATATTTGTTTTGATTTACATTTTTTGCACGTTTTTTATTGGTGTGCCGATCTTCATTGCTGAATTGGTCTTGGGGCGCAAGGCCCAACGGGGAGCCGTTGGCGTATTTGCCGCTTTGGCCAACAATTCAGCTGCTTGGAAAACTGTAGGATGGCTCGGAGTGGCCTCTTCCTTCTTAATTATGTCCTTCTATAGTGTCTTAGCGGGATGGGGGCTTAATTATGTCTTCATGTCTTTAAGTCAATTCTATGCGGGCATGACTGCCAAAGAGATCGCAGGCGTATTTGACATTTTAGCTTCTTCAGCTGATATCACTTTATTTTGGCATTTTGCTTTTACCGCCTTGACAGCCGCTGTCGTTTATCGCGGAATTCGACAAGGGATTGAATATTGGAGCCGTTTTATGACGATCGGCTTGCTCATTATCTTAGTTGGCATGTGCATTTTTGCTATTACTTTGGATGGGTTTTGGGAAGGCGTTAATTTTATTTTTTATCCCGATCCTGCCCGCTTTAAGCCTTCGGCAGCTATCGAAGCCTTGGGCCTCTCCTTTTTTACCTTAAGCTTGGGACAGGGGATTATGCTGACTTATGGGAGCTATATGCGGCGCAGCGAAGATATTCCTAAGACAGCTTTTATCATTGGAGGCATGATCATTTTCGTTTCGCTTTTAGCCGGACTGATGATATTTCCCATTATTTTTACTTTCGGATTTGCTCCCGAAGCAGGCCCCGGACTGGTCTTCAAAACGCTGCCTGTTTTGTTTGCTAAGCTCCCAGGCGCTTTATTTATTTCGACAGGATTTTTTATTCTATTTGTCTTTACAGCCCTCACTTCTGCTGTAGCCCTGATTGAAGTCGTGGCCGCTAATTTTACCGATTTATTGGGTTGGTCAAGGCAGAAGGCCGTCTTAGTCGTGGCCATTGCCTGTTCGGTCTTTGGAATTCCCAGCGCCTTGTCCAATACCCATACGCTTTTTGCTAATTGGCCGGCAATTTACGGTAAAACTTTTTTTGAGACGATTGATGATATTGTCTCTTTATGGTTCTTGCCTATTGGCGGATTGATGGTGGCTATTTTTACAGGCTGGGTATTGGATAAAGAAATAAGTAAAGAAGAATTGAATGCAGGAACAACCTTGCGCTGGATCTGGCGGCCTTGGATTTTCTTTATTCGTTGGATCGGCCCTGTCGCCATTGTGTTCATCATCTTGCAACAGAGCGGATTAATTGATATCGACACCTATTTTGGTGGCGCAAAAAAAGAGAAAACTCAAGAGAATATTCCGGTTCCCGAAAGAACTTTTCAAATAAAAGATTAAAAAGAGTATAATAAGACTAAGGAAGAATAATTCTATTCTTCTTTTTTCTTTATTAATGGGGGCTTTAGCTTTTCATTAAGTCACTGAAGTAATGGTTTTTAGAAAAGCTGAAAGCTTTTTCAATTCTATCCGTATGGAGGTGTTATGAAAGATATCACTCATCATATAAGACATGTTCAAAAGAAGGTCATTCGCTCTAATAGACAAGCAACCATGCAAAATCATAAGAGTCGCCCATCAAATTCACTGCCTTCTTCCGGAGTGATTCTTTCCGAAAATACGCGGTCTTTTCGCTATCAAGCGACTAGATAGAATACGATAAGCATTTAAAAATTTTTTGATCCCTTTCGAAATTCGAAAGGGATTTTTTTTATCTTTTCCCCCTCATTTATTTAAATTTCTTTCCTTTTCACGACAATTAGCAGATCAAATTCCCCCATTTTTAATCACCCACCTTTAAAAATTAAGAGCGGATCATTATTTTTTTTTACTACATATGTAGTAAGGTGTTGTGATTAACTTGAGTGTGGAGTTAAGCAAATGTCAAGGCGTAGTTTTGGCGAGTTGGAGCTAGAAATCTTGCAAATTTTAAAAAATGGGAAAAGGATGACAGTTAAGGATGTGCACCACATTCTCGGAAAGGATAGCAATAAATATACGACGATCCTGACAGTGATGGGAAGGTTGGTTCAAAAAGGCACGTTATCTAGAGAACGGATTGGCCTACAATATGAGTACTGGCTATCGGATCCGACAGAAAAGATTCCCTCCTTTATTGCCCATTTTAAAAAGAAAATTTTTGGAGTGCAAACAAGTCAGATAATCACTTATTTGATCGAATCGGCGGATGATCTTTCCGAGGAAGATTTGGCCGACATGGAAAAAATGATTGAAAAAGCAAAGATGAATAGGAGAGTGAATAAATTTTAATAACCTGAATTTTGAGTTTATTTTGCCCTTTCCCTCCAGCCTTTTAGGGTTTAAAGCTCAAAATAAGCCCCGCCTTGTTCCCATTGGACCCCGAAAATGTCTCGGAGTAAAGAAGGGGTGACAATATCTGCATAGGCGCCGGTTGCCACACATTTTCCCTGATTTAAAATGGCCAGCCGATCGCAAAAGCGCTGGGCGGCTAATAAGTCATGCACGGCTGTAACAATTGTTTTTCCTTGACGGGCAAGGAGTTGCAGCAATTCCCAGATTTCTAATTGGTGCCGAAGGTCGAGATAAGAGGTCGGTTCATCCAAAAGAAGGACCGGGGCTTCTGTTGCCAAGGCTCTTGCAATATAGATCCGCTGTCTTTCCCCGCCTGACAATTGAGAGAGCAGTTGATGCCGTAAATGCCAGGCATCTACTTTTTTCAAGCAATCTTCTATTAAGTTATTTTCTTGGGAAGACAAGCCTTGATAATGAGGATAGCGTCCCATGGCCACCATGTCAGTGACGGTAAAATCAAAATAGAGGGAAGGGGTTTGAGGGACAAGCGAGACGGTGCGGCTAATTTGGTAGCGCGGCAAGTTTAATAAATGTTGTCCTTGCCAAAAGACTTCTCCCTCAGTAGGAGACCAAATGCCTGTCATGGTTTTAAATAGGGTTGATTTTCCAGAGCCATTAGGGCCCAAAATTCCATATAAGAGACCCGGCTGAAAAGTTAAAGTAATGCAAGAAAGAATGGTTTTGGATTTGAGGCGGTAAGTGAGACGGTTGATCGCTAATGTCATAGATCCTCAAAAGGCCGTGCGTTTGTGGGAGCGAAAAAGCAAGAAGAGAAAGAAAATCCCTCCAATAATGGCTGAAAAATTGCCGATAGAGATGGCATAAAGGCCAAAGCCCCGTAGCAGAACGTCTAAAGTGGTTAGGACAGCAGCTCCCGAGACTAGGCAAAGCGGGATCAATTCGTTGTGGTCGGGACCTTGCAAGCGGCGGATAATGTGTGGAAGCACCAATCCAAAAAAAGCGATCATGCCAATGGCCGCCAAAGCGCCGCCTGTCAGCAATGAAATGCATAGAAATAGGCGCCAGCGGACGCGCTGGACATCGACTCCTAGGTTTTTGGCTTCTTCTTCCCCTAATGCTAAAATATTCATTTCCCGGCGGTACATCCAGCAGCCCCATAATCCGACAACCGTCAAGGGAAATTGCATATGGACATGCTGCCATCCGCGGTCAATTGTCGTCCCGGCTTCCCATTCGGTAATGGTTTGAATAAGCTGCCAGCGATCGCGCAGGGCATATAAGAGCAGGCTTTGAGTGGCGATAATAATAGTAGAAACAGCGATGCCCGTCAAAATGAGATTGGTAAGATGGGCGCCTTCTTGCAGGCGTGAGAGGAGGTACACGACACATAGAGTCAGCAGGCATCCTAGAAAAGCGGCTAGGGGCAAAGAGTAGGGATAAGTAAAGCGGAGATCGAAAATAAAGACGAGAACAACAGATAAACAACCTCCTGCACTGATACCCAGAACGCTTGGCGACGCCAAAGGATTATGGAACAAAGACTGCATGACGGCGCCGGATACAGCCAGCGAGGCTCCTGTACAGGCAAGGACAATTAAGCGCGGCAGCCGCTCGTCTAGTAGAGGATTCCATTGGGAGGACAGGTTGTGCAGGCGCAGTTGAAACCCTTCCCAAACTTGGTTCCACGGGGTTTCCCCTGTCATCAAAGTCCACGTGCTGCTGGCAAGAAAAAGGAGGGCGAATCCCCAAAGGTAAAGAGAATAGCGATGTTTCATAGATAATGTGCGCTTGCTAAGGCTTGAAAGAGATCAAAATAGGCAAGGACGATATATTGAGTGGGAGATTCTTGCACTGCCTCATCGACGTAGAAGATGCGGCGCGAATGAAAAGCGGGCAATTCCTGAAACATTTTATGATGCGCAATCCAATTTTTAAAGCCAGAGACAGAGGGGGGGAGCGAAAGGATAAGGCAATCGGGATTGCTATTGAGGATTTTTTCTTGCTCAAATGGAATGCGCCATTCATGTTGGCTAGAGGGAATGGGGCAAGACAGTCCCTTATGCAGGGCAAAGGCCCGCTGTAAAAGCTGGCCTGTTAAGCATTTGTCCGTGGGCATCATGTAATTTTGGTGATAGTACAAGTAAAGGACTGTCTTAAAAGAATCGGGCTGATAAATAAGCTCTTCTAAGGCTCTAAAGCGATTGTCTATAGCCAATAAAGATGCCTGGATAAAAAGAGCGAGCAAATTAGCTTCAAGCGGGTGGTTGCTGGCATGGCCGATTTTCAACAGAGTCTCTTGAATGTCAGCTAATGTATCAATATTCTTAATTGTATAAAGTTTAATGCCCTGATTGCGCAGCATTTCAAGCATGGGGGGATGGGTATAATGGGCAACAAAGGCTAGATGAGGCTGTGTTAAATAAAGCTTTTCGGCTTGATAGCAATCAATATGTGAAGGAATGCGCTCCAGCGCTTCGGAAGGATAAAGTTGAGGCAGCTCTCTCAGTCCTTTGGGGATGGCCGTCAATTCTTGCGGTTTGGCAATGGCAAGCAGAAAACTGGCAGCGACATAAGTCTGTGGAAGAAAGCGCGTAAATGAATCTTCCAGTTGAATGATATGCCCGGCATCATCTCTCATGCTTTTCAGACGCAACCGGCAATTTAATTCTTGCAGCTTATCAGAAGGGGATTCTTGGATGAGACGGGCAATTAAATGGGCTTGCAGATAGGCATCCGAAGATAAACGTTGAATTCCGTTCACTCCCTTTTCTGTAAGTATTTGCGCATCGCGGTCCCAGCTGGCGATGAAATCAAGCATGAGGGGGATATCTCCTGCCAAGGCTTGACGCAAGGATTCTCGCTGAATGGGAGAAAGATAGGGAAGTAAATCTGCGGTATTGAGGGTCAAGGCTGGCGTTTCCAATTCGGATGTATCCAGCATGTGAGAAGAATTAGCCCGAAAAGCCAAAGTCCACCATCCCATTACAAAACTAATCATAAGAGAATATAAAAGCGGAGTGGAAAGAAACTTTTTCATCTCGGATCCTATAGGATGGCTGGGAGATCACACATAAGGGAAAGCAGAAGCGATATTAAGGAGAAAGCGAATCAGGCTGGCCTTGTTCCGTAGGGAACAACAAGCCAGCCAAAGGAAGCTGCTGCCTTATTCTTTTTCTTCCTCTTCTTCATCAGCGTCTGCAATCAACGCTTCCGATAAGAGGACGATTCCGGCTGTAGAGGCCGCATAAGTCAGCGTATTTTTGACAACTTTGGCAGGATCAATGACTCCGGCTGCAACGAGGTCTTCCACTTTTTCCGTCGTGGCATTAAAGCCCGTATTCTTATTAGAAGCGCTCATCACTTCGCTTAAAATGACGCTTCCATCAAATCCGGTATTAAATGCTATCTGCTTGATCGGCGTTTCGCAGGCTTGTAGGACAATCTTAGCTCCGATGGCCTCATCGCCTTCCAATTTAAGATTGTTAAGGGCTTTGCTTGCATTTAATAAAGCGACGCCTCCGCCAGGCACAATTCCTTCTTCTAACGCAGCTTTAGTCGAATTTAAGCTGTCGTCAAACATTTGCTTCTTTTGCTTCATTTCTGTTTCGGTAGCGGCTCCAACGCGAATAACAGCAACGCCTCCGCTTAATTTGGCGCGGCGCTCTTCAAGCTTCTCTTTGTCATAAGAGCTCTTTGTCTGGGCGATTTCAGCATCGATTTGCTTGATTCTGGCCGCAATGTCTTGAGGAGAGCCTGTTCCACCAACGATAGTTGTCGTCTCTTTAGTCACGGTGACTTTTTCGGCCGATCCCAATGCAGAGGTGGAAATTTCTTTCAAAGAAAGGCCCACTTCATCGGAAATGACCGTTGCGCCTGTTAAAACAGCAATGTCTTGCAGCATAGCCTTGCGACGATCGCCAAAGCCGGGCGCTTTGACAGCGGCGACTTTAAGCGTTCCGCGAAGCTTGTTGACGACAAGCGTGGATAGTGCATCGCCTTCCAAATCTTCAGCGATGATGAGTAGCTCTTTTCCGGAAGTCGCGATGGTTTGCAGAACAGGAAGAAGTTCGTGAATATTGGAAATTTTTCTATCAACAAGGAGGATTTGTGCATGATTCATCTCGATCGTCATTTTCTCGATATCCGTGCACAGATAGGGGCTAATATACCCGCGGTCGAATTTCATTCCTTTGACCACTTCAATTGTTGTCTCAGTCGTTTTGCCTTCCTCAATCGTAATAGCACCTGAATTACCCACTTTTTCAATGGCTTCCGCAATCAAGTTGCCAATTTCTTGGTTGCCAGAGGCTGAGACTGTTGCCACATTGCGCTTTTCTTGAGTCGTCTTAACGGGAATGGCCGCTTTTTCAATTTCTTTAACAATCGCCTCTACAGCTTTATCCATCCCACGCTTGAGGCCGATCGGACTGGCACCGGAAGAAATATTTTTAATGCCCGCTTCGACTAAAGCCCTCAGCAGAAGCGTACCTGTTGTCGTTCCATCGCCGCATTTTTCTTTAATTTTTTGCACCACTTCTTTGGCCATGGCGACGCCCATGTTCTCATATTTGTCCTTTAATTCAATATCTCGAATGATGCTCGCCCCGTCGTTAGTAATCGTAGGAGCTCCCCAACTTTTTTCAAGGCCCACATTGCGTCCTTTGGGACCGAGCGTAAAGGCAACGATATCAGCTAGTTTTTTTATTCCCTTTAAGAGAAGCTCTCTTGCTTCTTCTTCAAAAATAATTTCCTTAGGTGTTGACATATCTGCTCCTCGTTTAATTTTGAAATTGGCTTCATTAGGCCTTCTTGATTTAAGATCTCTTCTACAGGCGTTCAATTCGCTTTCAAACGCTATTCAAGCAAGCCTAGATTAATAACCTAATTTTGAGTTTTTCCTCTCGACTGTTTCAAAGCCTCAGCTATAAACAATTGATAAGCAGGTCTATATTAAAATTATAGATCTATCGTATCGCCCCAAGGGCAAACATTCAAAACTCAGATTAATATACTCGCTCCGGCATCGATTTGGATTTGGGTCGCTGCAGAAGTAATGCGCAACCGAAATAGCCAAAATTAAGCTGAAGCGAATAGGTAATTGCCGACGAGAGGACAAGACTTGCTTTTCTCTTCTTTAACTCCATAAATCGGAAATGAATCCCGCTTTCTTGCTTCAATGCAAACTCCCTTTCAGCAATTTGTCTTAGTCCTCCTGAGGAAGACGAGTGTAGAGCAAAAAAGGGAATTTTGCAAGCGGGAAATTTACTTTTTTAGCAACTGAATGTTTAGACTGCTAGATCTTGAGGACTGTGGCGAAGGAAGGGTATCCGCCTGGCCAACCTGCAAGAGTAAAAGGGAATAATCCAAGAAATCCGTATGGATATCTTTGCCTTCTTTAAGGACAAAAATATAAGGATGAAGAAGATGATCAAATTGTTTAGTACGAGATTCTTTCATGCCAAATCTTTAGGTTAAATCATTTAAGAGAATTATTTTACCTTGTTTTTGCATTTTGGAAAACAAGAGAATGGGTTAAAACCCGAATTTGGACGTTTTCCTTTTGAAGTGATCAAAAAGGAAAAGGACGCGGTTTTAAACAAAAGCAGCAGCCAGTGGAAGGCGGAATGGATAAGGACAAGCAAGCCTCTGCTGAAAGTCAGCTGTTGGGATTTTCAGTCAGGATCAATTGTTTAATAACCTGAGTGTGGAGTTTTTGCCCTTCGACTGCAAGCGCTTTCCCGTTAGTCCAAAGGGCAAAAAACTCCACATTCAGGTTAATAAGATTGTCCCAAAGAAATGCCTGCAATCATCTTTTGCTCTTCTAAATCAACGCGGCCTCCGCCGAAGGGAATGGCCGGCAAAGGTTTACCTTTGATCGAATGCTTGAATCCATAGCCGACAAAAGC
Organism: Candidatus Protochlamydia phocaeensis; assembly: GCF_001545115.1. NCBI lineage: Bacteria > Pseudomonadati > Chlamydiota > Chlamydiia > Parachlamydiales > Parachlamydiaceae > Candidatus Protochlamydia > Candidatus Protochlamydia phocaeensis. The sequence goes on from NZ_FCNU01000028.1 coordinate 94,243, forward strand.
CGAAATCTCAGAACAGGCATTCCAAGACCAGGTTGCTCCCATTGTCACATAGCTTTGCGTGCACGTTAGCGTGGGGATATTGACAAGCGTGGAGCGTGCTCTAATAGAAGTGTGAGCATAGCGATAGCCAGCTCGTACAGTCCATTCGTCATTAATGGCATAAGCAATACCAGCGCGATAAAAGGTCTGATTGGTCCAATCAAACCCGGGCCCCTTTCGTGAGCCGGTAGGATGTATAAAAACATTGGGAATGGATTTATTACGCAGAGAGCGATTCTCTCTCCAATTAATGTGTTGAACATCAAAAGTCAAAGTAAGAAAGCAAAAGGGATGAAAGGCAATGCCTGCGGTGAGAAGGCTGGAAATGTCCAAGCGCCCGCGTTCGGCAAAGAAACCTTTGTATTTATGGAATCTACTCATATGCGTGCGAGGTCTGTAACTGATTCCTATTGAAAAATAGCGAGTAAAATGCCCGAGCCAGCCTAAAGTAAATCCTACCCCGTGAGAATAATTATAGCCACGGTTTGTAACATCTGTGGGGAAAGCAGAAGCCTGAATTGTATTTTGAACGCCTTCAATTTTGAAACGCTGAACCATGTAATTGATGGAAATACCGATGGTTTGGCAAGGATCAACTTGCCAAGCAATCGTTCCCGCAACGGTTTCATGGACATATTCCAATCCGGCTCGTGTGGTTCCTAGAATAGGAACCGGCCTGCCGAATTTTGTTTTAAGATAATCGCTATTATAGACAGCTAAGCCTGCAGAAAGGCGATAAGGAAGGGCTTTAGCTAGTCCGAATTCGGGGGCGAATATCTCTTTCGTTTTTGCCCCATCAAAGCTGCCGTTATAGAGAGGATTAAGGCTGCCCTTTACTTTGGCCCGTGACTCTGTGCGGATATAGTTTATGCCTAAATCAAAACGATCGCCGACTTCTGTAATCCCCGCGGGATTGTAGGCGACAATTAAAGAGTCTTGCGGGGCAGCTGTGTTGGCTGCTGCCATTCCCAATGCTTTGGTACTGGCAAAAGTGGCCTCCGCTTTGGTTGCTAAGAACGTCGCTAAAATGGTTAAGCCAATCCACACGCTTTGCCGCCAAAACTTCTTTTGCATAGCTTTCCTTTTTTTATAGTCCAAAGCAGCTTTTATCTTTTTGAGGGATATAAAAGATCGTTTAAAATTTGTAATTAAAAATGCAGGGGTCCAACGAGCAAAAGGGGATTGACTGATTGTTAATTAGAGGAGTGAAAGAGCGGTTTGATAGAGAGGAAATAAAAAGCTAAATGCTAATCTTTTTGATGAAGCTGATTATAAATTTGTCGTTTAGGAACCTGCCTCAAATCAGCGACCATCTTAATGGCTTCGCGGCGATCTAAGGAATAGGTGTCTTGCATCCATTTAACATGCTCTTCTGGCGTCCATGCTTGCCAATCTTGCCTCTCTTGCTGAGGGGGAGGGGAAAATAAAAGAACCATCTCTCCTTTCGGTTGAGCATGCTCCCAGCGTTCAAGCAATACTTGTGCTTGGCCACGAACAAATTCTTCAAATTTTTTTGTCAATTCACGTGCCAGAACTAACTGTCTTTCCGGTTGTAGAAGAGCTATCATCTTTAACGTATCTATTAAACGATGCGGGGATTCATAGCAAATCGTTGTGCCCGGATAAGACAAAATGGATAGGATAGCCTGCCTGAGCTCTCCCTCCTTACGAGGAAGGAATCCCCAGAATTGAAACCGATCGGTCGGGAGTCCCGCACAGCAAAGAGCTTGAATAGCAGCGCAAGGGCCAGGAACAGCTGTTATCGGAATACCATGCTCAATACAAAGCTTGACTAAAGCGGCGCCAGGATCGGAAATGCCCGGAGTTCCCGCATCTGAAATTAAGCAAATTTCTTTACCGGCTTGCAAATCAGCAAGGAGATTTTCTGCTTGAGAAGCTTCATTAAATTTATGATAGCTTTTTAAAGGTTTATGAATCTCGTAGTGTTTCAATAAAACCAAGCTATGGCGCGTATCTTCGCATAAAATATAATCACATGCCTTGAGAACCTCTAATGCTCTCAAAGTGATATCCGCTAAATTTCCAATTGGCGTGGCGACAAGGTATAACATAACAATTCACTTACACGTTGGAAATTGATTTTAATGGCAATCCGCCAGCTTTATAATTAAAAAAAGAAATTGAAAAGAAAGGAATTAATGTCCAAGCAAATGAATAAATAAGATATTCATAACAGACATGCGGTTGTCAGAATAAATTAGGTGGCACCCAGATTCGAACTGGGGGATGGAAGCTTTGCAGGCTTCTGCCTTACCACTTGGCTATGCCACCATGAAAGGAAGGGGTTATACACAAAAACTCTTCATCTCGTCAAGAAGTTTAGGAAAAAAAGCGCAAATTCATTTGAAATGATCTACTAATCAAGGAATTAGGCTTGCAATTTAGATGTCTTTATTCTTGTCTTGCCAATGCTTCCCTTCAAAGTCTAGTCGACAGATTTTCAAAGAAAAAGGATGACTTTGTTTAAAGTTAATTTATTAATTAATTTATTTAATAGTAATTTAAATTTAATATTTATAGTTTTTTTATTGTTGTTTTATTTATTTTTGTTTATAATTTTTTAACAATAATTAACTATTAATTTAATAAGAGAGGTTTATGTTTCCGTCTGCTTCTAAAGATATAGCTATTAATCTAGCTATTCCAAAATTGAACTTACAGTTCGTGGAGGATCAAAAAAATGTGGAGAGTGGAGAGCCTAGTTCCGAGACCTGCCACATGGGAAGAATTTGGCATCTGTCGAGAAATAGGCAGTTGAGCTATGTTGAAAAACCGATGGATATAGAATCTATCAAGCACGCGCTTGAGAGCAAATATCTACCTGAGGTGAAAACGCTCAATGAACAGGAAGTGAGAAAATTAAATGTATTTTTGAAAGAACTTGCCAAGAATTTACTTAATTTAAAAAAGAAAGATTTGATTGAAGAACAAGGGGAAAAGAGCGCATCGGAAAAAAGCCTGCCGATTTCACCTCGTGTAGATACTCCGCGTTCTCACCGCACGCCCCGCTCTTCTCAGATGACAACGGGGCAGTCTTCAGACTCTCTCATGTTGTCTCCTCGGATAGGTTTTCTGCACTCATTTAAGCAACTTTTGTCTCCTCGTTCGAAGACGGCCATGAATTTGTCAGCTCTGATTCAGACGGTATGGGGCCAATTTTCTTCTCAATTTCCCACGCATGTACCTTTGCGAGATTCTTTTTCAATTTCTAGCCAGGATTTTAAGGTTTTATTTAAAGCTCATTTGAGAAGAGGGTTTGACGAATATTCAATCGATGATTTGAATAGGCTGGCTGAGGCCTTGCAGACCGAATATCCGACTTCTATATCCCTGGAGGCTAATCAAGCCATTGCTTCAAAAGAAGACATGATCCAAGTGATTAAAGATGCCCTTGCAGAGGTGTTAAAAGATTATCAAGTGTTTTGCGATAAAGCGGCTAAAACTCTTTTAGACAGCAACTATTTATTTGGAGCGGAAGACTTTTCTGAAGATGATACTTTTTGTCCGGTCGTAAAAAGTAAATTATTGGCTGAATTGGAGACTTTTACCGTTAAGAAAGGAGAATTCGGGATAGGGTTTTTAATGCAGGTAAAAAAGTTTGAAGAAGAAGCGGATGTCAATCAAGCGCTTGATCAGTTAGATTTGCTTTGTCAAACGTATTTTAATTCTCAATCAGCCAAAGAAATGAATGTGGATAGATATATTAGCAAACCCATTCTTGATGCCTTAAATCAGTTGAAGCAGCAGCAGCAACAGGGCAATCAGCTTGTTATACCTCCTAATCTCTTACATTCTGCCAAAGTGCACGTCATCCATAACCTGAAAGATAATTTTCTGGCTTCCTTGGATTCTCGCTCATTTACACGAACAGCTTATTGGAAAGAGCTTTGCCAAGAACTTTTTGCCAATGCGCCTTCCAAATAGGAAAAAGAAAAGGGCTTCCTTACGAGGAAGCCCTTTTCTTTGGAAGTTCATTTTACACTTAACTAAACGGATCTCTAGTTAATCCTCGCTAAACCTACCCTGTTCCCAGCTGAATCTCAAGCGGCTTCATGCGCATAATATTGCGCGACAACTTATGCCAGCGCTTCCAATCCGCCTTAAAGCTTTTCTTCAGCTGACTAAGCTCTTGCTTAACTTGCTTTAATAAAGCCCGTTCTTTACCTTCATAACGAGCATTGTAATAGCGTTCTCTGAGCTGATTAATTTGAGCGAATTTAGCCACTAATCGATCAGATAATTCTAAAATGTTTTTTTCTATCTCATCTTTCTTAATGTACCACAGATCGCACAAGCGTTCTTGCAAAAGCTGGGTGCGCTCCAGAACCAAGCGTTTTCTGATCGTATAAGGGTCCATGCGCTTTAAGTGGCTGGCCAAGCCCATTTTATTAAGCGTCCAAATCAACCACTTGGTCGGATCAAAGTGATACCAGCGAATTCCATTGCGGTAGTCATTTGCAAATGTATGATGAAAATTGTGATAGCCTTCTCCGAAGGTCAAAAGGGCAATGATATAGTTATTGACAGCGGATTGCTCTTGGCAAAAAGGTCTATCTCCCCATGTATGGGCAAGTGAATTAATGAACCATGTAAAATGGTGGAGGACAAAAAGGCGCGTCCAGCAGGCTAAAAAGAAAGCACCTACATAGTCATTTAGAAGCCACCCAACGACAAAAAAAGCGATGATGTTGGTAAACACCATCAGCCAACCGGCATGGCGGTGTTGAAATTGAACCAACCGATTTTTCATTAAATCCGGTACAACTCTGGGATCGATGTCGCGCGGTTTTTCTAAAATCCAAAGGAAATGGGCGTACCAAAAGCCTTTCTTAATAGAATAAGGATCTTCTTCAGTATCGACATGCGCATGGTGCAATCGATGGTCAAAAGACCAACGCAGAGCGCTTCCTTGACCGGCCATCGAGGCAAAAAAGAGAATAATTCCTTCTACAAAAGAATTGGTGCGAAAGCTGCGATGAGAGTAAAGCCTATGATAGCCCGCCGTAATGCTAAGCCCTGTTAGATAAAGCAGGACAATCGAGATTGAAATCATGCCCCAGCTGGGAAAGGCATAATAAAAATAAAAGGGCAAACTAATGAGCAGAATAGTTTGATAAATAATAAGAAACAGCCCAGGCCCCCAATTAAATTCTTTCTTTCTCATCTTCACCTCATTCTCAATTTATGATGTCATTTTAATCCAAAAGCGACTAAATGGCAATCTATCTCTCGATTTTATTTACCTATGTTATTAAACAGAAGAGGAATAAAGGTCAAATCTTTTTAGGAAATGAATTAATTTGTGATTGGTGGTTTTTATTAAAACCATTTAATAATAAATGTTGATCGATTTGATTTTAAATTAAACTTGTTTGTAAATTTAACTCAGTTAAAAGAATGATAGGGGTTAATAATTGCTGAAGACTGCTTTAGTAGTTTTAGATTTTGATTTAAAAAAGTTAGTTTAAGATTCGGCTGGTCAATTATTTTTTTTTCTTTATTACAATCTTTCGTGTTCTTTTATTCTTTATTGTTCAAAATGAGAGAAAATTTTAAGCTTGCGGCTACCATCATTTTTTTAACGGAAATCATTTGTATGAGATCAATTACGCTAGGTCAAATGGCTCGGCTTTTACAGTGTTCGGATCCTTTGCCGCAAAGTTTAATTCAAGGATTTAGTACGGATTCGCGGACGCTCAAACCAGGAGAGGTCTTTATAGCCCTTTCTGGCGAGCGAGTGGATGGCCATGCCTTCCTAGCGGATGTGAAGCAAAAAGGATGTTTGGCTGCGGTCGTTTCTAAAAGCTATGCAGGCCCGGATTTCGGCCTTGCCTTGCTTCGCGTTGAAGATCCCTTGCATGCTTTACAAGAGATGGCGAAAAGTGCTCTTTCTAGAAGCTCTTCCAGGCTTGTGGCCGTTACAGGCTCTATTGGAAAAACGACCACCAAAGAGTTTATCAAGACTTTATTGGAAACTCGGTATCGGGTGGCGGCTTCTCCTGGCAACAGCAACTCTCAAGTTGGCATTCCTCTTTCTATTCTCAATCATACCACAGGGGAAGAAGAGATTTTGGTGTTAGAGATGGGCATGACGACGCCAGGCAATTTAGCGCGGCTTGTGCAAATAGCTCCTCCTGAAGTGGCTGTCTTAACAAGGGTTGCTCTTGTGCATGCCTGCAATTTTGAATCTCTTGAAGATATAGCGTGGGCAAAAGCTGAAATTTTTTCTCATTCCCATACAAGGCTAGGAGTCATCCACCGTGACATTGCTAATTATGAGGCGATTGCCCGATTAGGCAACAGCCATAAACTTTCTTTTTCTACAAATGATCCCCGGGCTGATTACCAACTAGATAGCCAAGATGGCCACAAACTTTACGCGCATGTTGAAAATCAGACGATCGATCTAGGATCTCTTCTTCAGGTACCAGGCAAGCATAATGCGCATAATTTATTAGCCGCCATAGCAGTGGCTAGGCATTTTAATGTTAGTTGGGAAGAAATAAAGCATGCCATTCCCTTTTTGAAATTGCCTGAAAAGCGCCTTCAATTTGTCGATTTTCAAGGCATATTATTTCTCAATGATTCTTATAATGCTTCTGAATTGTCGGTCAAAGCCGCATTAGAAACACTTCCCCAGCCAAAAGAAGGCGGAAGTAAGGTGGCAGTGCTTGGTAGTATGATGGAGCTGGGAAAATTTTCTGCCGACTGCCATCGAAGAGTAGGCGAGTTTGCTTTGGATCATGTCGAACAGATCTATTGCTTAGGAGAAGAATGCCATCCTATTTTAGATGTTTGGAAAAAGGCCGGGAAGCCCGTAGAACTGTTTTTAGATAGGGCCTCGTTAGTCGCTTGCTTGAAGCAGGCTTTAAAGCCTGCAGATGTCGTTTTGTTAAAAGGGTCGCGTTCCAAAGAATTATGGAAGGTATTGGAAGAACTATAACGAAGAAATGAAATTATGATCCTGCTTATTATTGATTTGCTTAAAGACATGTGGGGTATCAAAGCTCCCGCCGTTTTTACCTATTACTCGACCCGTATGATTCTGGCTGCCCTTACCTCTCTTTTGTTGAGCATTTTCCTGGGGCCTTATTTTATCCGCAAACTCTATGAAATGAAGATTGGACAATCCATCCGCAAAGACGAGTGTCCGCTTTTGGGAAAGCTCCATGAGAAAAAGCAAAATACTCCGACCATGGGCGGAATTCTCATTCTTTTCTCTATGCTCATTTCTTTGATTTTATGGATGGATCTCACTCATATTTTCACCTTTATTTTGCTGGCCACAACTCTTTTTCTGGGATCGATCGGAGGACGGGATGATTATCTCAAGTTAAAATATAAGAACACCAAAGGCATGTCTGCTAAAGGCAAACTATTTTTCCAATTCTTATTATCGGCTGCCATTGCGTCTTATTTTTTAATTGCGCCCGTCCATGAGGCTATTGAAAACTGGACGTGGTTTCACATCCCGGTGATAAAAGAAAATGTAGTGGTCAAAGGGGAGGCCGCACAAAAAGGAGAGGCTGTACAATCAGATAACGGCCATCAATCCGTTAACTTAAGTCTAAAAGACTATGCTTCCCGCCTTTATATTCCTTTTTTTAAAGAACCTGTTGCCATTTTTAGCGGGCTGGCTCTTATCCTAATGGCTTTCTTTATGTTTTTTGTCATTACGGGAGCCTCTAATGCGACTAATTTGACGGATGGATTGGACGGCTTGGCGTCCGGTTGCTTGATCATGGCGGCCGGGGCTCTTGGCCTGATCGCTTTTGTGTCGAACCATGTTGAGATTGCCCGCTACCTCAATATCCTTTATATCGAAGGAAGCGGAGAAATCGCCATTTATCTCAGTGCCTTGATTGGGGCTTGTTTGGGATTCCTATGGTATAATGGGCATCCCGCTCAAGTTTTTATGGGGGACACGGGTTCATTGACCTTAGGCGGTATCATCGGTGTATCTGCAGTTTTATTGCGCCGAGAATTTTTATTGGGGATAGTGGGTGGTGTTTTTGTTGCGGAGGCCTTATCTGTGATTCTTCAAGTTTTAAGCTATCGCCTGCGCAATAAAAAGCGTGTATTTCTCTGCGCTCCCTTGCATCATCATTTTGAGTACAAGGGATGGCCGGAGACAAAAGTCGTCATCCGCTTTTGGATTATCAGTCTGCTGTTGGCCATTATCGGCATCGCTTCGCTGAAATTTCAGTAAAGGAAACCTATATGCAATCGACTGCTAGCTATAAAGGGCAACGGGCACTGATTGTCGGAATGGGAATGAGCGGGCGTTCTGCTGCGCATTTTCTTCTTGTACAAGGTGCGATCGTGCAAGGAATTGACCGTGATCCCAGCCTGCAATCTTTGGGCGAAATTGAAGATTTGCAAAAATTAGGTATGCGGGTCCAACATGAGCAGGAAAGCTTGGATGTGAAAGACTTTGACTTTATTGTTCTCTCGCCAGGTGTTCCTCCTACGCATCCTGTTGTAAAGGCAGCTAAAGCAGCTCAGATAGAAGTTGTCGGAGAGATCGAATTGGGATGCCGTATGCTGAAGCAACCGGCTATAGGCATTACCGGTACGAATGGCAAGACGACAGTGACTTTGCTTGTGACGCATATTCTTAAGCAAAGTGGCTATCCGGCCAAAGCCTTGGGTAATGTCGGAGTACCTTTTACGCGCGAGTTGATGGCGCTGCAGGCACAAGAAACGATTATTTTGGAGCTAAGCTCTTATCAATTAGAAACCATGCAGCAAAAAATTCTCGAGCAAGCAGTTATTTTAAATGTGACGCCGGATCATCTGGACCGTTATGCAAGCATGGAAGAATATGCATCAGCTAAATTTAATATCGGCCGCTGCCTTACGCATGCAGGAAAGCTATTTGTAGAAGATAAGGCTTGGCAGGATTATGGCAGTTTGCTGCAGCATGGGGAAGCTAATCGGTACGGCTATGATGAAGCATGCCTAGTCTATACTGATCTTCAGTCTGTTTTTTATGGGGGCCGGCGGGTCTTTGATTTGCCGACTCTGCTTAGAGGAAAGCGAAGCCATGATGTGGAAAATATTTTAGCTGCCTATGCACTTTGTGCAGGGCGTGTATCAGGAGAACAATTTTTGCACGCGCTTGCCTCGTTTAAGAAGCCCTCGCACCGCATCGAGTTTGTCTTAGAAAAAAAAGGTGTTCGTTATTACGATGATAGCAAAGGAACGAATATTGACGCCGTTGTGCGAGCTGTTCAATCTTTAGAAGGGCCGATTATCTTGATTGCCGGAGGGGTTGATAAAGGCGCCTCTTATCATCCGTGGGTGGATGCGTTTAGGGGAAGAGTGAAAGCGATCTATGCAATCGGGCAAGCGGCCGAAAAAATGCACAGAGAACTTTCCGCCCATTTTCCATTGAAAATAGCAGCTAGTTTAGATTTGGCTGTCCGACAAGCTGCCGATCAAGCTCAGGAAGGGGAAACAGTATTGCTATCGCCGGGGTGTTCTAGTTTTGATATGTTTAAAGATTATGCCCACCGAGGAGAAGAGTTTCAACGCATTGTCCGGCAGCTTTAAGAGACTGTCGTCGAATTGCTAATGGCCTAGATTCAAATTATTTTCTCCTAGGTCATTAGCAATTCGACAACAGTCTTTGAGAGAGTGCATTAAAACCCATCATAAGCTAGGTTTGAGGATTTTCTTTCAGGAAAAAAGAACTCGAATCTAAGTCATTAGCGGTTTTAATATGCTCTAATAAAAAAAGGAATGAATCCAAGGAAACCTGCCTTTATGAGGTAGGCAAGGGAGTTAAGAATGACAAGAAAAGATACTATATTAATTGCTGTTGTCATTAACGCAGGGTTGCTTGCTATTTTATTTGCTACAGCCATTATTTATGATACAGATAAAGTTATAGATAAAGTCCTTGAGCAATCAGAATTTAGTACTTCGTTGGTAGAGGCGGAGAAGGCTAATGAAACGAATTTAATTGCAGCAGCGGGTCCGGCTACAGATGAAGTCGATAATGTTTTAAAATATTATACGCAGCCAGCTCCCCAACCCTTAATACTGGAGTCTCAAGCGGAGAGCTATATCCATGAGCCGATTGCGGTCCAATCAAACGCTGATGATGATGAGCTGCCGCAAGGCCTGCCTGCACCGGCTTCATCCGATCGCTTTGTTGAAGTGACGGTAAAAAAAGGCGATGTATTGGAAAAAATTGCCAGGGCCAATGGAACGACCGTTGGCGCCATTAAAAGAGCCAATCAGTTGCAGAGCGAACGTTTATCGATTGGCCAGACGCTTAAAATCCCAGTTAAAGGAAATGGCCAGGCGCTGGCATCCGCTTCGAATGCCCAACCAGCTAAAAAGGCAAGCGAAAAGAAAGAAGAGAGCGGATCAGAAGCGGTTTACTATGTCATCAAAAGTGGGGACAATCCTTGGAAAATTGCCAAGCAGTTTAATGTTAAGTTTGAAGATATTCTCAGACTAAATCAATTAGATGAAGAAAGAGCGCGCAATTTAAAAGTCGGGGACCGCATCCGCGTGAAATAAATGGTTACTTTCCATCGTTTGCTTCTTTTAATTTGCGTCACCTCTATTTTTGCGATGGGGCTTGTGATGATCTTTAATACAACTTCGGCGGAAGTATTGGATCATGCATTGGCTAAAAGCACTCATCAGGCTTTATTTAAACAAATGTCCTATGCCTTTATAGGCTTGATCTTAGCAGCAGGGGTCTGGAGCATTGGCTATCAAAGGGTGCTTAGCTGGAGCCCTTATCTCTTGATTTTTTTTTCTTTTCTTCTCCTATTGACCCTTATTCCTGGAATAGGCAAGGAAGTGAACGGCTCGAGGCGCTGGCTAGGCATAGCTGGCTTCTCCTTTCAGCCATCTGAATTTGTGAAATACATTGTCCCGGCTTATCTGACTTATCGCTTGCAGCAAGCTGATGGACCGTTTTTATCTTTCAAAGCCTTTCTGAAACTCATCGCCCAAGTTGGAATTCCCATTCTTTTAATTTTAGTCGAGCCTAATAACGGAACGGCTGGCGTAATCGGTCTAAGCGTCGTCGTCATGTGTGTCATGACCCGTGTGCGCTTCAAATACTGGGCATTGCCGCTTTCCGTTTTATTATTCATTGGAGCGGTATCAGCCTATCATCTCCCTTATGTATCGGCACGCCTGAAAGTCTATCTCCATCCTGAATTGGACTTAAGGGGAAAAGGGCATCAGCCTTATCAGGCTAAAATTGCTGCAGGATCCGGTCAGATTTTCGGCCGCGGGCCGGGAAATAGCTTGCAAAAGCTCAGCTATTTACCGGAGGCGCAAAATGACTATATCGCAGCTATTTACGCTGAAGAATTCGGTTTTATCGGCATTGCAAGCCTCGTTTTTCTCTATATGCTCATCGGATACGTTGGCTTTTATATTGCACATACCACGCAGAATCGCGGAGGATTCTATTTTGCAACGGCTATTACCTTTCTTATCTGTTTTCAGGCTTTTATGAACTTGGGTGTTGTGTCCGGACTGCTTCCCAGCACGGGCCTGAATCTGCCTTTTTTCAGCCAAGGAGGAACATCTTTGATGGCTAATATCATGGGCTTGGGACTTTTACTCAATATTGCCCAAGAAGGAGAGTACGCTTATGTCTAAACGTATTTTGATTGCTGCAGGGGGAACGGGCGGCCATATTTTTCCTGCACAGGGGCTTGCTCAAGAAATAAAGAGGCGCATTCCTTCTTCTTCCGTTCTTTTTGTAGCAGGTAAATTGGGGTCCAATAAATATTTTGATCGTTCGCTTTTTCCTTTTAAGGAAGTGGTCTCCAGCCCGCTTCTTTCCAAAAATCCCATAAGAAGCCTAAAGGGATTGTTTAACTTGGCGAAGGGCCTTTATCAAAGTATAAAAATCATGAAGGACTTCCAACCGGATACCGTGGTGGGTTTCGGAAGTTATTACACTGTGCCGACATTATTGGCTGCTAAGCTGCTTCGTATTCCAATTGTCCTTCATGAAGCCAACAGCATTCCCGGTAAAGCCAATAAATGGCTGGCTCCTTTTGCATGCAAAATAGGCGTGCATTTTCCTTCTACACTCTCCCTATTAGGAAAGCATGCGATTGAAGTAGGTATGCCTTTAAGAGAGGGGTATGCGCGCGGCGATATCAAGCGGGAAGAGGCATTGGCTTATTTCAAATTATCTAAAGAGAAGGCTATCCTATTGGTGTTTGGCGGATCCCAAGGGGCGCAAGCGATTAATGCGCTTATGAAGGGATGTGTGGCGGATTTAAAAGAGACATCGTTGCAAGTGATCCATTTGACAGGAAATGAACTAGCTGTTGAAGAGCTTGCGGTTTTCTACGCTTCTCATGGTATTCCTGCAACGGTTAGAGCCTTTGAAGCTAATATGCATTATGCTTGGAGCATTGCTGATTTTTTCATCGGCCGGGCAGGTGCCTCTACAATTGCAGAAGCAATGGAGTTTGAAGTGCCGGGTATATTAATTCCTTATCCTTATGCAACCGATCAACATCAGGATAAAAATGCAGATTTTCTAGTTGAAACGGTAAAAGGCGCGGTTAAATGCAAAGAGGCGGATTTGGTAGCTAAAGAACTGGGCCGCCTGATTCAACTCTATAGCTTAAAGAGCTATCTAGAACCCATGCGGCAAGCAATCCAAGCTTATAAGCAAAGGCCTAACCGTTTAACGCTTTGTGAGCTCATATTAAATTTAAAATAATCACAACTTTTTCAGGTCATGAATATGTCGGAACACTATCATTTCATTGGAATTGGCGGAATCGGAATGAGCGGCCTTGCCCGCTTGCTGCTGCATAAAAAGAAATGCGTTTCTGGCAGCGATATAGCCTTTAATTATACGATAGAAGGGTTGGCTAAGGCAGGAGCTATTATTCATAAGGGCCAAGCGGCTGAGAATATTTCGGCTAAAATGACAGTTGTCTATAGCAGCGACATTAAGCCTGATAATCCAGAATATCAAACCGCCATTCAACTGCAATGCGCTCTTCTGCATCGCTCCGATTTGCTTGTAAGCCTAATTGGGCAATACCGCTCATTGGCTGTTGCCGGCACGCATGGGAAGACGACAACGTCTTCATTATTGGCGACCGTACTCGTCGAAGCAGGCCTGGATCCTTCCTTTGCAGTGGGGGGCATGCTGCCTGAGTTTCAAAGCAATTCGCGCTTTGGAGAAGGAGATCTTTTCGCCTTTGAAGCGGATGAAAGCGATCGGACTTTCCTTAAGTACCATCCCTTTGGGGCCATTGTGACAAATATTGATAACGACCATTTAAATAACTATGAAGGAAGCGAATCCCTCTTAATAGAGTCTTTCAATACCTTCATGTCGCAGGTGGCGTCCCCGGATCATTTAATTTGGTGCGGAGATGATCTTCACTTGAGGCGGCTGAATAGGCCGGGACAGCGTTATGGATTCAGCCCGGACTGCGAATGGGTCATTTCGAATGTCAGGCAAGACGGCTTCCAAGTTGTATTTGATTTGAAGGGAAAAGAGAAAAAGTATTCCGATATTGTTTTGAACTTGATTGGAACTCATAATGCGCTTAATGCAGCCGCTGTTTTTGCTTTGTCGATTACTTTAGGCATACCGGAAGGCGCCATTCGGCAAACCTTCAAATCTTTTAAAGGCGTTCTAAGACGCTGCGAAAAAAAGGGAGAAATAAACAATATCCTGTTTGTGGATGATTATGCCCATCATCCCACCGAAATTTCGGCCACATTGAAAGGCCTTCGCTTAGCAGTCCCCAATAAGCGTTTAATTGCCGTTTTTCAGCCTCATCGCTATTCCCGTACTAAAGATTGCCTAGGGCAATATGGAAATATCTTTGATGCTGCAGATGAATTGATTGTCACAGATATTTACGGGGCCGGAGAGACTCCCATTGCAGGCCTGTCGCATGAGTTGATCATTCAAGAGATCCAGCAAAGTTCCCCTCTTTCTTGCCAATACGTTTCGCGTCCGGCTCTTAGCCATAAGCTGAGCGAAATGATTCGCCCTGATGATGTCATCATCACATTGGGAGCCGGAGATGTGACCAAAGTTGCAGGAGAAACCCTGGCTTTATTAAGCAGGCTTCCTGGCTATTAAGAGGGGGTTTTAAAACGCTTACTGTCTATACTCAAAATTATTTTTCTGAATGGATGGAGAAAATTTATATAATTTATTTAGAGAAATAGATTAGAAAATTTAGTTTAAATTTAATTGATTTTGTAAGAGATTGAGAAATAAATAAAGAAATATTAACCTTGCCTTTAAAAAAAATTAATTTTGATTCGCTACTTTCTAGCGACCATTCAAAAGTTAATGCTTAAAACTTCTATTAAAAAGGTTAATATTTATGCATTGTCCGACTTCTTCCGCTGTTCTCGCTCCTTATTATACCGAGAAAACCTTATTCGCTGAGACAATTGTCCAGTGGTCCAGGATCTCTAGAGAAGTTCCCAATCCATCGATGCGTCTCGAATCTCCTAAAAAAGAGGTTAAACGAGCTTTTGAAGCTTATATCAATGCTTTTAAAGGATTGCTGCCGCTCGTCCTTTTAGGGGGAAAAGAGATCAGGACTTTAGAGTATGAGAAAAATTTCGGAGTATTGGCAATAAAAGAGTCCCAAGTTGATGAAAAAGTCATGGGAGCTTTCTTGCGCACAACATTTAGTAGTCTACAGGAGAGTTTGAGTTTAAAGAAACGCGTCAAGCTACATGTGACAGAAGGGGCCATTCTCAATGCGACGAAATGGTGGCTTTATATAAATGACCTGGCTATTTTAGGCGCTATTCATGCAGACAAAGAATTTCATGTGGTAAGCGAAGAGAAAGAGTCTTTGCCTTTCGAGGATTTGTGGGATGTGAAAAATGCCCGCCCTCGTGTACTAGGGCGCGAGCTGGCTATGTTAATGATAGCCGGATACGAAAGAGGGGAGCTCCTAATAAGCGGAAAAGGGCAAAACGATCAGGAAAATATTACCGCAGTAGAAAATAGCGAGCGGGAAGACGTTATCGCAGCAGCACAAAATGAGCGAGAATTGAATGAAAAAGGAAAAGATGATCGAGAATTGAATGAAAAAGGACAAGAAGGATCAGAGCTAGACCAGAAAGAACAAATTGAGATGGAACCAAAAAAAGAAGCTAGCGGACTTCGGGCAAAAAAAGTGAAAAAAAAGCTGCCGAGATCAGGAATTGTTCTTCTCCCGCCTTGCAATGGAGAAAATCGTTCGGTGACCTTGACGGCTTGTCGAGAGAAAATAGCGGGTTTGAAATCTATTGATGAAATTACCAAAGCCTTTAATATTCAAGTGATAGGAAAGCCAAGAACCAGAGCTCACACGCTGTAATTAAACGAAGACTTTTCCATTTTGGCTGCGCTTTTGCGCTGCCAAAATGTTTTTCTGTCGATCTCTCCTCCTTGAGCGCTTTACTTAATAACTTGAGTTTTAAGACGTGCTCTAAAAGAATAAAGAAAGTAAAAAAACGAGAAAGATTTTTTAGTTGGCATGCGTCTTTGCACTCAGCTGTAAGCTAAGCATTTTTTAAAGGGGCTTTGCCATGGTCGTTGCCGTCGTCTTTATTAGAAGGTTTTTGAAACTGCAGTTCATCATCGATCGGATTCTCTAAAATTTGTTGAACTTCTAAAGAGTCGAGTGCTTTTACTCTATTGCGAAGCTCGGTAAGCGATTTAGGGATTTGATCAGAGAAACAGCAGCAGAACACAATGCCTAAATTATGCGCATCAACGCATTTATATCCCGATAATTTGAGAATGATAATTTCTCTTCCCAAAGGACGCAGGCTATGGGTTGAGGCATTCCATAGTTTATCCAGGCTGGGAAAACGCTCCTGTTTTTTTGGAGTAGCAATATGAAAGTCCTTGCCGGCATGCATGCCGCCTAGTATAAACGCATCGTTAACTAAAAGAGACCATTGTTTTTCTCCTAATATAGAACCGCTTAAGGAATCAGAATCTTCTCTGCTCTTTTTTTTAGATTGGGCAACAATCAGCTTTACGTTTCCAACAAGCTTTTCTTCATTTCTCAGCCTGTCGGGTCCTAAAATGATGAAGCGAAAGTAGGAGTGATAGGTGTGCATATAGACTTGATACGCTCTTTCTCCGCCATCTTTTGGATTTTTTCCGGGGTTCCCTAATCCTTCCTTTACTATGAAAGCCCATTGTGTTTTGACTTCTTTATAAAAAGGTTGGGGATCAATGGGAGAAATAAAAGGAGATCCGGAAATTGACATAATATTTGCCTCTTGGAAGATGAATGCGTAAAAAACAAAAACCCTATCTAAGTCCCATTATGAAGGATTAAGAAAATTCATTGAAACAGCTTGTTTAAAAAAGGCAAAAATAAATACAGCGAATGCGTATTAAAACTCAAATTTGATTGACGTAGATAAGAAAAAGGCCTGCTAGACTAAACAAGCCTCGCCAGTGGCACGTGGCAGTATCCATGGGGGTAGGTGCAGCTTAAAGCGGTTGTAGATGGCGTTAAATCCATTCTTTTCAAGAATCAATCTTAGCGGTTTTTAGGAGGCTTTGATAGAATAGGATGCCAAGAAACTGAATAGAAAATAAGCGGATAACTAAAAATATTTTTATCTTATTCAAAATTTAAATTCACGTCTTGTCCTAAATGGTTTTAAGAGAGACGTGCAACTTAAGTGGAAAATTTATTCCGGTTTTCTCATAGTGATAGAGCAATAAAGCATTTAATCTTATGTTAGATTCATCTTCTTCTGAAAAAATTCCATTTAACCGCGCTTTTTTGTGGATTTTGCTCTCCACTTTGCTCTTTTCGGGGTCTGCCTTGATGGGATGGCTGTATTATTTGCATATTAGGGAAAAACGCCTACAAGATGATCAATATCGCATTGTAGCCATTGTGCAGAGGACTCCCCAGCAAGAGAGCCTTAAGACGAGCTATTTGGCTGAATGGCTGGATCTTTCGCTCGATCAACCCATTAATCTTTATCAATTTAACACCAAAGAGGCGGAGCGCAAGCTCCTCGCGTGCCCGTTGATCAAACAGGCGACGATTCAAAAAATCCGGCCGGGGACCTTATATATTCAATATCACATGCGCACCCCGTTTGCCTATCTAGGAGATTATGCGAATACTGCTCTTGATACCGAAGGGTATATTTTTCCTGTCCGTCCTTTTTTTACGCCTAAAAAGTTGCCTGTTATCCACTTAGGCGTAGAGGGGTTGGAAGGGAAATGGGGAAGCTGTTTAATTGAGCAAGAGCGCTTGAAATTAGCTTTTCAAATTTTGAAAAGCTTGAAAGCGTGGGGTGAGGAAAGCATTTATATTAAACAAATTGATGTGGCAGATGCCTATGCCGATAGCTATGGCCAGAGGCAAGTGGTGATTGCATTAGAAATAAGCCCGGAAGGCATTCCTCTCGATGAATCTTCCCGGCGCCTTTTTCTTCTTCGTTTAAATACAGAGCATTATCGTCAAAATCTAGCTAATTTTTTTGTGTTGCGCAATTATCTGACTCAATGGCAAGCAAGCAAGCCTTCACAGACGCAAGGACGCTTGGCATCTAAACCTGTCATCATCGATCTTCGCATTCCCCATCTTGCCTTTATTAAAAAAGAACCTTAGAGTGGATTCACATTTACATCAACCCTATATTTTAAATTAAACACGCCCTAGGGTATATCATCAATTAGGCAATGAATCCCATTCGCATTCTTTTCCCTTCGTTTAGGGAGAAAATAAAATTGAATCCGGTGATTGATGATGCGCTCTAAACGCATGTGCAACTAGCAATTTGTAAACCCTCTTAACTAAAAGGAAGGCTGGCTATGGCAAATGAAGAATTTATTGAAATTCATTGGACAAGCGGAACGTTAGATGAAGCACGTCGCATCTCACGCTACCTTGCACAAGAGCGCTATGTCGCCTGTGCTCAGATTATTCCTTGGATCGAGTCCGTTTATATGTGGAATAATAAATTGGAAACAGCCCAAGAAAGTAAAGTCGTCCTTAAAACGCGTGCTGAAAATTACAATAAAATCAGAGAAATCATTGAACAAAATTGCAAGTATGAAGTCCCGGAGATCACCTGGTTTAAAATTGAAGGAGGAAATAAGAGCTATATGGAATGGCTACAAGAAAGCACATTTGTTCAACAGGAAAACCTAAGCCATTAGCAATTTGAAGACAAACACTTAACAATCTGGCGGTATCGAATACTAACCAATGTTAATTATTTAATAATTATTTAGAGATTGTTTCTCAATATTGATAGTTTTATAATTATTATTAAGTAGCATTTGTTTTTATTAATAGATTGACTTGTTTACACCCTTTAAGGGGAGGTTAAGATGGATTCGATGGGTTTAACTCCTGTACCTGGGCTTACTCCGCCGACCGCTTATATGCCCGTTACTTCTTCCAATAATGAAGCAAAGAAGGGAGTGAGCGAGCAACAGGCAAAGACTGCCTCAAATGAATTAAATGAAGTTAAAAGTCCTGAAAATCAGAGATTTTCGATAGGATATAAAAAATTAAAAGACACAGGTGGAAAAGCTGCCCTTTTTATCCAACGCTTACTTTTTTATCGAAATGATCTTAATACCTCGAATAAGGATATCGCTTTTCGGTTGACGCTTCCTGGGGCTATAAAATCGGCGGCCTCTTTGCAAAATAAAATTTCCTGGGAAGCGAAGGGAGAAGGGACGGAAAATGAATCTATCAAAACAGTGAAAGGAAAAGTCAAATTAGCGAGCAAGGCCCTTATTCGGAAAACAATGATAGGCGTTGCATCTCGCCTATTAACATTAGCGGCCGTTCCTTTTGAAATGTTTAGGCAAGCCAATAAAATTCCCAACCGCATTAGTAAAGCTCTCCAATTAGCTCATGCGCAAAGTACTCATCCTCAAGCAAGACTGGCGGATAAGGCTAAAATAGCCTTGACAACTGTGGCTTCGATAGGCAAAACCCTGGCGGCTCCCTTTATTGGAGCGGCAATGGGGCTTAGCTTATCTATTATGGGAGCAGAGAATATGAAGGACAGAAAAAGTTTGGCCAATAAAGTCCTCAAGCCGCTAGGCAATTTCATGCCTAAAGGACTAGATAATTAAAGGCTAGAGAGTTCTTTATTCGCTAAGCAAAAACTCGGTGCGTTTTTCGGATGCGGTGGTGGGGAAGAGATTATTTATATGGGGATTCTGAAAGTGAAATTGCATCCGCCTATTGCGTTCTTATCTAGCTTTCGTTTAAGATACTAAATCTTTATAAGTTGGATCTGCTATGCAAAGTAAAATTCAATTAGATTTATTTACAGAAGAAGATGAGCTTTCATTGATGCGAAAAGAGTTAAAAGAAGTTTATCTTCAATTTGAAAAGCTTAAGCGAGCTTTGTATGTCAGGCATCAAGACCTTTCCCGGCTTTGCCTTCAGCTGAAAGAAGAAAATGAGCAGCTTAAATATCGCTTAGATAAGCTGGAAAGCGTTATCCAAAAGCAATCTAAATCTTCCAATGATGATCTTTTAGAGAAATTGTTTAAAGAAGCTTATCTTCTTTCTTCTTAGAGGGCGCATTAAAACCCATCATAGCGTATAGGGGCACATTTAAACGCTCTTTACTTGTCCATAAGTTGTGCGAAGACTTTTCCTGTAGGGGTAGGGGCTTTGGAGAGTTTGCTGGGAGCGCCTTCGAAGATGAGCCGGCCTCCTTGCGGCCCTCCGCCTGGCCCGAGCTCGATCAACCAGTCCGCTTGCTGCAATAGATCCAGGTGGTGTTCGATCATAAAAATAGAATGCCCCTTATCTACTAACCGATGAAGAATTTTAAGGAGTTTTTCCAGATCCTGTACATGTAGGCCTGCAGAAGGCTCATCTAAAATATAGAGTGTCGGCTCCAGGTTCTTTTCTGCCAAATCGGCGACAAGCTTTAAGCGTTGAATTTCTCCTCCGGATAAGGTGTTAAAGGGCTGCCCTAATGTTAAATAGTCCAGTCCCAATTCTGTCATCATTTCTAAAGCGGGCGCCATCGCGGGAATGTAGCGAAAGACTTGATAGGCTTCTTGAGCCGATAGAGAAAGAATATCGGCAATTGTATAATTTTCCCATGTAATTTGAAGGGTTTCATAGTTATAGCGCAAGCCTTGGCAAACTTCGCAAGGAATATACAGATCAGGCATTAATTGCATATTCGCGCGAATTTGTCCAAGCCCTTCGCATGCTTCGCAGCGCCCACCCCGTTTATTCAAGCTAAAGCGGGAAGCCGTGTAGCCTCTTGCTTTGGCCAGGCGCGTTTCAGCGAAAAGTTGCCTAAGGGGGGTCATCAAGCCGACATAGGTAGCTGGAATAGAGCGGGCTGAAAAGCGCTCAGCTTGCTTTTGGCTCATTACCAATCTTTTAAGGGATTCATAGCCTTGTAGAGAACGCAGAGCTACGGAGCGTGAAAGATACTCTTGAATTTGCTTGCCGATCATATCTAAAACAAGGGTAGATTTTCCGGACCCTGACACTCCGCAAAAGCCCACTAAGCATGCGAGAGGAATGTTGACAGAGAAATTGTTCAAATTATGAAGGGATGCGGATTGGACAGTCAGCCAGCCATGCTTAGGTTTGCGATGCGGAGGCTTGGGAAGCTTGCGCTTGCCGCTGAGCCATTGGCCGGTTAAGCTGTTTGGATCCTTTAAAAGCTCTTGAAAAGAGCCTTTAAAAGTCAGCTGTCCTCCAAATCTTCCGGCTCCAGGCCCCAATTCAATGAGATAGTCCGCTTGTTTGATCAGACTTTTCTCGTGCTCGACTAAAATTACCGTGTTGCCGAGTTCTTTTAGCTCCTCGATGACTTGGTGCAAGTGTTGAATATCTTGCCGGTGCAGTCCCAGCGAAGGTTCATCCAAGATATAAGTGACGCCCGACAATTTAGCTCCGATTTGGGAGGCGAGCCGGACCCTTTGCGCTTCGCCTTCGCTGAGCGTTTTACCACGCCTATCAAGCGTTAAATAGCTTAATCCAACCTGCTCAAGAAAGGCGAGGCGGGTAAGAATATGCGGAATGATCTCTTTAGCTATCAAAGCCGCTTTGCCTGTCAAGCTCCACGCCTTTAATTCATTTAAAAGGGCAGTCACAGTAAGGGAGCAAAGTTGATGGATGTTTTTGCCTTGAATGAGACAGGCAAGGCTTTCCGGCTTAAGGCGCGCGCCTTGACAGGCAGGACACTCTTGCCATTCGATGAAGGGCAGTTCGCTGAGAGAGCCTCTGGTCTTTTTTGTTTGCAAAGCTTGCTCTAAAAGGGGGACAAGCCCTTGCCACTGTTGTTTGACAAGGAGATCCTCTCCGGATACGGAAAGAGAATGTGCAAAAATATGGGCTGAGCCATACAGAAGAGGCTCCAATAGGGAAGAGGGAAGATCGCTTAGGCGAGTGTCATCTGGAAGTTTTAAAAAGTTCCAGAAGGAGGAAAAGAGTTGTTGAATAGGATAGGCGGTTTTTTTGGGAAGATGGTCGATAAGAAATCGGATTTGTTCGATCAAAGGCCATTCGGAATCGGAAAGAAGGAGCTGGGGATTGACCTTCTCTTGCCCCCCTAGGCCTAGGCAAAGCGGGCACGCCCCGCGTGACGAATTAAAATTAAAATCCGCTGCTTCCAAGGGCGGAAAAGACAATCCTGTTTCTGGACAGACGTAAATTTCTGTAAAATAATGAAAACGCCCCTCTCTTCCCTCTTGTACCTTTAAAATGCCTTG
Organism: Candidatus Protochlamydia phocaeensis; assembly: GCF_001545115.1. NCBI lineage: Bacteria > Pseudomonadati > Chlamydiota > Chlamydiia > Parachlamydiales > Parachlamydiaceae > Candidatus Protochlamydia > Candidatus Protochlamydia phocaeensis. The sequence continues at coordinate 116,033 of NZ_FCNU01000028.1, forward strand.
GCTTAAATCCATGGCTGTTTCAATGGAATGCGCTAGCCTATCTCTTATTCCCTCTTTTATTTCTATTCGATCAACAATGACTTCAAGCTGGCTCACTTCTTCCAATGAAGGCAATGGGTCTTCGCTGACCCAATCTTGGCCTTCAATTCTCAAACGGATGAATCCCATTTGCTGTAGCCTGGTCACGGCTTGATGAAATGTTTCTTTTTGTAATTTGACAGGGGCTAATAATTGCAGTCGCATTCCAGCCGGATATTCTTTTAAAATTAAATCAATAATTTCCTGCCTTGTATAGCGGATCAAGCGCTTGCCTGTCGCCGGGCTATGCTGTTCTCCAATGCCGGTATAAAGCAAAGTTAAAAAGTCATAAATATCTGTATAAGTAGCAAGTATTCCAAGCGGGTAAAGCTCTTGCCTACCTTGGCCGATAGCTAAAGTGGGGGATAGGCCTTCAATGAGATCCACTTGCGGCTTGGCCATTTGCTTGATCCATACTCTAGCTTGAAGAGAAAGGTATTCCAAATAGCGGCGCTGGCCTTCAGCAAAAAGCGTGTCAAAGGCTAAAGAAGATTTCCCCGATCCGCTCACCCCTGTGATTACCGTAATGGCCTGCTTAGGGATTTTTAAAGCAATATTTTTTAAATTATGCTGGCGGCATCCTTGCAAATAAATAAAATCGCGAGCAGAAGGAACAGGCATAGCTTCACCAAAGTTTGAAAGCCAATTTGTTTTTATTTATCCAGTGAACTCAACTTAAGCTCAGTTATTCGAAAGAATAAAAGGGCTTATTCTTTTGGATAGAGGAAATGAATAGGTTGTGGCGGATATTTTTCTTTCTTTCCTTTAAATTTAATTGTTAATTAAAGAAACATCAAATAGAAAATGATTCAAGTATTTAATTACAATGCCCCTTGGGAAAGTTCTTTGCATTCGCAATAACCTAAATCCGAATCTTTCAAGGGATGGCTTTGAAGAGGAATTTATGAAATTGAAAAAGTTATAATGGTATGAATAGAAATAACGTCTTTTTTAAGCCGTTAGCAGTTTAGGAAACCCTCTTATTAAAAGAGTTATTTTGTTGCAATTTCATGCCAAAACAGCTTAACATAAAATAAAGACAAGGGTTGCTGCCGAAATTGAATCGAGGAGTATATGGGAAATATAGAAGGACTCGTAAGCATCAAAGAGGAAGCAAAAGGAGATATCTTAATTTTAAGGATGAATGGCCGTTTGGATGCCGTCTCTTCTCCCACAGCCGAGCGCAAAATTTTTGATTATATTCATAATGGACAGGATAAGTTATTATTAGATTTCTCCGGCGTCGATTATTTAAGTAGTGCGGGAATGCGCATGCTGTTATCTGTTACCAAAAAGCTTAAAACGCTTTCTGGAAAGCTTGTTATTTGCGAAGTCACGGCTAATGTAATGGATGTTTTAAAGATGTCTGGCTTTGACCATGTATTAGAATTAGCAAAAACAGAAGAAGACGCTCTTCGTAAGTTTTAATGATTTGAAAGCTTAACACTTTTCTTTATCCAAGTTAAAATACCCCTTTTGACCCATGTTAAATATTAAAATTCTACAGTTTATGAACGGATGGCTATTGTGATCAGCGGAATTTCTTTTGAAACTGAAGAGGTCAAACGCATTATTCTAAATTTTGCTTTAGAAATTCAAAAGCAAATCCCTTCGAATCTCCAACGAAAAAAAAAGCGCGTGATTGTTATAGCCGGTCCCACCTGCTGCGGTAAATCGGCTTTGGCGATGAATTTAGCTCAAGCAATGGATGGAGAAATCATTTCAGCAGATTCCATGCAGGTTTATCGAGGCATGGATATTGGAACGGCAAAGGCAACCAAGGAAGAGCGGCTGCTTATTCCTCATCATCTTATTGATATCCGCAATATTCAAGAGAATTTCAATGTCGTTGATTTTTATTATGAGGCCCGACAAGCTTGCCAGCAAATTTTAGACCATGGAAATGTGCCTATCGTTGCCGGAGGATCGGGATTTTATTTGCATACCTTGCTTTATGGACCTCCAAGTGGGCCGCCTTCTGTCCCTGAAGTGCGAAAATCTCTGGAAGAGGAAATTGAGCGTCTTGGATCCGATGTCCTTTATGATCGTTTAAATCAGCTTGATCCGCAATATGCAAAGACCATTACAAAAAATGACAAGCAAAAAATTGTGCGGGCCTTAGAAATTATTATGCTGACTAATAAAAAAGTCAGCAAATTATCTTGGAAAGGAAGGAGAAGGCCGCAAAACTACGATTTTCGCTGTTGGTTCTTGCATCGTCCAAAAGATAAATTATATGAAAGAATAGACCAACGATGCGACAAAATGCTGCAAGATGGATTTATAAATGAAGTGCGCAGCTTAGAGCAACAAGGCTTAAGGCAGAATTCATCGGCCTCGCAAGCTATCGGTTATAGGCAAGCTTTGGATTTTCTTCAGACAAACCAAACGCCTGCGGATTATGAGAAATTTGTTCAATCTTTTAAACAAGCCACTCGCCATTATGCCAAAAGGCAATTTACTTGGTTTCGAAAAGAGCCTTTATTCCGCTGGCTGGATGTTGATATGCATGATCCTGAAGTGGTGTTTGATATTATTATGAAGGACTATGAATCTCTTTAAGCCATATGCCTTCTTATGAAAATTATAGCCATTGGAGGCAGTCTACGCCCCCATTCTTACACTTATCAAATTTTAAATTTAGCTTTAAAAGAGATCCCAGATAAGGACATCCAAACACAATTAATTGATCTGCGTCAATTAAACCTGCCTTTTTGCCAAGGCGGAAATGATTATCCGGCGTTTCCGGACGTAGAAAAATTTAGGCAGACTGTTCGCTCTTCTAGCGGAATCCTTCTCGCTACTCCAGAATATCATGGGAGCGTGAGCGGAGTATTAAAAAATGCGCTCGATCTTTTAGATGAAGAGCATCTTGCTGGAAAAGTGGTCGGCCTTATCGCTGTCGTTGGCGGTGTGCATAGTACGAACGCCATCAATACTTTGCGTCTAATCTGTCGTCAGCTTCATTGTTGGGTGTTGCCTGAGCAAATCGTGATCCCTCACGCTGAAACTAGCTTTAATGCAGAAGGGGAGTTAACAGATCTTCACCTGCAGGAGCGTTTAAGTAAAATGGTTCAACATTTGATTGAATTCTCTAAAAAAATTAAAGGATAATTCTTTTTTTCATTAAATTACCTTTTTTAGAGGCTGTATTAAAATCTTTAATAACCTATGTTTGAGATTATTTTCTCCCTAATCCGAGCCTTCTCGTAGGGGAAAAGAATGCGAATCTACGTCTTTAGCAGTTTTTAATACATCCTCTTAGAGGAAAATAGGCTGCTAGAAAACAGCATAATTTGATTTACTTAAAAAACAGTAATAAACTATGATCTCAGAGTAAAACAAGCACTATTGATTCCATTCTAGGCAATCCTTAAGTGGTGAGCATCTGCCTGTAGAGTTATATGTAGTCAATATCTCAAAAATCTTACCAAGTAACTGTCATGAATGAGTCTGAAAGCATGAGTTTAAAAGAAGAATCTCAAGAGAATCAGTTTCCTATCAATCAAAATGATCCCACTTCTCATCAAGAGGACAGTGAATTAGCTGCCGATACGGATAGTCCTGAATGGCAGGAGGGTGAAGAAATGGATAAGAGTAAAAGTGAAGAAGAGGACCATAAAGACTCAACGCGTAAGAAGAAAGAGCATAAAGAAGCGCATACTGCTCAATTTGAAGCTTTTTTGAAAATTTTTAACGAACAAGCAGATGCAGAAGCGAAGTTGCAAATGGCGATTGATTTTATGGAATCCGCTTTGGCACAAGGCGGCACGCCGCATTTTCGCAGTTTTTGGGAGGCGAGACGCTTATGTCTGCCTTTGTTTAAAGAGAATATTTCACCAGCCGTGCGCAGCCAGCTATGGCAAAAATATAGTGAACTGTCTAAAGAGGCGCGTCGCTTAAAAGAAATTTTAGATGAACAAAGTGCTTTTGCCGTTGAGCAAATCGAAATAGCCATTCAAGCTCTTGAAAAAGATATTCATCAATATGATGAACAAGTCGAAAAGGAATCTTTGCCCGACCATCTCGTTTTTCCGCAAGCGTTAAAGGAAAAGCATGCCCTATATGAAAATTTGCAAAAGCAATTAAATGTACTTAACGTTCAAGCTTCTCGTATTAACGCATTGAGGAAAGAACTCCTAAAAACTGAGATGCGCGTTCGGCAGAAAAATAAGTTTTTCCAACGCCTTTCTTCAGCGGGCGATGCGGTTTTCCCTAAGCGCAAAGAGCTAATCAAGCAAATCAGCCACCAATTTGTCGAAGATGTGGACCAATTCATCAGCTCTTATTTTTCAAATGAAGCGTCTAATGAGTCGTTATATACATTAAGAGAAGAAATTAAGGCTTTGCAAGGATTGGCTAAGGTCTTAACTTTAAATACCAATTCGTTTACGCAAACACGTATGCGCTTGAGCGAATGCTGGGATAAAATTAAAGTAGAGGAAAAAGAGCGCAAGAAAGAGCGAGCTCAACAGAAGGTTGTGTTCAAACAAAATGCGGAGCTTATCCGTCAACAGATTCAGGCGGCTAAAGATGCGTTGGAAAAAGAGAATCTGCCAACCACAGATGCGCATAAAAAAATAGAAGATATTGTCTCTTTGATGCGTAAAACAGATCTTGGGCGTGAAGAGCTCAAGAAACTGCGTGAAGAGCTTGGCGAATTGCGCGCAATCCTCCAAGAAAGGACAAAGAGCGAAGAAGAGGCGCGGCAGCAGCAAGAAAATGAACGTATGCGTCAGAAGAAAGAGAAATATAAAATGCTGCGCGATCAAGCCGATAAGCTCGTGCGCCAATCGGACACTTTTGAAGCAGATCAATTGATTGCAGAACGCGACCAGTTGCTGGCTCAAATCCAAGAGACAAATTTGACTAAGAATGAGAAGAATGAACTTGAAAGGATTTTAAAATCTCTTAAAGACATTATTGCCGAGAAGCAGGAAAAGGCTCTTATGGATATCTCCGAAGATGAGCGGCATGCTTTGCAGCAGCTTCAAGATATTCTTAAGCAGCGCAAAGAGCGACGTCAAGAGATCAAGAATCAATTAGAAATTTATCGTAAGGCGGCCGGTTCTTCTAGTCTGGATTTTGAACGAGCAATGAGCTTTACCGATCAAATTAATGAAGAGAAAGAGCGCTTGGAAAAAGCCAATCAAGGGATCCGTGAAATCGAAAAGAAAATTGCCGACTTGCAGTCCAAATTAAAATCTGGACGTGGTTAGTAATCGATTAAGCATTATTCCATGTGATGCGAGTAAGATAAAAAGCGGACTCTAGAGGTCCGCTTTTTTTTTAGCCTAATTCATTATCTATTTAATGGTTGCGAAAAGCTTTAATCCAAAAGTGATTGTAGCTTAGCTTGACTTCTTTTGTCGGATCTTGAGCCGTATAGGCCAGAAAAGTTTCCGAGACAGCTTGAGCAAATCGCTTCTGCTGAGCGGTTGGAATTTTCGCAATATGAGGTAGCCAAGCTTGCAGACTATTCGCGAAGGCTTCTTGGTTTTCAAAAGAAGACTGGCGAATACTATGCTGAGCCGTTTCTATTCTCATGCCTACACTTAAAATAATGTCTCGATATTGCTCAATTGTCATCTCGGGCATAATGGCTTTTTCTTTAAAATCTTCAAAAAAAGGCTGCCAGTGGGGATGTTGAATGCAAGTTTCAATAGCAAGAGCTAATTCTTTTTGACGAGGAGGGGGATTGAGAGAAACCAGGGCGCATCCTTCTATGCGTAAATGCTCTCTAATTTTTTCCCAGACAGCTTTTTGATCGGGTACCCAGTGTAGAGCAGAGGTAGAAATAATGACATCGGCAGGGCCTGAAAGAGCAAAAATATTAAAAAATTGCGCATCGTCTTCTTTGAAATAGACATTAGAGACGGCTTGAGACTTTTTACTGGCTTCAGCTATCATATTGGCAGATAGATCAATGCCATAAACTTGACCGTTGGGAACCGAGTCATGTGCTAAAATCGTTGCAATTTCTCCGCATCCGCATCCGATGTCAATGATCGTTTCATTTCCACGAAAAGAATAAGCTTTTTCTAACATCTCCAGAGCTAACGCAAATTGAGCTCTCGAATTCTTGGAGTAATTCTCTCCTTGCCACCACTTGTTAAAAAAATTCGCATCTTTATTAGGGAGAGGAGTCTCTTCAAGAGAAGGGAAAGGAGAAACAGAAGGAAGAAGGGAACTGGCTGGAACTTGCATGGAGACCTCTATGGATAGATTAAGAGATATATAAAAGGAGCATGAGTGTATATTTAATCACAAAAAAAATTAATCGAATTTGATTCGATTGGTTTTTGGCTTAACGGTTTTAATACATTCTTTAATAGAAAAAATAAATTTTAATTTTCAAGGTTTTAATGTCAAACCTGTCTGGAATAAAGGAGACTGAATTTGAATTTAACTGTTTTTGATTTGGATCATACTCTGCTGAACGCCAACAGTAGTTATCGCTTTGGGGCTTACCTTTATCGAAAGAAATTCTTTTCTTTTTTTTCCTTGCTTGCTTGCCTGACGTATTATACTCGTCATAAGTTATTAAGAATGCCTTTGCAAAAAGTTCACCAAAAAACTTTCCTTAGCATTTTTAGAGGGCATTCTTTAAGAGAAATTGAAAGGCATGCAAAGGCTTTTGTAGAGCAAGAACTTGCGGGCATGCTTCATTTACCTGTTCTTTGCCGTCTTAGGGAAGCGCAGAAGCAAGGAGATTATACGGTAATTTTATCCAGCTCCCCCGATTTCTTAGTAAGGCCTATTGCAGAGGCTCTGGGAGTCCATGACTGGAAAGCGACTATTTATTCGACAGATGGGCTAGGCAATCTCGCTCATATTTCCCGCATTTTAGAAGGACAGGGAAAGGCGGATTATGTCGAATCTTTAATCAGACAATGGGAGCTGTCTCGCTCGTCTATTACCGTTTATTCGGATAGCTATTTAGATTTACCTGTATTAAAAATGGCGGGAAAAGCTATAGCTGTAGATCCGGATTTTCAATTAAAGCGTATTTGCCAAGCCAATGGCTGGGAAATTCTTTAAGAGAGCTAATAGACTCGATTCGGGGCTTTTCTAGAGAAAAAATAATCTCACATATAGGCTATTATGAGCGTGAATACAGCCTCTAAGAGCATTAGTCTAACACTCTCAAATATAATCTATACCCCTTTTAAAAAGCTATTCTATCATTTTCCTGCACAGCCGCATCTGAAAAAAATGAGCTCGGGCAGAATTGAGCGGACTGCTTTATTTTCTATCGTTCCAGCCATCGAAAAGATTGCTTTTCAAACCAGAGGTGTATTAATACACCTTCTAAGAAGAATAAAATAACGCTTTGAATTTGCCGTTCGAATTTAAAAAAATTTGGATAAGGACAAATAAGTAAGGATAGATATGAATATTAGGTCGACTATACTAAAAGACATGGGAAAAGAGAACCGATTAGCCTATCAAAGCGATATCCGTCCCATGAATTCGGAGACGTTTGGCAAATATATTTTCTCGCGCGAGCTCATGCAAAAAATGCTTCCGCGCGATATTTATAAAAACATTCTTAATGCCATGTCCGGCCGCGAGAAAATTAAACCGGAATATGCGGATACCATTGCTGTGGCCATTAAAGAATGGGCGCTTAGCCATGGTGCCACGCATTACAGCCATTGGTTCCAGCCTTTGACAGGGGCGAGCGCTGAAAAGCATGATGCGTTTATTGATTGGAATACGCCCGATAAAGTAATAGAAAAATTTAATGGAAAGCAGCTCTTGCAAGGAGAGCCGGATGCCTCTTCTTTTCCTTCCGGAGGCTTGCGCAGCACCTATGAGGCGCGTGGTTATACGGGCTGGGATCCTGCTTCTCCAATTTTTTTATGGAAGGCCGGGGATGGAATAACCCTTTGCATTCCTTCTGTTTTTTTCTCCTGGACAGGAGATGTATTGGACAGCAAGATTCCCTTGCTCCGCTCTGACCGCACCATTGATCAAGCGGCTCTGCGGCTGTTAAAGCTGACGGGTATTTCAGCCCACTATGTTTTCTCGAATTTAGGACTAGAGCAAGAATACTTTGTCATTGACCGTGCATTGCGCAATTTGCGTCCCGATTTGGTTTTGCTTGGCAAAACCGTGTTTGGCGCTCCTTCTCCTAAAGGGCAGGAGTTGCAAGATCATTATTTTGGAGCGGTTAAGGATCGCATTTTAGCTTTCATGCAGGCTTTTGAAACATCTGCTATTGAGTTGGGCATTCCCGTTAAGACCCGCCATAATGAAGTGGCGCCTGCCCAGCATGAAGTCGCTCCGGTTTTTGAAAAAGCGACAGCGGCTATTGACCATAATATTTTGTTGATGGAACTGATGCGTCAAACCGCTCAAAAGCATGGATTGGCCTGCTTATTGCACGAGAAACCTTTTGCTGGCATCAACGGATCTGGAAAACACTGCAATTGGTCCTTGTCGACGGATGATGGGCTCAACTTATTAGATCCGACCGATGTCCCTCATAATAATTTGCATTTTTTGATTTTATTGACAGCTATCTTACACGCCGTCTATCAACACTCCGCTTTGCTTCGGGCCTCTATCGGTTCTGCTTCTAATGATTATCGTTTGGGAGGCCATGAAGCTCCTCCGGCCATTGTCTCTGTCTATTTAGGGCAAGCATTGGAGAGTCTCTTGGAAGAAATTGAAAATAAAGGCAGCTCTTCATCGGTTGCATCCAAAGTACGCTATGATTTGGGACTTGAGCTTCCTGATTTGTCTAAAGATAATACAGATCGCAACCGCACATCGCCCTTTGCTTTTACAGGAAATAAATTTGAGTTTCGGGCTTTAGGCTCGTCGGCTAATCCAGCTTTTGCAGTGACGGTTTTAAATTTAATTGTTGCAGAAAGCTTGAACATGCTTTTAGATGAAATTGAAGCCAACCTAAATGGAGATGCGCTTCAAAGAAGTCCCGAGCGTTTAACCCAAGCAGTCATGCCTGTTCTGCAGAAATATTTAAAGCTTTCCAAGGGCATCCGCTTTATGGGAGACAATTATAGCGAAGCTTGGTTGAAAGAGGCTCAAAAACGCGGCCTGCCCAACATTAAGCGTTCACCGGAGGCCTTCTTAATTTTATCCAATCCAAAAACAGTTAAAGTATTCGAGAAGACCTTAACAGAGCAAGAGCTGAAGAGCCGCCAAGATATTTTGCTTGAGCATTATACCCATCACATGAATATTGAAGCGAACCTTATACTTGAGTTATTTAAAACGCAAATTTTGCCTGCTGCGATCGAGTATCAAACCCATCTTGCCACGAGCTTTTTACAAATTAAAGACGCGCTTGCCCCTCATCAATTCCATTCCACTAAGCAGGCCGCCTATTTAAAACATTTTAATGACGCCATTGAAGAGGCGATGCGTAAAGCCGATGAACTGGAGAAAGAAAAAAAGGAGGCTTTGTCCTTGCCGAATACAGAGAAAGCCTTGCGCTTTAGTGAACAAATTTCCCATAAAATGGAGGGATTGCGAGAAGCTGTCGATCGCTTGGAGACGTTGGTCGATGATCAATTATGGCCGCTTCCCAAGTATCGCGAACTTCTTTTTATGGTTTAATATTGAAGGACACACCAGTTATCCAGCTTCCAATTTTTTAAGAGAAACAATTGATAGTTAAATAAGAAAGGGAAAGGCATGCTAAAAAAAATAGGGCTTCTAGGAGGATCCTTTGATCCCGTTCACGTAGGACACCTCAATTTAGCATTTGAACTAATGGAAAAAAAACAACTCGATGAAGTTTGGTTTATTCCCGCCCAACTCAACCCCCATAAATCCCACGCTCCTCCGACCTCGATCGACCATCGATTGAAAATGGTCCATTTAGCGATTAAAGATATTCCTCAATTTATCCTTAAAGATTTAGAGGCCAAACGGCCTCCTCCTTCCTATACCATTGATACCTTGCAGGCTTTTATTGCCGAAGAGGCTTTCAAACCGCAACCCAATCAATTTTTTTTGCTGATGGGAGAAGATATGCTTCCCAATTTTTATCGTTGGCATATGCCGGAAGAGATTGTCAAGCTCGTTCCTTTGCTAATCGGATCACGTTCGGGAATTTGGCAGACAGACGCTTTTCAAGATTTTAATTTAGCGATAAGAGAAGCTATCTTGAAAGGATTAATACAAACCCGGCTGATGGATATTTCCGGTACAGAATTAAGACAACGCTTAGCTCAAAGACATTATTGCGGTCATCTCATCCCTTATCCCGTTTTGCAATACATTCAAGAACATCATCTCTATGTGGAATGAGCCTCTTAGCTAAAGAGGGTGTATTAAATGCATGAGCTGTTTAAAATACCCTCTCGCCTCTTTTGGTTCTTGTTTCGCCCTCTTGATTTAACCGTCAATCTAGGCGGTTTTAATCATCCGTTAACCGGAATGTTGCGTTCTATTTTTCTACCTGATTTCTTTCCTCAATTATAAAGATTAATAAAAGCGTTATTTTTATGATCGCTTTGTTAATAATTTATTTAAAAATATAAAAATGATAAAATATAAAAGAGGTATTAGGAATACTCTCACTGGTAAGAAAGTTCTTTTATTTTATTAAAGTGATGGTGTTTAACTTGCCAGGTATGATAAAATTATCACTCCTAAAAAGAGGTTAACTTTAAACATTAATTTTATGATGGATCAGTCTATTTTTTCAGAACTCAATCAAGTGGCGCAAGCCATCTATGACAAAAAGGGCTTTAACATTCTAGTCTTAGATGTTAGAAACGTTTGTACGATGACGGATTACTTTATCATTGCCGAAGGAACGGTCGACCGGCATGTAAAAGCCTTAACTCAAACAATTGTTGATCAATTGGCGCAAAAGGGAATTCATCCTTTACATGTAGAAGGGGAAAAAGAGGGCGACTGGGTCGTATTGGACTACGGGTATTTTGTCGCTCATCTCTTTATTCCGGATCTTAGAGAAAAATATGCCTTGGAAGAGCTGTGGAAGGAAGGCAGCGTAATCAATGTCCAGATTAATACGGCAGGGGCTCCATTAAAAAATAAAGAATTTGCGAAAAGCCTGTATTGAAGCAAACAAGCTAAAAAAGTGAGAGAGCAAGATCTATCGGCTCAGCTTAAGAAGGCGGATAGGTATTTTTAATCTTTAGATGATAAGAATAAGAATGAATCGAGGGAACATGAATAAAAAGCGCATTGTAGTGACGGGAATGGGTGTTGTTTCATGCTTTGGAAATGACGTCGATGTTTTCTATCAAAACCTTTTAGCTGGCAATAGCGGAATTACGACTATTACGGAGTTTCCCTGCGAAGATTATCCTACGCGCATTGCTGGAATCATTAGAAATTTTGAGACGGGTGAGTATTTAGATAAAAAGCAGGCGCGCCGAGTTGATAAATCGATTGCTTATACTATGGTCGCTGGAAAAAAGGCTTTAGAGCATGCAAAGTTGTCTAAAGAGGCTTTGGATCAATTGCAAAAAGCCCGTTGCGGAGTGCTAATTGGATCCGGCATGGGGGGAATGAGCGTATTTGCCGATGGCGTGCAGACGCTATTGGAAAAAGGACAGCGAAAAGTGTCTCCTTTCTTTGTTCCTTATATCCTGACGAATATGAGCGGCGCTCTTTTAGGGATGGATATTGGGTTTATGGGACCTAATTATTCCATTTCCACCGCTTGCGCAACCGCAAATTATGCCATCATTTCAGCAGCTAATCATATTCGCCAAGGCGATGCAGACTTGATGTTGGCAGGAGGCGTAGAAGCGGCCATTATTCCCATGGGGTTGGCTGGATTTTGCGCCTGCCGCGCTTTGTCTCAGCGAAATGATGAACCGGCTAAGGCTTCTCGTCCTTGGGATCAAGGTCGCGATGGATTTGTGATGGGAGAAGGGGCCGGCGTCTTGGTTCTAGAAAGCTTAGAGCATGCATTAGCGCGCGGAGCAACTATTTTGGCTGAATACCTGGGAGGCGGCTTGTCCTGCGATGCTCATCATATGACAGAGCCGCGCAGTGATGGAGAAGGCGTTGCTTTATGTATTCACCGCGCTTTACAGGATGCAGGCATTCAAGCGGAAGAGATTAACTACATCAATGCCCATGCCACTTCAACTCCAGCAGGGGATATGGCCGAAGTCAATGCCTTAAAAAAAGTGTTTAGCCATCCTTCTTCTATTAAAATGAATTCAACGAAGTCCATGATTGGGCACTTGCTCGGCGCTGCGGGAGGCGTAGAGGCTATTGCGACGATTAAAGCGATTACCGACAATCGCCTTCATCCGACAATTAACCTTGAGAATCCTGAGCCGGGCTTAGCCTTTGATATTCCTACTAAAGCAGAGTCTTTTACCGTGAATAAAGCGCTTTCCAATTCTTTTGGATTCGGTGGGCATAATGCGTCTATTATCTTAGCTCCTTATCTTCCTTAAAGGATTGAAAATGGCATTGAATGAGCTGCCTATGGTCAATGACTATTCTTTTGGAATCATTCCTTTGCGGTATAGTCAGCAGCAATGGCACGTTCTGCTCGTTCAGCATCAAGCGGGCCATTGGGCTTTTCCTAAAGGACATGCCGATGCTGGGGAATCTCCCCAGCAGGCTGCAGAGCGAGAGCTCTATGAAGAGACGGGATTAAAAGTAAAAAAGTATTTATCTCAAGAGGATTTAATCGAGCGCTATTTTTTTAAGGTCCGTCAGCAGCGCATTTGCAAGCTTGTCCGGTATTTTATTGCTCTAGTCGAAGGACAGGTGGTGATTCAAGAAGCGGAGATTCAGGCCAGCCGGTGGCTGCCTCTTTCTGAGGCTTCCCAGCATGTTACTTTCAAAGAAGGAAAGCTGCTTTGCCAGCAAGTAGAAGAACTCGCCACTTTTTTTTCCATTCCCGCTTAGAATGGTTCGCCTACTGGCACGTAATCAATTCGATACGCTCCATTTTTTCACTGCCCATATTTTCCGTCAGAAATAAAGTTGAAAGTGCCGGAACAAATTAATGCGTTCAGGTAGATAAATGAAGAAGAATAGACTTTCCGGAACAGGAAGCGTCCGTCAAGTGGATGGGCTTTCGTTTTTCACCTTTATCCCTGCTCTAAAAAGTTAACTTCGCGTAAAGATAAGATTGATAGGAACTCCTTAAATAGTTAAGGGGAAGCTGTTGACATGCCTGCTGAAGAAGCACCTATACTTTTATATTGCTCTATAAGCTTATATCGCTTCATAAGCTTGTCCGCTTCTTCTTCATTTACTTCTGTTCCTAAGCCGTTTGAATAGCGGATAGCTAAAACCTTTATCCTCTCTAAATTAGTGGGAGTAAGTTCATAAGCTTTTTTCGCATATTTAAAAGCGGTTTCTTGAGAAGCTATGCAGGCTATTCCCTTAGCATAAAAGCGCGAAACCCGCGTGCATGCATCTGCATTGTTATTCTCAGCAGCAACCTGATACCAATAGAGAGCTTCTTTTTCATTCCTTGCAAAAAAAATTTTCGTGCAAGCGCTTACTGCATTATTGGCTTTGTTTAACATCAGGTCGGGACATTCATAGAGTAATCCAATTTTAGATTGCTCGCTGGCCAAGGCTGCTTGGCGGCCTGCTGCTATTTCATCCGAATAGATCTCATGAGCAGCGATAAAAGAATAAAACCATTCGTTGAGATCTTTATCCGTGCAAAGATAATTAAATTTAAGAGAAGGTTCAGGATCGCGCGCTTCCCTTTGCTCTTCAACCCTATTCGTATCCGCCCCGGTAGGCTTATCGACAGTAAAAAGGTCTTTATGAGGGGAAAGGCGATAGAAAAAAACATCTGTATTGGGCGCTCTATTCAAGGCAGATGAACCGTTCTCATGCACATACGAATTGCGAATATAACTACAGCCATCGTAAATGGTCAGACGCTTTAACGCATCCTTGGCGATCGCAATAATATATCCTAGCTTATGTGTATAACTCTCTTCCACCAAGTGTTTGAATTCGTACTGTGTTAAAACCTCTCTTTCTTCTAAATCAACCTCTTTAATAAATTCACAAGGGATATCCAACTTAATTGTGTATGTGGGGAAGAAACGCTGACAATAGGGGGTTACACAAGGGGAAGATTGCATAAGTGAATGTCCTGTTTAAAATAAAAATTTACAATTATAATATAATAAAAATCAGAATAAGTCAATTTATAAAGATTATTTATTAAACTTTTTTTGTTTAAATTTTTATAAGAAATATGGTTTCTTTTAATAAGTTTTGTTTGATTTAAGGTTAAAATTTCCCTTAGAAAATAATTAAAAATTTCAAATTTGCTCAATTCACTAGCAAGAGGTCTTAATAGAATAACAATTGGGTAGCCTATAAAAAAACGTTAAGGATCTAAATGCAAGTGGTTTTCTCTTTAGGAAGAAAGTCATTTCAATAGGCAAGAATGCGTCTTAATACACACTTAGGTTTAAAAGAACTCCTCGCCGATAAAGGAAATGGCGAGGAGAACGGAATTTAAGCGGCTATCCATTGTGTTAGGTGATGCCATTTAGGCGTGATAGAAGGGCTGATTGGATGTTTAGCTTCTGCTTCAGCATTCTCAATAGCTGCCCATATATCGCAAATGAGGCGCAATTCATACAAGTTGGTTAAAGAAGTTTTCTGGATAGGATGTTTAGTCAGTTCTGCAATACGGGCATTCAAACAAATTAAAGTTTGCTCTATATAATTGTGATTTTCTTTAAACACCTCAGCAAAGTCTACTTCTTTGTTATTTCTAACAAGGTTGGCTAGGTTTTTGCCTAACAATTTTTTGTAATCACGCTCGACAACCACAGACGAAGATGAACGCTTTCCTTGGCCTGTGCTAACGCGATTTAGACTATGCAATTTAACTTCAGATAGTTGATCTAGCTGTTGGTTAATGAACTCTGGCATAGCTTCGGTTTCTGAGGCTTGAACGAGTGTCAACTTCATAATAATTAATAAAGCTGCATGTATAAATTCCCCTTCATTAGTTGGAATTTCTGTTTCAAGTTGGTCAATAGCTTCTTGAACAAGCTTCATCCTATTTTTTTCTATATTTAAAGCCTTAAAAGTTCCACTTGTGATATACCTGTCAGGTGCATTTTCGCTAACTGAGATTGACTGGGCTTCCAGCTTTTCCTTTAATTTTTTTACGTCCCACGAAAAAACACCTGGAAAGGGAATAGTATGAGCATCTTGCCGGCTAATAAATTGCTGACGCGTTGCTTTTCTAAAAATGTATTTCATTTTCTCGTTAAAGATTGCATTTTTAGCTGTTAATAACTTTCCACCTTCTCCTTTGCCTTGCATTTTTCTATAAAACTCATGATCACCTGTACAGGCAGACTCATTTTCTTCTAAATGGGCATGAGAAAGCATATCAACAACAATATTCTGAATAATGGTGGGTTGAATACTTTTTAACTCCATTTTTTTCAGCAAATAAATCATGCTGTTGACAAAGTTGGCATGGCAAGAGAAAAGCTTTGTAAAACGGTTAAATGTATGGACTTGATGTTCGCTGGCAAGCTCTTTCAAAAGATTTGCCGCCATTTCTATTTCCATTTCCTGGTTTTGTTCCAAGATTTTTTTATTGGCTGGGTGCTTACCCTTCAACTCTTCATACAGTTCAGTCAGTTTTTCATGTTTTGCCTTTTTTAATAGGCTAGGGGCGTATTTCCCAAAGTGATTCCTGATTTCTTTCATGGCATTCAGTACAGAATTCTTTTTTGAATCAGAACTTGCCTCTCCATGAAGGAAGCTAAAATTATCGTCAAAAAGGGTATTTTGCACTGACTGTAAAGCTTTGGGGAAGGAAAGTGGAGAAGTGATCAATTTCTCCTCAAAGAGCGTTTCTAATTTTTTACGTTTATCTCCAGTGATATCATCCGGAACCAGCTTTGCCCAAAGTTCTTCTTCAGAGATTTCTACATCCTTCTTTTGTGCTTCTTCAAATTCTTGATAGTCACTTTGAAACTTTTGGAGATCTAAAATGAATTGATCAATTTCCTCTTTTTCAATTTCTTCTCCCTCGGGATTGCCTGTGATCTTTGCTTTGAATTGCTCAACGGGAGGAAGTGCTTTTTTAAAAATCTTTGACGCTCTAGCTTCAACAGAGGCCTGAATTTTTTCTTTTAAACACAAATCCAACTTTTCTTCAACTTGTTGAATATCAGGATTAAGAGTAATAATCAATGGCGGTCTTTTTTGATTTAAAAAATCAAAATAATATTCAGACTGCTTAATCATTTTAGATTTTTCTGCTGTGTACAAAGAGGGCGTAGACGAAGAGGTAGCCAAATGTTGTTCGAATAAAATATCTTCTAATTCGTCTAGGCTATCTAAAGCTAACGATTCTCTGGATAAGCGTTTTTCAGAATTAACCGATGATACGGAAGTTTCACTGCTCAAAGAATTGACAGATGAAACCCGTTCTATTCCGTTAACGGGAATTAATGAATTCATTTTGACCTTTTATTGTTTTATTAGATTAAGATTAATTAGTAATATAATAAATTAACTGTTTAATATTTTCTTATTTTAAAATTAATATTAAAATTTTATTAAGTTTTTTGATTTTTTAAAATATTTAATGGTTTTATTTGTGAAAATATTTTTGAAATGAAGTTAATTTAAGTTTAAATTGAGAAAATAATAACAAGTTTTAATTGTTTTAATTAAAACTTGTTATTGCTAGATTATGAGAAATTGTCGAATTGTTAAGATTGGGGAGTAGGATTAGGGGATGTCTTGAGCCAGCAGCGGAGCACCTCTGCCACACTCCAAGCTTGAGCTATGCAGCCGCGGGGAGTATAGGGTTCGACTGCATCAAAAATTTCGCTAATGGATCCGACGCCTGCATCGCTGAGATGGCGTTCGAATCCATCTAAAAAACGGCGGGCACCTTCCCGATCTTCCGGATAAATTTTAATCCAAGCATCAATAAAAGGACCGATCAACCAGGCCCAGACAGTTCCTTGGTGATAGGCCGCGTCTCGCGAGCGCAAGTCGCCATCATAGCGAGATTTATAGTCGGGATTATCAGGCGCGAGCGAGCGCAGGCCGTAGGGAGTTAGCAAGCGTTCCTTGACAACGTCAATGACAGATTTCCAGCGGGAAGGATCTAAAATGGGATGTTTAAGCGAAATGGCTAATAATTGATTGGGACGGCAAGCGGCATCTGTATTTTTTTCTCCATCCACGACATCATAAAGATAGCCTCCCTCTGCATACCAAAAACGCGTATTAAAAGAGTGGTAAGCTTTATCGGCATGCGCCTTAAGGGATAAGGCAGACTCTTCACCTTTTTCTTCTCTTAGCCAATTTTCTAGTAAACGCAGGGCGTTGTACCAAAGCGCGTTAATTTCTACCGTCTTTCCTCTTCTTGGCGTGACAACCCAATCGCCAACTTTTGCGTCCATCCAGGTTAATTGAAAACCTTCTGCCCCTTGTTTGAGCAGGCCGTCGTGCGGATCAACTCCAATACCGAAGCGTGTTCCTTTCAAGTGGTGATAGACAATGTTCATCAAGGTGGGAAGCAGAAATTTGAGCGTTTCGCGGTCGCCGGTTAGCGTGACATAGCGATCGATCGCATGGAAAAACCACATTGTTGCGTCTGCTGTATGATAGAGCCCTTCATTTTGCCCTTCTGGAAACAGGTTGGGAATCAATCCATCTTTAACGTAATGGGCGAATGTTCTTAGAATCCACCGCGCCTCATGATGCCTTCCTGTGCTAAGGGTCAATCCTTCTAGAGAAATCATTGTATCGCGGCCCCAGTCTGTAAACCAATGATAGCCGGCAATAATCGTGCGTGTTTCATCGCCGGCAGCATGAGCGCGCGCGGCGTCTTCTACGCGGCTGGCTGGCACAATGATGAATTGATCGGCTGCTAAAACAAGCTCTCCGCCTACTTCTGTTCGGGCTTCCATCGGAGCTGTAAAAAGCAACTGGTTGCGCCGCTCTTTTTCGGCTCTAAAAGCCTCTTCGCTGCTCATGGCATGGATAATTTCCCATGCTTCTGTTGAAGCGATTAAAGTTGCTTGCTGATCGGCTTTAAGGTCAACTTTGAAATAGCCAGGGCTCCACAAGTCTCCTACCGATTCATAGCCTCTTTTTGACTCCAGGCGGAAGAAAATGTGGCTCATCATGCGGCTTTCCAAAGTGAATTTGGCCCGATGGCCTTCGACTTTCAATTTAAGAGGGGGTAAATGGGCATTCGAAATCTCATATTGATTTTGGATAGCCGTAATAATATAGGGCTTATCCATAATCGTATTGACCGGCGCTTCATGCGGACGGAAATGGAAGGAGGGTTGTAGGAGCAGGCGCGCTTGTCCGTCTTGGGATAGCATTTTATAAGAAATGAGCACGGTATTTTGCAGATGGATCAGCAAAAGTCTTTTTTCAATGAGAATGCCGTTGATCTCAAATAGCCAGACGGGCATGCCGCCTTCTAATCGGAATTCTTTGAGGTATTTCATGCCTTCTAAATGAATTTCGCCGTCTGATTTTTCCTCACAGCCAATCCAGAAGCGTTTACCATCCGGAAAAATGACTTGCTCCGATAAATGATTGAGCATGATCGTTCTTCCAAAAGGAGGCGGCAAAGCAGCGACGAGTACGCCATGATATTTGCGGGTCGTGATCCCGGAGACCGAGCTTGAGGCGTATCCTCCCAGTCCGTTAGTTACGATCCATTCCGCACGCAGAAACTTTTCCGATTCCGCATAGGGATCTACTGCCGATTCTTCGGGCTTGAGCTTAATCAAGGGAACCTGTCGAATTAGCTTTTGGCTAGGCATGCGCTGGCTCGGCTTTTTTGGGAATCAAGACAAGTGTTGCATGTCCTAGAATGCGCCAATGATTGTCTGTAGAAACCGGAGGCGTTCCTCCTCCTCCATAGCGCGAATTCTCGCTAGACCATAGGAGTTCCCAGTCCGTTCCTTCCGGAGAGGCTAGTAGGGGCTCTGGGGAAGGGCTTAAAATAAAGTCAACGCCAAAATTGACAATGACTAAGCGCACATCTTCATAATCC
This sequence comes from Candidatus Protochlamydia phocaeensis, assembly GCF_001545115.1. Taxonomy (NCBI): domain Bacteria; kingdom Pseudomonadati; phylum Chlamydiota; class Chlamydiia; order Parachlamydiales; family Parachlamydiaceae; genus Candidatus Protochlamydia; species Candidatus Protochlamydia phocaeensis. The sequence continues at coordinate 135,129 of NZ_FCNU01000028.1, forward strand.
CCAAAATACCGCAGAACAAAAGCATCCGGGCTTAACACAGCCCCATCTACTCCGCCCAAACGCGGCGTATTGAAGACAGGGTCATGGCGGCGGATGCGCAGCAGATCGCGATGCAAGGCATACGTTTGAGAATGGCTTTCACGCTCTGTAAAATTAAGTTTGCATTTGAGGAAAGTCTCTTCGTCAGCCGGTACAGGTAGGCTAGCTTGGATTTCAGGGGTGGCAATGCTGGCAAATTGTTTAAAATATTCGCGACGTCCTTGGAAGATTAGTTCTGCAAGCTCTTCATTGTGATCGGCAAAGTAATAAAAAGGAGTAGAGGCGCCAAATTCTTGTCCCTGAAACAAAAGCGGAGTGCCAGGGGCTAGCAGCATGAGGGCGGTCATGGCGCGGAAGTTGCCGGGATCGGTGATCTGCTGGATGCGGAAGCCATGGGCTGAATTGGCGACCTGATCATGATTTTGAATGAAGTTTATAAACGCAGATGGATTAAGGTGCAGACTAGGTGTTCCTCTCTTTTTTTCATGCCAGCGGTACCATTGCCCCTGGTAGAGATAGCCATATTTAATGGCCGAAATAAATTCCTGAGGAGTACCCAAGTAATCCGTATAGTAAGCTTCATTGCGGCCTGTCAATCTCACAAGGGCCGTATGATGGAAGTCATCATTCCATAGTCCATCTAATCCATATCCGCCTTCTTCAATGGGATGAACGTGCTTGGTCAGCTGACTTTCATTTTCGGCAATGATATAGGTATGCCGGTTAGGGGCCGATTGACGTACTTGCTTGGAAATTTCACTCAGGATATGGGGCGTGGAATCGTCGAAAATACTTTGCGTCGCATCCAATCGCAGTCCGTCAAAGTGATATTCTTCAATCCAATAGCCTGCATTGGCAATATAAAAGGCTCGCACCTCTTCTGAATCGGGCCCATCAAAGTTGATGGCGTCTCCCCATTCCGTCACATGCTTATGCGTAAAATAATGAGGGGAGAACTTGCTTAGATAATTACCGTCAGGTCCAAAATGGTTGTAAACAACGTCCAAAATGACGGCTATTCCTAATGCATGGGCATGATCGATAAAGCTGCGCAGCTCATCCGTTTCCCCATAGAGATGAGTAGGCGCAAAAATGTTGACTCCATCATACCCCCAACCGAATCGGCCGGGAAATTCATTGACAGGCATCATTTCAATCACGGTAATGCCTAAGTCCGCCAATTCAAGCAGCTCGCGCTTGGCGCTCGTCCATGTCCCTTGATGGGTAAAGGTCCCTATATGCATTTCATAGATGACCCTGCCTTCTAATTGAACCCCTTTCCAGTGTTGATCAGTCCACTTAAATTTTTTATGGTCTATGACTTGCGAAGGCCCATGAGGGCCTTTGGGCTGATAGCGCGAAGCGGGATCCGGATAGAACGGCTCTTTGCCATCGATTCTGAAGCGATAGAGCGATCCCTCCTGCGCGTGGGATATCAAACCGGAAAAATAGCCCTTTTCTTCCCTTTCTAAGGCAAAAAATTGAGGAGATTGCTCCGCTTCTTGAAAAGCAGATCCTTCCATCACGACTTCCATTGTCTGCGCGATGGGAGCCCAAACGCGAAAATGAACGCCTCCCTCTACGATTTCAGCACCGATTGGCAAACGCCTGGATAATTGTAAAGTTTCCATGACTGGGCCATCCTATCAATGAATTTTTCTCTTCATAACATTACCAAGATTGAAATGTCAAAAATAACTTATAAGAGCGTGTCGCCGAATTGCTAATCTAGGCCATTAAAAAATTCGGCGACAGTCAATTTCTCCTATTTACTCCCTGCGTTGGCTATCGTAGACATAGCGGAATAGCAGATCGAAATAGGGGCGTCTTTGATGGGTGAATTTGCGCAAAAGATAAATGGTGGCTTCGCCTGTATTTTCTTGCTTCTCCGTCCGGATGAAATGGTTAGGGGTTTGAGGGTGATCATACTCATAAATTTCTATATTTGGCTCGCTTTCTTTAGGGGAAGTAAAATTGAGTAATCGATTTTCAAAGTCTTTAAAAGCAGCCGTTAAAATTTTTTGCTCGGCTGTTAATGCATCTGACTTTACGAAAAGCCATTGGCGAGTACGGACAAAATTCCGATATTCCGGGTGATTGTCCAAGATAGAGCGGACTTGCTGGACAAGTTTGTCTAAGTATGTAGCGTGATAAGATAGATAAAGACCCGCTTCTACAGCTGCTTGATAGCAGTCTTTTTTAGGATCCGAGTAGGGAAATGGAAGAACGCCAAAACTAGGGAGAGGACGGGTTGGCTTTTTTTCGGCAGATGACATTTCAGCCGGGGGAGCAAGCGTTTGTGGAATAGGTGCCGACAGAGAGGGCGGTTTCAATGGGGTGGACAAAGAATCGAACGGCAGGTTGAGCTGGCCGATTGTTTGCGAGGAAATCTGCTGCCAAAAAACGCAATGGAAAGGAATGGATGCGTCTGCCTTAGCTTCGGGAAAATGATATGTTTGCTGAGCATGGAGGGCAAAGCAAGCGGGGGATTTTGAGATAAATTGGGCGAGCGCCTGCATGGCCCTTTCCTTATTGCCGTTTGCTTGATTATTAGAATCGTCTAAGAGAGGATCGAGGGTATGCAAAAAACGTTGAATGGATTCATCTTGATTAAGAGAAACTTTGGTTAACCCCGACAAGGGATGGATGTGAATATTCAAGCAATAAATTTTTAAAGAAGAAGAGGCATCGATGATAAAGCAAGGATGAATAGAAGAGGATAAATAAACGTGTTGGATAGACTTTTCTAAGCCCTGAATATGGAAAAGCCACTCTTTCATTTTTAATTGAAAAAAGAGCGGGCTGAAATATTGAAGCAGAGGGAGGGCTTGTTGATAAGAGGGATCGGGAATCGATAGCTCGAGGCTTTTCCTTTTAGATTGAGGAATAATGGCTTCTTTGACTATGGGATGGCACTCAAAAGCCTTAGAGACTCTAAGCTTTAGAAAAAGGGCGAAGTGGTGGGCGAGCGTTTTCTGATAGTCCATGGGTAATGGAAGGCTGTCCCATAGGTGCAAGGGCTCGCCTAATTGAGCGAGGTCGATTGCCAAAGCGCCTTGATTATCTAGAAGGATATGAGAAATTTTTGGAGACTTCAAATGAGCTTGTGTCCATTGCTGATCCAATTGTTGCGCAAAATAACCATAGGCTTTTTTTAGTAAAGCCAGATGGTCTTTCTTAAAAATTTCATTAAGATGAAAGAAAAGATCTCTTTCCGTATAAGCAAGCGGCGGCAATGCTTGCATTTGCTTCAAAAGCTCAGGAGCGGGAGCCGATGAAAAATAAAAACGAACAAAGTCCGGATAGTTGGGATGAGGAATTTGATCTTCCGCAAAAAGGCCATCTTTTCTCATTTGCTCAATTGCCTCATGGACGGGTTTAGCCAGGACCTGGTGGAAAGGAGAAAGAGGAAAGCAAGACTGCAAAAGTTCTTGGGCACATAAAGAAGCGGGAAAGCGATAAATTCCATAAGCTTGATATAGCTGCCGCAGAAATCCTTTTTGAAAGGCAAGCTTGTAAGGCGAAGGGGCAAAATGAATTTTATCTAAAGAATAGGGAGTGTAGAGATTGGCTCCCAAGGAGAATAAAAAGGGAATAAGAGAAAATTTGCCAAGCATTAAGGCTTTGGTCAAAGGTGTATGGGCAATAGAGTACGGATAATGGTAGGTTTGATTAAGCTTTTGGCTTCCACTTTCCTGTAAAGGGGGAAGGGGATTGTTACTCGGATCTGCCAGGTGCAATAGAATCTGCCGGATTTGAGGGGTAATAATCAAGCGCTCATTAAAGCCAGGAGAATAATTTAGCACCTGAGAGGATTGCTGAGGTGAAAAGGCTTGAAAAGCCCAGCTGATGGACTCGATAAGATGGTAATAATGGAAGCTATCGTGAGAACATAATTGTTTTTGAGCTTCTTTGTTCCATATAGAGCTGCTTTGAAGTCTTGCCAATTCCCAAAATGCATTTAAGGTATGAACAGGTTCTTCATATGCTATTTTGGATAGGTCATTTATGCATGTAAAAAGCGGAAAATGGTCTTTGCAGGCCTCAAAATAAGAGGCAAAGTCTCCTTGATAAAAAGCCGTTAAATAAAGAGGCTGCCCATTTCTTATCTGGCCTGGATTCGCCCCTAAGTTAGTAAGAATCTTGACCAAGTCGAATTTCTGACGCTTAAGAGCAAAGCTCAGCATGGTAAATTCGGGTGATTCAGCTTCTTGGCTTAATTTAAAAGGCTTATCGATTTGGCTATGGCAGAGAGGATTAAAACTAATCAATTGATAATAACCGATTGTATTGCCTTCTTCAACATGGCGGACAAATTCTGCCATTAAAGCATTCCACTTCGAATCAGTTAATACTTGAGCCTTTGCAATGAACGGGCCAGAAGGATTTTGCGAAGAAGAAAATGAAGGCCGAAGAGCAGGCCCTAAGGGCGAATGAGCAAGTCCTCTTGGATTAATAGGATTATTTGCCAGGGTGGCAGCTTGCGCTGTATTAAACGCGTGTATGGGAACCGATCCGAAAGAAAAAGCAGAATGTGGGTACATAAAACCTCCTGGTAAAATTTATCCAAAATCAGGATTAGAACTGGGTCATATGCCAATTGAAGGTGGCATTTACGAGATAGAAACACCTTAAGAGGGTATTAAAACTGCTAATGGCCTAATTCGAATTCTCTTCCATTAGCAGAAGATAATTTCAAATATCGATTATTATGGATTTAATATCTCCTCTAAGAGGCAGTCTCCAAATTTTCCTTTAGCCTTTAGGCAATCCTAGATCCTTTGTCTATCCTCTTAGCGAGAATTCAATTGCTTCAAAGAAGACAAGCTAGAATTAAGGTAAGGCTCCAGGCAAATCCAAAGGCTGCCTTACATCCTTAGAAAGAATGGATAAGCCGGAAAAGGTTTTTAAATGGCAAATTTCAAGTTTAATAGCAAGTATTTAGAAGTATAAATTTCAGCCTGCATCTTGGCGTATTAATGAGGAGCGCGTGAGTATTTGATTGCTCTGACGCGCTCTAAGTTATCCTGACAAATGAAGCAGTTTAAGAGTATCTGAAAATTTAAACGTTCAGATCCGTAAAAGCGAACCGACTGCCATCAAATAAGCCTTTGTCGCTGAGCTTTAATGAAGGGATGACAAGGAGTGCCATAAAAGACAAAGTCATAAATGGCGCTCCAAGCGTGGTCCCTAACTCTTTAGCTTTGCGGTCCAAAATAACATACTCATCCGCTATCTTGTAGCCATCGTCTGCGCTCATAATGCCTCCAATGGGAAGCGGAAGAGAATAGGCCTGTCCGCGGGAAGCTACCGAAATTCCGCCTTTATGCTCTATTAAGGCATTGACTGCTGCACACATGTCTTCGTCATTTGTTCCTACGCAAATAATGTTATGCGAATCATGGGCAATGCAAGAGGCAATGGCTCCTTCTTTCAATCCGAATTGATTGATAAATCCTATAGCGGGTTTAGCTTCTTGATAGCGGTTGACGACAGCTATTTTGAGCAGATCGCGCTTGACATCGGCAACAAGGTGATCTTGTTCGACTTTGGCATCCATGAGAACTTGATTTGTGATGAGTTGTCCGTCTAATACTTGGATGGTGCGCAGCTTGCCTGGCCGGCCTTTTATTGCAAAATCTGACGGCTTTTTAGCCAGGCAGTTGAAATGATTGACTATAGAGGCGGGTATGCGAGGAATAAGGGTTTTGCCTTCTTGGGCAACTAAGCGGCCTTTGATATAAGTTGATTTAACATTGAATTCGCGCAGGTTATCAACGACAATAAAATCGGCGGAATCGCCGGGGCGCAGAAGTCCGGATTCTAGCTGATAATGCTGAACCGGATGGTAGCAGGCAGCGCGCAGGACATCCATTGTATCGTAGCCTTTTTCCACTATAGATCGCCTGACAAGCTGGTTAATATGGCCTTCTATAAGTTCATGAGGATGTTTATCATCGCTGCAGAACATAACTTGAGAAGGATGGCTGCGGAGAAGGGGATGCAAAGCTTCGTAATTTTTAGCTGCAGAGCCTTCGCGGATAATAATTTTCATTCCGTAGCGAATTTTATCTAGGGCTTCTTCCAAAGTGAAACATTCATGGTCCGTTGTAATGCCTGCTTGGATATAGCGTTCTGCTTCTTCCCCCTTCAATCCGGGAGCATGCCCATCAATAGGCTTATGGTAGCGCTTGGCAATCGCAATTTTTTCCATGACGAGCGGATCGCGATGTAACACGCCGGGATAATTCATCATTTCGCTCAAGTAATGCAAATGATAATCGCTAAAAAGCTGCTGAATGCCCTTTGCCTCTATTGTCGCTCCAGACGTTTCAAATTCAGTGGCGGGAAAGCAGGGAGAAGCGCCAAAATAAAAATGAAAGGGAACTTGGCGTCCGGTTTCAATCATATAACGGATTCCCTCAATCCCTAAAATATTGGCAATCTCATGCGGATCCGATACAGTGGCGACCGTCCCATGCACGGTGGCAAGGCGGGCAAACTCTGAAGGGATCAGCATAGAACTTTCAATATGGATGTGCGCATCAATGAATCCCGGCAAAAGATAATCCCTGCTTTGAATCCGATCGTCTGGATTGATGGAAGTTATTTTGCCCTCTGATACTGTAATGGTTCCCGGATAGATGCGTTTTTCAATGATATCTACAATCTGTCCTGATAGGGTAAACGTATCCATGAATTCTCCCGTCTGCTTAATAATTTAAGATATTACTATATGTTTGAATGAATAGTTTAAGTCAAACAGGTAAATGTTTTTATTTATAAGCAAAAATAAATCCGTTTGACAGGATTGTTTTTGCTTCATCCTAAATCATTTTTTGAATTCAACTTGGGATAGGAGGCGCTTAAGAAAATCTATTAAAACTCTAGTTCGGATGGTGGAGAGAAGACAAACGCCTGCTAGACTAACCAAGCCACGCGAGTGGCGCAGCTAAGGCGGTTGCGGATGATGTTAAATCCCTTCTTTTCAAGAAGCAATCGTAGTGGTTTTAATACATTCTCTAATTCATAATGGGTTAGCTAAGAATAACCGGGCCAAGCTAGAAGCAATAATGATAAAAATAAGGCCGCCTATGAATTGGCTGGCTGGGAGAATTATTTTTTAAAGTTGTAAATTTTGCCCTGATTCTTGAAAATAGGAGCAGTCATTTTAGAAGGAGAAGATTGTGAAGAAATTGCTAGCTTTTTTGTTGCTTTACTTCATGCGCATGACTTTATGGTTTCGCTATCGAGTGACCATCAAAGGATTAGAGAATCTTAATCCACATACTCTTAATAAACCTGGTGGAGTGCTTTTTCTGCCCAATCACCCAACTGTCTTTGTTGATCCCACATTAGTCACTTTGGCCATTTGGAGAAAATACCCCATTAGGCCCATGATTGTTGAATACATGTATTACACGCCAATGATTCATTGGTGCATGAAATTAATGAATGCGCTTCCGGTCCCCAATTTTGTGACGTCCAGCAACAGCTTAAAAAAGAAACGGGCAGACCAAGTGATCGAAACTGTCATTGAAGATTTAAAAAGAAAAGAAAATTTTCTGATTTATCCTGCAGGCAAGGTCAAGCACCAGGCTAAAGAAATCATTGGGGCATCCGGGGTGCATCGCATCATTCAAGCTGTTCCAGAAGCAAATGTTGTACTAGTGCGGACAACTGGCTTATGGGGAAGCAGTTTCTCTCGCGCCCTAACGGGAAAGACCCCGCCGATGTTTGCCACGATTTTTCAAGGCATTAAGATTGCCTTAAAGAATCTCATTTTTTTTACTCCTCGCCGCGAAGTAACGATTGAATTTGTTCCTGCTGATTCCACTTTTCCTTATCAGGCTTCACGCTTAGAAATGAACCGCTATTTGGAAAAATGGTATAACCGGCCGGATGGGTTGACCCCGCAAACAGGAGAAGAGCCTGGAGAAAGCCTGTATCTTGTTTCTTATAGCATGTGGAAAGAAGAGCTTCCCAAGATTAAATCTTTGGATGAATATAGCGTCGAGATCGATTTAAATAAGATTCCGCTGGAGGTTCAAGATAAAGTTAAGCACAAGCTGTTCGAGATGACGCAAATGCCGGCTGACCAGATTAAACCGGACATGAGCTTAAGCGCGGACCTCGGATTGGATTCATTGGATAATGCGGAGCTGATCGCTTTCTTAGACGATAATTTTGACGTTGCTGGCGTCCCAGTAGGGGAACTGACGACTGTTGGAAAGGTAATGGCATTGGCTGCCAAGCAGGTTGCTTTTGGAGAGCAGCTGGAAGAAGAACATGAAAATTTGACCGATTGGTTTCAATCTGTTCCGCATGAAAATGCCACTTTGCCGGAAGGGGAAACCCTGCATGAAGTGTTTTTAAATAATTGCCAGCGCATGGGAAAGGCTGTGGCTTGTGGAGATGGCAGGGCAGGAGTGATTACCTATAACCAGGCAAAAGTCCGTGTCTTGCTCCTGGCCGACTATATTCGCACTTTGCCCGGAGAGTATATTGGCATTTTGCTTCCTTCCAGCGTAGCAGCCTACTTTACCATTCTGGCCTGCCAATTAGCTGGGAAAATTCCTTTGTTGATTAACTGGACCGTAGGCCCTCGTCATCTTGAAACGGTCCGTGCCTTATCTAAAGTCCAAGTTGTCTTGTCCTCTTGGGCTTTCTTAGACCGATTAGAGAACGTGGACTTGAATGGAATCGAAGACCTCATTGTCACATTGGAAGACGCGCGCCGCAATTTTTCTTTAAAACATAAATTGACCGCTTACTTTCGCTCTAAGCGCAGCACCAAAGCTATCCTATCGCTTTTTGACGTGCAAGATATGAACAAGCATGCAAAAGCTGTTTTATTGTTCACAAGCGGGACGGAAAATATGCCAAAAGGCGTTCCTTTAACGCATGAGAATATCTTGAGCAATCAACGCGCTGTTGCACAAGCTGTCCATATTTATAAAGACGATATTTTGCTGGGCATCCTGCCTCCTTTTCACTCCTATGGATTCACAATCAGCGGATTGCTGTGCTTGCTGTGCGGTGTGCGGGTCGCTTATTACGCCGATCCGACCGATGGCAAAGGCCTGGCCCGAGCAATTGAGCGTTGGGGGGCCACCATTATTTGCGGTGCTCCGACCTTTTTAAAGGGCGTTTTTAAGAATGCCCAACCGGAGCAATTAAAGAGCCTGCGTTTATGCGTGAGCGGAGCTGAAAAAGCGCCTGCCGAACTATTTGGCATGGTCAAACAACTGGAACACTGCCTTCTAATAGAAGGCTACGGCATTACGGAGTGTTCGCCTGTTTTGACGGCAAATATGGAAGGCAATCCGGCTTTAGGAGTTGGCCAGCCCATGCCAAATGTCGAGCTTTGCATAGTCAACATAGATACTCATCAACCCATTCCCCAAGGGCAGCAAGGATTGATTTTGGCCAAGGGACCGAATATTTTCTCCGGCTATCTGAATAAGGGAATTTCAACCCCCTTTATTTTTATCAATGGCCAGCAATGGTATTCCACAGGCGATTTGGGTTATCTAAATCCGCAAGGCAACTTGATCTTATCCGGAAGGCTTAAGCGCTTTATCAAAGTTGGAGGGGAAATGGTCAGCCTGGCTGCTATTGAAGATGCGCTGCAAACGACGATTGGGCAGAAGGCAGGTTTGCACCAAGAAGAAGGGCCTGTTCTGGCCGTTTGTGCTAAAGAAGAGGCCGGAGAAAAGACAAAGATTTTTGTCTTTACCCGTTTTACGACTTCTATTGAAGAAGTAAACCGATCTTTGAAAGAAGCGGGCTTTAGCAATCTTGTCAAGGTCTATCGCGTACAGCAGCTATCCGAAATTCCCATTATGGGGACGGGCAAGATCAATTATCGCGCTTTAGAAACCCAGCTATCGGCATTAAATAATAGCAATGAACTATCAAAGGCGACGTGAATGAAAACTACCCACTTACAAACCGATGACCTTATGAATTCTCAAATTGATTTAAACCAGATTCGGCTGAAGCTTTTTAACACCGCTTCCCGCCAGAAAGAGCCGCTTGTCCCGCTTCAAGATAAGCATGTGCGCATGTATACGTGCGGGCCCACTGTCTATAATTTTGCCCATATCGGCAACTTCCGCACCTATGTCTTCGAAGACCTTTTGCGGCGCACAATTAAATTCTTCGGATTTGCCATGACGCAGGTCATGAATTTGACGGATGTGGATGATAAAACAATCAAGGGAGCGATTGCTAAAGGCATCACGTTGGACGAGTATACTCAGCCTTATAAAGAAGCTTTTTTCGAGGATTTAAAAACGCTCAATATCGAGCCTGCCGAATACTATCCCGCTGCAACGGATTTTATTCCCGACATGATCCGCATGGTTCAAATTCTGCTTAATAAAGGGATTGCCTACCGTGGAGGCGATGGAAGCATTTACTATGCGATCAATAAATTTCCCCGCTATGGCTGCCTATCCCATCTCCATTTAGAGGACTTACAAGCCGGCGCTTCCGAACGGGTGGCTGCGGATGAATATGAAAAGGATCACGTGGCCGACTTTGTATTGTGGAAAAGCTATGATCCTGAAAGAGACGGACAGATCTTCTGGGACAGTCCTTTTGGGCTGGGGAGGCCCGGCTGGCATTTGGAGTGCTCGGCAATGGCCATGAAGCTGCTCGGCGAGACCATCGACATCCATGTGGGGGGGATTGACAATATGTTTCCCCATCATGAAAATGAAATTGCACAGTCAGAAGCTTGCTCCGGGGAAATCTTTGCCAAGCTTTGGATGCATTCCGAACACCTGGTTGTCGACAATAAGAAGATGTCGAAAAGCCTAGGCAACTTTTATACGTTAAGAGACTTACTCAATAAAGGTTTTACGGGAATACAAGTGCGCTATTTGCTTCTCCAGACGCACTATAAAACTCAGCTGAACTTTACTTTTCAAGGATTGGAATCTGTCAAAAGCAGCCTGCAGAGGCTGAATGATTTTATTCAAAGGCTGTATGAAATAGAAGGAAATACTCCGGGAGGCCGTATGGAGGCGCTCATTCGGGAGGCCTTAAGAGTATTTGCGGAATCATTGGCAGATGATCTTAACATTTCGGCTGCTTTGGCAGCTATCTTTGATTTTGTCCGCGAAGTTAATGGCCTTTGCGATGCCGGGCAGGTCAGCCGGGTAGAGGCAGATCAGGCATTAGCCTTGATGAAGAGATTTAACGATGTGCTTGGCGTCCTGTCTTTTGAAAAAAGGGAAGAAGAGATTCCTGCCGACCTGCAAGAGGCTTTCTCAAGACGCTTGCAAGCGCGGGCAGAGAAGAACTGGAAATTGGCTGACGAGCTGCGCGATTTCATTCATCAGCGCGGCTATTTAATCGAAGACACCCCGCATGGCGCGCGGTTAAAGAAAGCTTAACACTTAGGTGGAAGAAAAACGTATGGTTGATCGTGCAAGAACAAAAGACGAGAGTTTTATCATTCGCCTCTACGAGGAGGCCTCCAAGCTGCCTGATATAGAGGATCCCTTGGATCGCTATGTGATTGGAACAGCAGTCGGATTGCAGAAGAATGCAGTCGACACTATTTGCAATTTATTGGCTAAAGCAAATTTTATTAAAAAACATGGCAATGTCGATATTTCCATTACGGAAAATGGCATTAAGCTAGTGAAGAGTGTGACGGAGAGGTAGGTAGCCTTTTGCCAAAGCTTGATCTTTCTTGCCAAGCTGATAACTGCAGGGCTGCTATACATTGACTAAAATGAGATAATCACCTGAGTTTTGAGTTTTTTGCCTTTTCTTACCTCGAGACTTTAATGCAGTCCAAAAGGTAAATAAACTCAAAACGCAGGTTAATAAGAAAAACTCCCAGCTTTTATTCAATCAATTTTAAAGGAGAAACGATGAGCTTTAATCCATTAACTATCCCACCTGAATGCAGATTTATACCGAGTCCAGAGGAAATTACTCGAAGATACAAGGCATCTGAGGCTTTGTATAATAAATTTTCTGGTAGCAATCCTGAATTCCAATATTTTGAAGCGTCTTCTCGGTTAAAATTTGCTCAGGACTCAATTAATCAGGGAGATCGCAAAGAGGCAGGCATCCAATCGCTTAAAGCGCATGGACTATTTTATCAGCTCCATCTAAGTAATCCTGACCGTTATGGAATGCAGGATGTCAGAGCATGCGCCAATCTATTTCAATCCACTATGAGCGCAAAATTGTAGAATCAACGCGTCTTCCTTCAGAAGAATAAGCGATCATTCGTCTGAAGGAAAACCATCTTATTCCCTACCAGTTCCTGCGCCGTGCGCCCACGCTAACCATCTTCGCCTCGCCTCCTGTTCCGGCAAAAGCCACAAACCAGGCAATGATGCAGAGGATGGGATTGGTTTCCCAATAATATTGGGTGGCCAAAATGGCAACCGTCAAATGGGGAGCAAAAATCCAGCCGAGCCAAGCAAGCAGCCCGAATGGGATAGATACTGCGAATAGCATAGTCAAGCGGGGGAAAAGAGTGATAAAGATCAGAAAAAAAATTCCATGATGCTGCCAGAAATCCATAGCGATCTCCTTTTTCCCTGATTATCTATACTCAGCCTTTTGCAGACAACAAGCATTTATACCCTTTATCAGAAATAGCCTTGAATCGCGAGGCTCTGGCTTCAGTCCAAATATTGCTCTTGGTGCGTAAGGTGAGGATTTAGGCTGTGAAATAGATAGGTGTAGACATGAGATTTAAGTCCTCTCCCCACAGATGCGTTAATAAACGTGTGGTTGAGGGCTGGATTCGGGACAAAATTTGAAGATTTATTTTAATAATAGAGCTAGGCAAAATAATAAACCGCTTAAAAGGAGAAAGGGTATTGATTAAATTAATGTTAGCGGAAGGGATGGCATAATTGAGGCCGACATGTGCTATTGTTAAACTGAATGCAGGGATTAGCAATTCTTTATACCACGTCGATTCTGAACTAAAAATGTAATTGAATACAGGAATAAGCAGAGCATGAATGGTTGCAGCGAGGGCAGCTGTGACACCAGCTACAACAGGGCGAGCTAAATTTACTCCTGCTTGAGGATTTAAATGAACTAATATTACAGAAGCTGTGAAAGAAAAGACAGCGCTGCGGCCGACAGTCCTTAAACTGTTCCTTGGAATTTGGTTAGCGTAACTTAAAAAACCTTGTTGAAGACCTGTAATCATTTTTATTCACCTATCGTCTAAGAATCAAATCGGTCGATTTGATTCTTAGACGATAGTATTTATTGTGAATTAAAATCAACTATAAAGGCTTCATCCAAGGGAAGTAAAGGACGTCTCGGATGGAGTGGGAATTGGTCAGGATCATGACCAGGCGGTCAATGCCGATTCCAATTCCGCCTGTGGGCGGCATGCCTTGGCAAATGGCTTCAATAAACTCTTCATCGAGCGGACTGGCCTCCTCATCGCCAGCGTCGCGGCGAGCTGCCTGGAGCTCGAGCAGGTTGCGCTGAATCTCGGGATCGTTCAATTCGGTATAGGAGTTGCAGACCTCTTGAGATAAAATGAAGCTTTCAAAGCGCTCCACAATGCCCTCTTCGCGCAGCTTTGGATCGCGGTGGGGTTTGCAAAGAGGCGTAGTTTCAATCGGATGGTCGTAGATATGGTGCGGCTGAGTGAGGTGAGGCTCGACCAATACTTCAAATAAAGCGGCAATGAGCAGCCCTCGGCTAAGACCTTTTAATTTTTTAAGGTCGCAATGGCCGCTTTCTTCTAGCATACGGCGCATGTCCTCGTCGGAGAGCTGATCGACATCTACATTGCCATATTGCTTGATGCTATCTTTCATACTGAGGCGTATCCAAGGAGCCTTCATATCGACATAAGTCGTTTCAGCCCCTTCATGCGGAGTATAAGGAACCACAGTCGTCCCATATAAGCTGATTGCCAGTTTTTCAAATAAATTTTCAACAAAGCTCATCATGTCCTTGTAGTCCCAATACGCGGCATAGGCCTCCAGCAAGGTAAATTCGGGATTGTGGTTGCGGTCAATGCCTTCATTGCGGAAGACACGCCCCATTTCATAGACGCGGTTCATTCCGCCTACAATGAGCTTCTTCAAAGGGATTTCTAAAGAGATGCGCATGAACATTTCTTGCTCAAGGGCATGGAGCTCTGTTTTAAAAGGGCGTGCTTCAGCTCCGCCATAAATGCTCTGCAAAATAGGCGTTTCAACTTCCAAAAACTGATTATCGTCGAAATAAGAACGGATTTGCTTGAGAATTTGGCTGCGCGTGCGGAAAAGTTGAGCCACATCGAGATGCGAAATCAAATCCAGCCAACGTTTGCGATAGCGCAGCTCTTTATCCGCTAAGCCGCTATGTTTGTCGGCAAGGGGAAGCAGGGTTTTGCATAGCAGGGTCGCTTGCTTGACAAAAACGGTTAACTCTCCCTTGTGGGTATGGAAAAGATGCCCTTCAATTCCAATGATATCGCCAAGGTCAATTTTTTTTTCGATGAATTTATAGGCAGACGATTCGCACTCAGCTGCTTCGCTGGGATTGGAGGGATAGCCAGTCAGCTGTGTTTGGTCGCGGTTAAACATGATTTGGATGCGGCCTGTTTCATCTTGCAGATGGGCAAACGCATTTTTTCCCATTGAGCGGAAAAGCACAAGGCGGCCGGCCAAACAAACAGGTGCAGTTGTGCCTGCTGCTGCATCCTCGCTATGCCCTACTTGCGCTTGATCATATTCCCGGTGCAGTTGTTGGGTTGTATGGGTAGGAGTATATTTGGGAGGATAAGGATCAATGCATTGCCGAATTTCGGTCAATTTGCGCAGGCGATTCTGAAATTCCTCGTGTTCATGATAATCAGGCTTTTTTGTCATAGATGTCACTACTTCGTCTCAGGGGTTTGAATAATAATGGACTTGGGTGGTGTACCACTTCTGCTATATTCTAGGCGAGCATAAGCTTGAACCGTCGTCCAAATAAGGGCCAACATATAAAGCGCCCACATAAAAATAAAAAACTTTGTCTGGCGACTAGATCCCTTCAATGCTTTGATCGCTTGCTTAACTCTCATCTGTCTTCCTCCTGCGTTCTAACGAGGTTGGTTATATCGCATTTGGCGATTTCACTCAAAGGCTTCGGCATGTTGAATGCAGAAGCGCTTTAAAGTGAAAAAAATGCTTCACAGATGAGAATTAACGATTCTTGGTAACTAGAGCACGCGTCCGACTAAATCGTAATCGGAAAAATCGGTAATTTCTACCGTATAAATTTGACCAAAACTTTTGACTTTGCGTCCATCATTGATAAGTACTTGGCCATCAATGTCCGGACATTGACCGCGATGCCTGCCCACCATCAAAAGCTGAGTCTCAGGGTGATAACCTTCGACCATGACCGGAATTTTCTTGCCGACCATTTTCTTTAAATGCTTTTTGATCACTTTTTTCTGCACTTGCATCAAGCGGTGGTAACGCTTTTCCTTAACCTCATCCGACACTTGGTTAGCCATGTCATAAGCGGCAGAGCCGGGTTCGCGCGAGAATTTAAAAATTCCGACGTTATCCAAAGGATAGTCCTGAATAAACTGGACCAGCTCTTCAAATTGTTCATCTGTTTCTCCGGGAAACCCAACAATTAAGCTTGTTCGAATAGAGACATCCGGAATCTCACGGCGCAATTTAGTAATAATGGCAATGATGTCTTCTTTAGAAGTCATCCGCCGCATCGATTTTAACATTTGATTGTTGATATGCTGGATCGGCATGTCCAAATAAGGACAAATGCGCGCATCGCTTTTCATTAATGCAATAAGCTCGTCTGTAATTTCATCGGGATAAAGATATAATAGCCGCAGCCAAAAAGGTTTATCCACACTCAGCATTGTCTTTAAAAGATCGAGCAGGGCGGCAAGATTTTTAGAGCCTGTTTCTTTGCCGTAATCGCCAAGATCTTGAGCAATTAAAATAATTTCTTGGACTCCCTGATTGAGCAAAAGGTTGAATTCCTTCATGATCTGCTCTTTGCCTTTACTCTTCAAAGGTCCCTTAATTGTTGGAATAATGCAATAAGCGCAGCGCTTGCGGCAGCCTTCGGCAATTTTCAAATAGGCATAATGCTTAGGAGTAGAAAGGCGACGGGGGACTTCCCCTGCTTCTAAATAGCTTTTTGCCGAAGAGACAATTTGTCCTTTCTGGGTCGATTGGACCGCTTGTAAGATGCCTTCTACATCGCCTGACCCTAATAGATAATCAATTCCAGGAAACGTCCCTTTAAGGGCGTCGCTATGTGTCTGCACCATGCATCCCGTTACAATCAATTTAGCAGTTTTTTTGCGATGGGCAAGCACATCTTGAACCGTGTCCATCGATTCTTGGCGAGAAGCCTCTAAGAATCCACATGTATTGATGACAATATAATCGGCCTCTTCCAAAGTAGGAGCGACTTCATAGCCGGCTTTAAGCAAAATTCCCAGCATCACTTCACTATCGACTAAATTGCGCGGACAGCCCAGGCTAATAAAATTAATTTTATTGCCATCAAAGTGAAGGGGAGGATGGGACGCGCCTTCATTTTCTCTGGCAGGAACTACAGGTGCGCCTTTATCATCGGATTTTTGATTTTTTAAAATGGGTAACATAAAGCCAATTCGCTCCTTAACTAATCAATAAATAAAGAGAGGGATAATTTATAAATGTTCTTAATACACTCTCTGAGAGCCTGTTAAATGACTTATAATCGCGTGCATTTGAGATTATTTTCTCCTTAGAAAGCACGCTTGCTTCCTAGAGGAAAAAACTCGAATCCAGGTCATTAGCGGTTTAATACACCCTCAGAGACGGCATCTATGAAAGCTTGGAATAGCCGACTTCTCAAAAATAGGCAGACGAATCCTCTCAGTGACCCGATAGATTAACATCTTCAATATTTAATTTCAATCGTTTGGTCAAATGTTAAATTAAATAATTGCTTTAAAAAATATTAAACATTTCTCGTTAATTTATAAAATAACTTAATTGATTTAATTTTTAATAAAATCTGATTAAATATAAAATATTTCTTAAATTTTAAATGCAAGTAAAAATCTTCTTAATAAAACACTCGAATTAACAGTGAATGCACTATTGATTTATGTTTTTTAATTATATTTATTTATTGATTGCCTTTAAAATTTATTGTTAATTAATTAACGTGAATTAAAAATTAGTTTAACGAAAACTTTTTATTTAATTTATAAGCTTTAATTAATTTGTTCTTATAATAATCTTTTAATTTAAAAAGTTAATATCTTTTAAGAGGTTATTATTAATGATTAGTACAACATATACTGCCAATAATCAGGCAATTTTAAGACAATATGGGGAAAAAATTACCCAATGTCTAAATAATAATAAAACGGACGAAAAATCTAATTCGATTTGGAATTCCATTTATTCCTATTTTCCCACTTCGCAATCAACGGGCAAAATGGTGGGAGAACATTTAGCGCTTACTTATGGGTCACAATGGAGTAATTCGGCCATTGATACAGTCGTCAGTAAATTTTTCCAGCAAGAAATTGTTCCTGTCTCTACTTGGAGTTTAGCGGGTCTGAAGCAATTAGTCTCAGGGGCGACACAAAAGACGTTGTCTGAAACGTTGAAGCTAAGCGTTACTCCTAAGGCATTACCATATATTACTCTTTTAACCGGTGTAACCGGCCAAGTGGGGCTTCCCGTTCTGGTTAGCTTGGTGTCTTTTGCTTATCAAAGGACGCTGGGGAGTCCGGAAAAAGCCAAGCAATTGGAGGTGCTTTCTCTCAACCAGCTTTTTACTGTTGATGCGGAAACCGGGCGTTTGCGCGATGCGTTTGGCCGCTTGCTTACAGAAGAAGATATGCGAGATATCTTTACAGGCGCTGCTGAATATGATTTGGTGTGCAAATTAATTCAGTTGAATCAAGAGATAGATAAGAAGCCGGAAGAGGAAATTGAATCTTCAGCAAAGGATATGCTTAAGACTCTGACTAAAGCTTATCGCATCAAGCGGGAAGATGGAGTGGTTGTGTTTCCGGATGGTCAATTAAGGACGGCGGAAGATAAGAAAATCCTTTTGGATGGCATTAACATATTAAGACGTGTCAATCCACGCTTTAAGACAGAAGAAATCCACAAATTGATTCAGCTCTTGGCGGGCCATTCTCTTCTGCCAATTGAAAAGCTGACTTCAGAGGACGCGGCGACGATCGGACAAACAAATGTTACACCTAAACGCATGCCAACGGTTTTCCCAGAGGGCGAACAGGAGTGGAAAAATTATATTGTCCGTTCAACTGATGGCTGCTATTTTCTGAGCCGCGAAGTCGGGGGAAAAGCGAAGGGGACGATTATTCCTCCGGAAGAAATGAAGAAAATTTTTGTTGAGCTAGATCGACGGGAGTTTCTTTTAGCGTCTAGCAAAACGCAAAAACTTAGCCTGTTAATGGGTCAAGCAGATTCCCATCCTGCTTTGATTGAACAGCTCAATCAAATGAACAAAGAAGAGATCCGTGCTTTCTTTAATGCTTACATTGTTCAGCGTTTGGACAATCAAGAACTCGTTTATCCAAACGGCACGCGCATGTCAAAAGAAGATGAGCAAGCATTTAAACAAGCCTTGTCGTTACTTCCTTCACGCAACTTGCCAGAAAAACGCAAAGAGAAGCTCGAAAGTTTGGTTACGCTCATTGCCAAGCACATGCCTAAAGAGAAAGACGCGATGAATTTGCCTCTGATCGCATGCGAAGATGGGCTTTTTGTCAATCGCGCCGGTTATATTTTCCAGCCGGAAGAGGCTAAGTTGGTTTTAGATCAACTCCAGCTCTTGCAAAAGCAGGAAATGGAAAGAGAAGTGGAAAACGCTCTTGAAGAGTGGATTTCAGTTGAAGGGGACAATTCTCCAGCTGCCCTTTCAATAGAGAGGGGTACGTTGGCAATAGAAGAGGGGAAAAAAGAGGGAGATCAAGCCTCTTCTTTGGCTGAAACGCTTAAAGAGAATGCGTCTCAATAATCCTTGGCTGCCCGATCGCAGGGAAAGCAAGAATCATTTCAAGCTCGGTTTTGGCTTTTATTTAAGGTTCAAAATCGAGCTTTTCATTTATTGGCCGCTTCCTTGCCAAATTCATTCAGGGGCAATTAAAAAAAAGTAGAGGACGGATTGACATCGACAAAAAGGTTGATGGTCCTTGGCAAGGGAGAGGCTGCTTGAACGGATTGAAGCGCTTCATTTAGCGGATACATGGAAGGGCCGCGAAGCAAGAATTGATAACGGTATAAGTCTTTGACTTTCGCATAGCCGCAAGGAATGACGGGATTAAATTCAAAATGGGCAGGCAAGCAGGCGATAAGCTTGCTGCGCATCATTTGCGCGGTTTCCATGGTCTGTCCTGCATCCGGGCCGCTGAAGGTGAGCTTTGCCATATGAATAAAGGGAGGATAGTGGAACATTTCTCTTATTCCAATTTCTTCTTGGTAGAATCCCGCATAGTCCTGCTTGGCAGCATATTGAATTGTCGAATTATCCGGTAAGGAGGTTTGAATAATAACCTCCCCGCGCATAATGCCTCGTCCCGATCGCCCTGCGACTTGCGTAATCAGTTGGAAAACTGTCTCAGAGGCCCGAAAATCGGGAATATTCAAAGCGGCATCGCTATTGAGAACGCCCACTAACGTGACTTCTGGAAAATGCAGTCCTTTGGCAATCATTTGCGTGCCGATAAGGACATCGGCTTTTCCTGTTCCGAAATCACGCAAAAGCTTTTGATGGCTTCCCTTGTGCTTAGTTGTATCGGCATCGACTCGCAGTGTGCGGATAGAAGGGAAGATCGCATGCAAGGCCCTTTCAATTTGTTCGGTACCGGCGCCGCGGAACTTTAAAGGCTTTGGGCTGCGGCAGGCTGGGCAATCTTTAGGCGGAGGGGCAAGTTGATAGCCGCAAAGATGGCAAGCGAGCAGGTTAGTTCCCAAATGAAAGGTAAGCGGAACATCGCAATGCTGGCATTTAACTGTTTGGGAGCAGTCTTGGCATAACAAAATGGTGTGATAGCCTCTCCGGTTGAGAAAGAGAATGGTTTGCTCTCCTTGTTTATGCCGCTTTTCAATTCCACTTAGCAAGAGGTCCGAGAAGTTGGTAAATCCTTTGGCTTTGTCGAATTCTTTTTTCATGTCCACAATTGTGACATCGGGAAGGGTAGCTATATCGGCGCGCTGATGGAGCACGCTCAAGGTGTACTTTCCTTTTTGGGCATTATAGTAGCTTTCCAAGCTTGGAGTGGCACTGCCTAAAACGACCGTGCATTGGGCCAGCTTGCCGCGCATGACGGCAACATCGCGGGCCTGATAGCAAGGAGCTAAATCATTTTGTTTATAGGATTGTTCATGTTCTTCATCAACGATGATCAGCCCTAGGTCGCAAACTGGGCTGAAAATGGCCGAGCGGGCGCCGATAACAATTTTCGCTTTGCCTGAGCGAATTTGGTGCCACTCGTCCCGGCGCTCTCCTTGGCTGAGGCGGTGGTGCAAAATAGCAATTTTTTCAGGGAAGCGGCTGCGGAAGCGCTCGATGGTCTGAGCTGTTAAGGAAATTTCGGGGACAAGCATGATTGTGCCCTTTCCTTCGCTTAAAGCTTTATCGATGGCCTGCAGATAGACTTCAGTCTTGCCGCTTCCTGTCACTCCAAAGAGAAGATGCGTTTCAAATTTGTGCGCGGACAGGCTTTGTACAATCTTATTTAATGCATCCGCTTGATCGGCATTCAATGCTTTCGGCTTAGTCATAAAGTATTCTTCGTTGACAAGAGGGGAGCGGTCGATTTTTACCGTATCAACAATCAATAAGCCTTGCTTGGCCAGCGTATTGACTGTGCTGCGCGAGCCTTTTGTTTCTTCCAGCAATTTTGAAAGCAGAATTCCCTTTTTAACTTTTAGCATGGCTTCCAAGATGATTGCCTGCGCAGGCTTTTTTGACCTCAGTTCTGTACAAAGCTGCCTTAATTCCTCCCGTGTTTTGCCGCGCATGACAAAAAGCTGTTCTTTGTGCGCCATTCCCTTCCTGACGCCGGGCGGAAGGATCATGCGGAAAATATTGCGAAGCGGAGCGCAATAATAGCGGGAAACCCAAAGCGCCAATTCAAAAAGATCTTTGGAAATTAAAGGAATGTCTGAGAGGATCCGGTTGATAGGTTTAACATGAGAGAAAGAGGAGGTGTCTTTAATATCTAAAATATATCCTGTCCGCAAATGTCCCCTGACCGGTACTTCAACGCGCGCTCCGCACTGCGCTTGGCCGCGCATGGGCGAAGGGATGCCATAATCAAGCGTTTTATCGACCGATACATCTAAAATCACAGAGGCAAAAGTTGCAAAATTTTCCATAATTAAATATGAGGCTCACATGCGTATAATTTCATCTTTATGGGATCGTTTAGGAATTTGAAAAGCCGGCAGGAGGGGTATGGGAATCGTGAGGAAGGGTGAATTCCTTGCAAATGGCGCGCCAAAGAAGAGCTTTTAATTGAGGGTCTTTGAGATAGAGATTCAAATCGGAAAGGAGCAATAAAGGGGTTTGATGTAAAAAATGCTTAGCTTGCTTGGGCACTTCTCGGTAATGCTTCATTAAGCCTGGCTGCAGATATAAGCCATAATCGCTAGCAATCACTAATCGCAAATGCGGCTCTCTTAAAATAGTTTCCCATTGCTTCTCTTTTTCTAGCTGAACTCCCGATAAAACACGTGCCGGAGCTAGCCGTAGACTGATCGCTTGAGCCACATTTTTTAAAAAAGTCAAATGCTTGTCTTGATCGTTGAAAGATAAAATGATAATCGGAGGAATGACTTTTTCTTGGTACCAAGCATTTTTAACCTTTTTTGCAATCTTATCATCTGGAATGTTGTCACAGAGAGGATAATGAGGAAAAAGCTCTCTTAATGTTTGCTTGAAGCTTAGATCTAAAGTTGGAAAAGAAGTTGCAGATAACGGCTCTAATTGCAAGGGCCTTTTGTCGCGCACAATTTGCGGAGGCTGGGGGTCTGGCGAAGGCGACTGCGGAGGCGTAGTGGGTGGAAGGGGATCTGGAAAAGGATGCTCAGGAGGGTTAACAGGCGGAAGAGGATCGGGAGAAGGCAGAATCGGTCCTGGTTGTGGTTGAGGGTCGGGTGAAGGCGACTGTACTGCCGGCTGACGGCCAGGCAGCGGGCGATTTAAAGCAATGGGTTGAGGAGGTGGCGAATCTTTAGAATAAGGGGCAGAAGAAAGGGATCGCTTCATTCCTGCTTGGAAAAAAGAATGATTCGAAGGAGCTGCTAAACAGAAAGGCTTATCTTTAAGGGGATGCTCTCTTAGCAGGAAAATTTGAGTTAAAGCGACAAGCTCTTGATAACGATGCTTTAAAGATGTCATATTAATTCACTAATTCCCGATTAATTTTATCTAAAAGATGGTCAAACCCTCTTAATTTATACCGATCAGATAAAAGCTGATGAGTAGCTTGTTTCTTCGCCAACGCTTTAAAGAATTTTGCCGTCCCTTCTATTCCATAAATCGTTGCTAGTTGCTTTTGCTTGCGTAGTAAAAAGAAAAGAACGTTTTCATTATCTACATATAAATTGACCACGCGTGGTATTTGCTTAGTCATGCTATTTAGACAACTGTGCAAGCTGTTAATCGTACGGCGTAAATGAGATAACAAAGCGGTCGGATTTTGCGAAGGTTTACAGGTTTTAAGCGAATGAATAAATTCCAAATAATACATGGCTTTTAACCAAGCCCGATGGACATGGCTATGCAACGTTAGATGTAAATGGTCCAAATTCGATTGGTTATAAGAAAACTGCTCGCAATAATCTTTTAACTTTGTCAAAGGCCCTTTTGTCCATCCGGAAATAAATAAAGGATCATGGCGGGAAGGCTGGCCTAATAACTGGCTAAAGAATTGAAAGAAAGAATGAAGCGAATCTTCAAATAAATCAATGGAAAGCAAACAACTATCAGCCAAATATTTAATTTGGCAAATCAATTGATGCGTACAGACAAATTCGGCAACTACAAATTGAACGAGTAGCGAATTATCTTGATAATACGCATTGAAATGTTGGTCCGGCTCTTGGATTTGTGTTAACACTGTCCTCAACCGTCTTCCATTTGCGTTGAATATACCACAAGAATGAGAAAAAACTAAATAGAAAAGTGTGAAGAATGATCGCAAAATCTTTTATAGACAAAAGATATCCTTAATCATTTCTACTAAATTCACTGATTTGCAAGGGCAAAATGAAATGTTTATGAGCAGATTGGACGGCCGCACGGCCAAAAGGCCGTGCAGTTGACTGAAGTAAAACTCTTAAGAGTTCCTTTCTATCAGCAAGAACTAGCCAATTAGAATTGGCCTTTCTTTTGTGTGGGATTCTTTGTAGAAGATTGATTTGGTTTTTGCTGTGGTTGTTTTTGCTGAGTTGGATTTTGTTTTTGTGGCTGTTGTTGTTTCTTATCCATGATTTTCTCCTTAAAATATTTTAATCGTCGCATGTCCCTAAAGTAAGCTGACTTTGCCGCTTTAGACCCATAACACTGAAACGATTATGTGTTTAATTTACACGTAACTATCTATTCCCTGTTGCCGATATCGTTGTCAATAAAAAATTTTTTAACCATGTTTTTTCGGTGGCAAAATTTAAAATTTTAAATTTTTAACTTATTGATTATTAACGATTAATATGAAAAATAATTTTTTTTAAATTTTTTGCAAAAGATCTCTTTTTGAACCAATTCTTGAATGGGTGAGGTAAATTCCTGCTTAAAATTGTTTGAGGACTTTTTTTTGGTGAAATTCATCTTTTAGGCTATCCCAGACCGCGATTTATTTTGAATTTTGCCGCGCTTTGTTTGTTTTTAATTTTAAAAGCGCATGGCGAAGGGAAATGCGTTTTAAAACCTAGCTAGAATGAGAAAATGAGGGTTTCCTTTACTGAAAGGGCCTGTGAGGGCTAATAAAGGCAGAGAACATTTAAAAACCATCCGCCAAAAATTCATATCTGGGCGGATGATTGGCGATTAGCCCTCAAATAGAGACAGCTGAAAATCTGTTTGAGGGACTTTTAATTTGGCCGAAGCCGGGCGCTTGATTCGAGAAGGCTCGAAAGCGCTCTTGCGATTGGCATTTTCTTCTAAATGCTCTAAAATATCCTTTGCACGTTGGATGACTGCTGAGGGAAGGCCTGCAAGACGTGCAACGTGGATGCCATAGCTTTTATCCGTTCCACCTTTGACAATTTTGCGCAGGAAGGTGATATGGTCTTCAGCCTCATGCACGGCAACATTATAGTTCACTGCTCCCGGAACTTTTTCTTCCAATTTGGTAAGCTCCCAGTAATGAGTGGCAAATAGCGTTTTGGCCATGCGGTTTTCTGTAGTGAGCAAGTATTCGGCTACCGACCAGGCGATCGAAATGCCGTCGTAAGTGCTTGTGCCGCGGCCGATCTCATCCAAGATGACAAGGGAGCGGGATGTGACATTGTTGAGGATGTTGGCCGTTTCGCTCATCTCGACCATGAAGGTGGACTGTCCTCGGGATAAGTCATCGCTTGCTCCAATGCGGGTGAAGACTTTGTCGACAAGCCCGATATGGGCCCGCTTGGCAGGCACAAAGGAGCCCATCTGAGCCAAAATAACGATGAGGGCAACTTGGCGCAGATAAGTGGATTTTCCGGCCATGTTTGGGCCGGTAATAAGCAGAAGCCTGCTATGCTGGTCATCTAAATGGGTATCATTCGGAACAAATTTTTCCCGCATGCATGCCGCCTCGATGACGGGATGGCGTCCTTCTTCGATGTCCAATGCAAAGCCTTCATCCACTTTTGGACAGGTGTAATGCATCTTTTGCGCAACTTCCGCTAAAGTGCTTAAGCAATCTAGCCGCGCTAAGGCTTGAGCGATGCTTAGGACGGCTTGGGTATAGTGGGAAATATCTGCTCTTAATTGATGGAATAATTCGCTTTCAATTGACTCGATCCGTTCTTCGGCAGTCAAAACTTTGCTTTCATAGTCTTTTAGTTCGGGTGTGATATAGCGTTCAGCATTGACAAGCGTTTGACGACGAATAAAAGTGGCCGGCATTTTTTCTGATTGCCCGCGGCTCACTTCAATATAGTAGCCGAACATCTTGTTAAATCCGACTTTTAAAGTCTTAATTCCCGTTTCTTCGCGAATTTGCGTTTGATAGCGAGCCATCCACGCTTTACTGTCACGGCTGATTTCGCGAAGCTCGTCCAATTCGCGGTGATAGCCGTCTCGAAAAGTCTTTCCCTCTCCTAATCTTAATGGCGGCTCGTCTACAAGAGCTTGAGCAATGAGTTGGTTCATATGGGGCAATGGATCCAACTTGTTAGCCTCGCTTTGAATCCAAGATGAAGGAAGCGAAGCCAAAAGGGCTTTGATCTCTTGGATGGGTTGGAAAGAATGATGTAAAGCCACAAGGTCGCGCGGAGTCGCATACCCGGCGCTGACTTTCATCATTAGGCGTTCCAAGTCGCGAATATGGATGAGCCTTTCCCTAAACTGATAGAGGCGGTCTTCGTGGTCTAAAAAGGCCTGGATGCCATTTTGCCTGTGACGAATTTCCTCTACGCTCAAAAGAGGCTGCTTGACCCAATGCTGCAGGAGACGTGCACCCATGGGAGTGGCTGTTTGGTCGAGGACTCCAAGCAGGGTATTGCGGCGGCTGCCGTCTTGCAGCGAATGCGTCAATTCCAGATTGCGTTGTGTCATGCGGTCTAACAGCAAGAATTGAGAGGTGGAATAAGGGCGCATATCTTGGATGTGCTCAATCGGCAGGCACAGCGCATCTTTGAGATAACGCAGAAGCGCTCCGGCCGCATTGATGGCTGCCACCATTCCATTCAAGCCGAATCCATCCAAAGAATGGACTTGAAAGTGTTGAACCAAGAAATCATAAGCTGTTTGATGCTCAAAATGCCAGTCTTCTTGCGTATTGAGCAAAAAGGCATAGGTTTGATGAATCTCGTCAAATAAGCTACCGTATTTTTCTTTAAATTTTTGCGAAGTGAGAAATTCGGCAGGATGCAAACGATAAAGCTCGTTCAAAAGATCCCTTTCATGCATAAATTCACTGACGCAGAATTCTCCAGTCGTCAGATCTAAAAAGGCCAATCCAAAGACTTGGCCCGTACGATGCAGAGCTGCAAAGAAATTATTGTTTTTGTCAGATAATAAATTTGAATTGATGACAGTGCCTGGAGTAACGACCCGGACAATTTCCCGTTTGACCAATCCCTTGGCTTTCTTAGGATCTTCAACTTGTTCAGCGACAGCGACGCGGAAGCCTTTGGCAACAAGCTTATCGATGTAGGTTTCGCTAGTATGAAAGGGCACGCCGCTCATGGGAATGTCTTGCCGGCGCGTCAAAGTCAAATCCAACTCTTTTGCCAGTAAATGGGCATCTTCATAAAAAGCTTCATAAAAATCTCCCATGCGGAAGAGAAGCACGGCATCGGGCGCCATTTTTTTGCAAGCATGCCATTGCACCATCATAGGTGTAGGAGAAGCTTTATTTTCATCAAAAGAAAGAGACTGAATGGGTGAAGGGGAAGTTTGCATAAAATATTTAAATAAAATTTTTGATTTTCTGCCGAATGATAAAGAACGGTAAGTATAAAGGGTCTGGAATAAAAAAGGCAATCGAACACTTGGATTAAGAAGAAGGCAGCCAAAGCAAACGGGCGCATTTGACAATTAGCAATTGCCTTCCTGCTAGAATGCGCGAAGTCTTAAGGCTAGAGAAGTTAGGACGTAAAGGATCTAAATTGGATCAAATTAGCATGCTTAGTAACTTTTTGCATTTGAATGGGCGTTTGATTGATCTGAATTGCAAAAGATGAGTGATTGAATGCAGATTTAGTGGGGAAAAGGTAAAAAGAGTGCCTATGAGGATTGATCCTAATAACAAAAGTCATCCGGCCTGCTTGGTCTGTTCCTCACATCATTGAGTAGAACTCCTGTATAGGAAAAGAGGCTGAACAGAAAGCGGAGTTTGAATTATTGTTTTCTTTTAAAAGTTAAAGTTTATTATTTAAAAAGTGTTATTGTGAATAACTTAACTAAAATATCAAATTAAGGTGTTATAAAGCTTTAACGTAATTGCTTGATCATTCACGAGATTAATAACCTGAGTTTGGAGTTTTATTGCCCTTTAAACATTTGTTTATCTCCGAGGCTTTGACGCAGTCGAAAGACAAAAACTCCACCCTCGGGTTGATAGTAACTAGTTTAATTTCAAATAGCCTATCATTTGCTCTATGACTTTTGCCATCTTAGCTCCCTTCATTTTTTGAGCGTCCTTCCTGCCATTAAAGAAGAGAGGCTGCTTTATTATTTAGGTTTGAGGTTTGCTTCAATGCCTTTGCTGCAAAAGATTGTTCGTACCGTAGACCTGCTTTTAAATGACATAGGGGATAATTTTATAGGGTACTTTTTGGCAATACGCTTGCCAATCATCGCCATATTTCTTGGCACAGCGCCTATCGTCTCTGAAGGCTCTTTCTGCCAGTAAAATAGTCAAAAAGAGGACATAGAAATAAGGCAAAAAGTGATGAAAAAGGGCTGGAACAGTCCAACAAAAGGCGCCTACTATTTCCGGTATATAGTGGAAATGGCGCGAGAGACCCCACCAGCCAGAAGCAAGGAGGACATTTTGTTTGCGTTCGCCCCTTTCTGTCGTATAACGGGCAACCGTAAGAAGAGGAGGCTTTCCCCAAATTGTACATTGACCGGCGCTTGCACGCACGATCTGCCTTTGCCTATCCGCCCAATAGTTGATTAAAATGCTGGCAGCTCCTACGCCGAAAATCAGGCTAGCTAAAACAGGGCCTAAATGAACAGGATGATTGACCAAATAGAGGGTTGGAGAGGTGTAGATGCCGGGCACCCATACCAAGCATCCCCAGCAAATATAATAGCCTGCTCGGTCATGCATGATATCCAAAGATCTCAGATATCCTGTTTCCCAAATGAAAAATTTGGTGATATAAATCAATTGAAGTGCAATGGAAACGACCATGGAGTCGCTCAACCCGTATAGCTCTTGCTGTTTAGAAGCAAAAGATAAAATAATTAAAGGCCATCCCATCATGGCAAAGCGGCAATTGGTGAACATCTTGACATCCCAGCCAAAGATCCGCGGATAGAGCTCCATTCCCCAATAATAGTCGAAAATAAAGTTGCCGGATCCTCCAACATCACTGCTTGAAGGAAAAAAATGGCCTTTCATCCATAGGAAC
Source organism: Candidatus Protochlamydia phocaeensis (assembly GCF_001545115.1). NCBI lineage: Bacteria > Pseudomonadati > Chlamydiota > Chlamydiia > Parachlamydiales > Parachlamydiaceae > Candidatus Protochlamydia > Candidatus Protochlamydia phocaeensis. The sequence goes on from NZ_FCNU01000028.1 coordinate 163,460, forward strand.
AAACAAAAGAAAAGGCTGAAAATATTTAATGCTCCTAAAAGACCTCCAAAGTGATCATAGATAATCGTAGGAGAGAAGAGCTTTAAGTAAAAAGAGCATGTGATGAACATAAAAAGTGTTATGGCAAAGGCCGGTAACCCATTTGCACGGTAGAGGGGAATATTTCCCGCTGGTGTGATAGGGCCTTCATAACGCTTGCCCGGTAAGAGGCGCATTAAAGCTAATTCAAAACCGGCAAAAACGCCTAAAATTTTCCAGGCTTCAGGCGTTCCAAAAAAGTAGGGAAACCAGATCGTAGAAAAAGTTTTCCATAAGCCCTGCTCTGTCACAAATTGCCCGAATCTAAGAAAAGAACCGTCTAGAAAGACATTGGTATACCAAAAGGCAAATACGGCGGGCGGGCAAACTAGAATAAGAAAGAGAGGGCCGATGAATTGACGAAAGTATTGCGTTTGCTTATTGATAAGGAGACGATCTGAGACCATATCTATTCCCTTGCCTATAAATTTATAAATTCCCTGCACCAATAGCAGAATGATCTAATAAAATTATAGGAATTTTTAATAAAGGGATTAAAAGAAATGCTTCAGTTTTTTAATACCTACCTCAGGAGCATAAGTAAAATAGTGCAGTTTTTTTAAAGAGGTGACAAAATAAAAGAATGTCGTCGCATTTGAATCCTAACGGAAATTTGCCTTTGATTATTTGAACTCGATTTTTTTCAATGCGGCAATGATTGATTTTGAAATAACCCCTTACTTTAAGAGGAGGCAAAGCAATGACATCCTCATTAATTGAGAACCAAAATAAAGTCCAAAGTTATCGCGTGCGCATGATCCAGGAAAAATCCGGACATGCCTCTTCCTTGGATCCTAAAGATAATGTTACAGTAGGCGCGTTGGAAGATTTGAATCTTGAAGATTTTTTTAATTTTGATCCCACCTATTCTGAAGAGGAAATATTTGATGTGTTGTTAGCGGAAAACGAGGAGCACCTGCCTCAAGAAGCGATAGAATGGATAAAGAATGCCAAAGCTCCTCATAGCACTCTTAATTGGTTAAAGATAGGCCATTTACAAATCTACTATCAGCTTAGACGAGCATTGATCATTGGACCGCTCCAGCAATTCAGAGGAGAAGAAATCATTATAGGCCTAGCCGGCTTCATGTCGCTATTCCGCAGGCTCTCTAAATTGGAGACAGAAGTTGAAACCGATTTGGGACTCGCTAAATCCGATGTCGTTCTATTAGAAGATGTAAAGGGTGCTCCTCTCAAGTCTTGGCAGCACGCCAATGATCGCGCGAAAGTCAATGCCCTGCGCCGCCTTCACTACTTGCAGCTTAAAAAAAGGTTGGAATTTCCCAATCCAGGGTTAAGTAAAACAGTTAAGATTCTTTTCAATGCACTTAAAGAACAAGAAGAAATCTCTTTACGCTTAGATTGGATAGAAGAGAGCCTAAAAGTTTGTGAGAATTTATATGAAGTTGCCAATAGCCGAATTGCCAACTTTAGCTATTTTTATCGAACCTATAAAAGCGAACTTTTGATCTTCTCTCTTTTGCTGGTTCAAGCCATTACTATTGCAATCGCTCTTTGGTAAAGGCAAATTGCTCATTCATGAAACTAAAGATCTTAGGAACGCGCGGCGAGATTGAGGAATCCCTTCCCTATCACGCCAAGCATAGCGGCGTGCTGATAGATGACGAGCTTCTTTTAGATATAGGAGAAAAAAGCTTTCTCGCTTTGCATCCGCGCTGGATCTTTATTACGCATTTGCATCCCGACCATGCTTATTTTGTGCGCTGGGGACAAGAAGAAACGCCTTCAACAGACGCACAAATTTATGCTCCCGAAAAGCCGGAAAACGAACAGGCTAGCTCTGTCATTCGCCTGATTGACCAGCCTATCCAGGTGGGACCTTACTCAATTATTCCCATTCCTACTCATCATAGTAAGCGCGTCAAATCGCAAGGCTATCTTGTCAAAAAAGGGGCGCTTGCCCTGTTATATACGGGCGATCTTGTTTGGATCGATAAAGCGTATCATTCTCTTTTCGACCATTTAGATTTAGTCATTACGGAAGCGAGCTTCATGCGCAAAGGAGGAATGATAAGAAAAGATAAGGAAACCGGCGCACTGTACGGTCATACAGGCATCCCTAATTTATTGGACTTGTTTAAACCCTATACCAAGCAAATTCTCTTTCTCCATTTTGGAGCTTGGTTTTATAAAGATACAAAAGCTTCCCGCCAGGCGCTAAGCACTTTAGCGCAAGAAAAAGACATGAAGGCGATCATTGGATACGATGGACTAGAATTGGATTTAGGGCGAATCGCCAATTAACCGCTGAACTTTATTCGAATTTTTTCTAAGCGAAATACTCAAAATCAGTTTGTTAAAAAATCCTCTAAGAGCGGACTCTTATCGTCTTCTTAAATTAAAATATTTTATTGATACATATCTCAATAAGGTATACATCTGCTAAAAAAGGGGGAATGGTATGAGAGCGCTTGTATTTCATCATCCTAAAAAAGTTCAAGTCGATCAAGTTCCGGATCCAACTATTCAAAAAGGAACAGATCTCATTTTAAAGGTCACCTCTACTGCCATTTGCGGATCGGATCTTCATATCTATAATGGATTTTTTCCTCAAAAACGAGACATGGTCTTAGGCCATGAATTTATGGGAATTGTAGAAGAAGTAGGAGCGGAGGTTAATCACCTTAAGAAAGGCGATCGAGTGGTCGTTCCGTTTCCTATTGCTTGTGGGCATTGTTTTTTTTGCAATAAAGGCCTGAGTGTCCATTGCGAAAATTCCAATAGCAATTATGGGCCGGAAGGGGGACTGTTGAAAGAAAAAGGCGCCGCCCTTTTTGGTTATACGGATTTATACGGAGGCTATGAAGGGGGCCAAGCGGAATATGTCCGCGTGCCCTATGCTAACTTTGGGCCGCGAAAGATTGAAAGCGATTTAAAAGATGAAGAAGTCCTTTTCTTAACGGATATTTTTCCTACAGGATGGGCGGCTATTGACTGGGCGGAATTGAAAGGAGGAGAGACAGTTGCCGTTTTCGGCTGCGGGCCTGTCGGGATTATGGCACAGAAATCAGCTTGGCTAAGAGGGGCAAAGAGAGTAATTGGAATCGATCTGCTCGACTATCGTTTGGAGATTGCGCGTAAAACAGCTAAATCTGAGACATTGAATATTAGTGAAGTCAATGTCATTGAAGCCATCCGTGATATGACAGAAGGAAGAGGGGCAGATGTGTGTGTAGATGCTGTAGGAATGGAGGCTAATCGGAACTGGTTAGAAAAAGCATCCAATATGCTGCATATGCAAGCGGGGACTATTAAAGTGATCGACTACTGTTGCAGCGCTGTCCGCCGCGGGGGAGTGGTTTCCATTGTCGGCGTCTATGGAACAAACTATGCTAACTTTCCTCTCGGACAAATTTTTGATAAAGGCTTGTCTTTGCGCATGAGCCAAGCTCCTGTACAACGCTATATTGATGAATTATTACAGCTTGTCAAGGATAAGAAAGTCGTTTTAGATGATATCATTACGCATACGCTTCCTTTGGAACAAGCGCCCTATGCTTATGATATTTTCTGTGAAAAGAAAGACGATTGTCTCAAAGTAGTTTTAAAGCCATAAGGTAAGGGGAGAATAGCAGGATAATGCGTAAACAGCTTTCTCTCTGGTTCATTTGCGTTATTTTCTTGTGGTTCTACGCGGGGCTTTATGCGGAGAAACAACGCATCGCTGTTATTGGAGCGGGGGGAGCCGGACTGACAACGGCCTGGCTTTTAGATCAAGAGCATGCCGTGACTTTATTTGAAGCGCAAGAGCGCTTGGGCGGCCACGCCAATTCTATTGAGATCAATGTCAATGGAACTTTAGTTCCCATTGAAGCCGGCTTTGAATTTATCTCTCCTGCCCACTTTCCCTACTTTTACAACTTATTGAAAAATATTTTGAATGTCCCTTTGCATGAATACACGCTAACAACTTCTTTTTACCGGACGGATGGAAGCGATGTGCTGCTGCTTCCTCCCATTCACGATGGCCAAATCGAATGGCATTCCCTTTCGCCCCATGATATCTTCACGATGCTGGAATTTGAGTACTTGCTTGAAAAGGGAAAATCTTTGCTTGCCGTTCAAGATGTAGGGATTGCCCTCGAAGATTTCCTCTCTCCTTTATTGCTGACACAAAATTTTAAGGAGGAATTTCTCTATCCTTTCTTGGCTGCCGGGTGGGGAGTAAGCAAGGAAGATATGAAAAAATTTGCCGCCTATAATGCCATGAAATATGTAGTAGAAGGCAAGGAGACTAAACATTATACTTGGATTGAAATTGCCGGAGGCACGCAAAGATATATTCAGTCTCTCGCTTCGCAGCTTGAGGGGACGCAAGTCAAGCTGGGCGCAAAAATTGCAAAGATTACCTATGAGGGCGGCTTATACACGATCTTGGAAAAGGATGGAACAAGCTCGCAATTTGATCATCTTGTCATTGCAACCAATGCCAAACAGGCTTCACAGCTTTTAGCCCATATTCCGGAAGCCTTATATATCCGCTCTATTCTTGGGCGCATCAAGTATTTCGATACGACCATCGCTATTCATGGAGACAAGCGCTTTATGCCTGATTCAGAGCAAGATTGGCGAGTTGTCAATGTAAGATATGATGGCCAAAATAGTGCGACAACGGTCTATAAGAAATGGCTGAGCCCCTCCAATCCAATTTTTAAATCCTGGATCACTTATGATGTGCGTCCTTCCCAGGATAAGGAAGGCCCTCTTCCTGACCCCTTATACGCTCTTGCCTATTATGAGCATCCTCTAGCAGACTTAAATTACTTTCAAGTCCAGAAAGCTCTTGGAATGGTTCAGGGAGAGCAAAATCTGTGGTTTGCCGGAAATTATACGCATGACAATGACTCGCATGAGAGCGCCATTGTCTCAGCAATCAACATAGCCCAGCAATTGGCTCCCCAAGCCGAGAGGCTGGCTAAAATCACTGCCATCTCGGGTGACTAGTAAAGGGAAAAAATTGCTTTATCTGATCTGGCATTTAATTTAAACTTCTTCTATTTCATCTTTTTATGCTGCATAAAGAGCTTTGATTTTTCTAAACCATTTAGAATGCCTTCAACATTTCATGTTTTAACCAAGCATAAGAGAGGGTAAATTTGGCCGGTCAGCAAATCCTATTGGCATTTTGGAAAAGGCTTTCCCTAGTCAATCAATTGACTTTTCAGGCAAGAACGCATTCTCAGCATGCGGATGGGTGGAATGGACAAGGAGCAGGGAGTGTTTCCATTACTAGAGAGGGGGCATGCGCCTTGATTTTTAATGAAAAAGGGAGCTGGCAGAACAAAAGAAGAGAAGTCTTTAATTTTAGTAACGCCTTCCGCTGGACGTTGGATCAGCAAGGCGAAATGATTTCCTTGGAGCATCTCAGAAAGGGGAGAGATCGTCCAGTTTTTCTCTTCCATTTGGTTCCTTCAGGCAGGGCGTCTTTGGTATCTGTTAAGGCTCATCTATGCGCTGAAGATAAATATGAAGGGTATTTTTACTTAGGCAACCATAACTTGTGCCTAAGTTGGCGCGTGATCGGCCCCAAGAAAAATGAAGAAATGGATTATTTTTACTCCTAATTCGGCCGCAACATCGCTTAGGAAGGCTAGATAGCGATTGCGAAATCTAGCCTAAATGGAGCATTAGCGCGGACATTCAAGGTAAGCGGCAAAAAAATCGTTTACATTGAAAGGCTCAATCAACCCATCAAAATCTTCTTCATCTTCTATTTCAGGAGAAGCGTCTTTGCTTAACCGGGATAATAGCCATTGATTATTTAAGTGGCTGGCTAAGGAGTGGGCGGATTCTCCCGTTTGATTTTCGTGCTCTAATGTTTGCCTAAAGGAAGGAAGCTTTTCTAGTTTTTCCCACAAGGTGGCATAGCCATAGTTTAAAGGCTTAACAGAGGATGCAATGAAAAAGGTGATAAAAAGCATGGCAAGCGTGTTGCCCTCGTCATCTTTTTCTTCCCCTTTACAGCCTGCTAACAAGCAATCTAAAAAGAGGAAATTATCGGCATGATTAATTAAATGTTTAAATAGATAACATTTTTCTTCTGCAGAAAAAATGGTAAGAAAACTCTTTAATTTCGAGATCAGCTTATCAGGCGTTTTTTCGGACTTTACCCAGTTAATTAAAGCGTGTAAAGCCTCTTCTTTTGGAATGCGCGCTTCTTTAATGAGAGAATCCATTAACTCAAATTCTCCTCCGATGAGACAAGCGGATAAAGGGCCTCCTAAATCATCCGTTACATCAGCTTGAGCTCCCTTGTCCAGGAGCTGATGAACAAGATCGCATTTGCCGAAATAGCAAGCGGCAGTTAAGGGAAAAATTGCTTTTTTCCTTGCGCGAGGCTTATCTCCATCGGCAAGATGGCAAACGGCCTTTTCGGATAGAAAAGAGGGATGATCAGCCATGAATTCGCTTGCCTCGTTTGGCCGTGCGGTATGGATCATGAGCAAATGATCAATAAACGTCGCCCTGTCAGTGGAAGGTATTTGAAAGCCGAGATGGGAGAGGCGTAAAGGGCGGTCGCAGGCTAAAAGAAATTCATTTTCGCAAGGAGAAACGAGATTGCTGCTGCCGGGCAAAATTCCCGCAATTGTCACCTGCTCTTCTAAGTTATCCATGTCTGGTAAAAGAGTCGAACACATTGAAGAATCTAGAAGGCGCCTTTGCTGACGATCTTTTTCATCGTGAATGGCATGCAGCATCTCGTGAAAAAGGCTGATCTCTAAGTCTTTCTTGATTAATTTTAATTTTCCCTCTTGATTTAAAGACAAATAATAAGATGTCTCATTCGGATTAATTAAAATAACATCCTCTCTACAAATATTGCCTTTGGTCTCATCTTTTTGAATATCAATTTTAATGACTTTATTATTGGCTATCAATTGCTTGAGCAGGGACCTGCCGGGCTTAACTGTGGCAATTCGGTCAATCGCTTTAGTAATGAGCACTTGAAAAGCGTCATCCATGTATTGAACTTGAATAAAGGGAAAAACTCTGTTGCTAATCTCTTGAGCTTTTAATTCCAGGTCTTGAAGGGATCGGCTAGGCTTTTCAACTACTTTGGCATGAAGATGATCGACATACTGATCAAATTTAAAGTGAATATTAAAAGATGCGTTCATAATAATTTATTGATTGTTTGATTGGTGTTAGTTTAGATTTTTTTTGTATTTTTTATTAATAGCTAATTAATCAAAGGGTTTTAATTTTTGTAATACTGATTTACGCATCTATAAAACGTTAAAAAAAGCCATTAAACGTTAATTTTGTTGTTCAAAGGTAAGTCTCATTTTTTTATCATTATTAAAATAATATAATTATATTTATTAGTATTTTAATAGGTTTATTCTTAAATTAAAAGTAAAAGTTGAATTGATTTTATTATGTGTAATAGGAAACTAATAAAATAGAATAATCAGGATTCCTATCTCATCTCTAGTTGCCATTCCTTTAAGAGAGCCTGTTCTTTCTCTCGTTCCATGCCTGCTTTTCTTTCAGACCTGCTTCGGCCGGCATTCCATTTTAAAATAGCAGATAGCGTTTCGTCCAGTGGCCGGAAGGAGAGGCCTGCTTGTATGGCTTTAGAAACATCGACGCTTAAAAAGCCGGGCATGTGGCGTTTGCGGGAGAGCCAAAGGGGAAGCTCGATCCAATCTTGTACCTGATGGGCATGAAGAAAATCTTCGCTTACCCAATGGAGGATGCATGTTTTTTGGCTAAGGGATTGACAAGCGTTTAATAATTGCCCAAAGGTCAAAGGAGCGAGAGGGCCTGTGGCATTGTAAACGCCTGTTGCCTGTTCCTCCACCATTTTGACTATCCATTTAACCAAGTCGCGTACGTCAATTAACTGGATGGGAGCGCTTGGATCGCCTGGAGCAAGAATATCTCCGCCATCCGCCAAGCGGACGGGCCAATAGGTCAATCGGTCTGTTGGGTCGAGAGGGCCGACAATCAGTCCTGGACGAATGATTAAAGAATTGGGAAAATAGCTTTGTATGGTTGTTTCGCAACGGGCTTTTAAAGCCCCGTAGGTTTTCTCGTTAATGTCTTCAGTCGCCTCATCATCTAGCTGGGCAACAGAATCACCTTCCGTCATGCCGAACCGATGAAAATTTTCATAGACGCTGATGGAAGAAATGAACGTATAGTGATCTGTTGCTTGAGCTAAAATTTTTGATGACGCTTCTACCACGCGAGGAAGATACCCTGAAGTGTCAATAATCGCATCCCATTTGCGTCCTCGCAAGGCATGCAGGTTTCCATCTCGATCGCCTTGCAGTTTTTCAACTTCCGGAAATAGGGCAGGATTATGCTGCCCGCGATTGAACAATGTCACTTCATGTCCCTGCTCTTGAAGTTCTTCTACAAGATGAGGGCCTAAGAAGCCTGTTCCGCCAAGGATAAGCACTTTGAGAATTAGAGTTTTCATATAGTATGTTCCTATAGACAAACGAAGGGCGAAGTATAGCAAGAGGGGATTAAAATCGAGCTATTCTTTATCTGCATGATTCCATGCCGCTTCAATGGCTTCTAATGAAAGGTTTTTTGTTTCAGGCACTAAAAAATAAGAAAAGATCCAAGCCAATATCCCAATTAACCCGTAAAGCCAAAAAGTGGCCGCTATGCCTAGTAATTTGATCAAACTTAGAAAAGTCAAGGCGATCGCTAAATTGGCAAGCCAATTAGCAAAGGTCGCGACGCTCATCGCTGTGCCTCTAATATGAAGAGGGTAAATTTCGGCAATTAAAAGCCAAAAAATGGGGCCTAGGCTGATGGAAAAGGAAATGACATATAGCGTGAGCATGGACAGGGTTAATACTCCCAAATAATGGCTTAAATGAGGAAAGGAAAAGAATATTCCTAAGCAGCCTAAGCTGAAAACCATACCTGCCAGGCCTACTAGTAATAAGAGGCGTCTACCGGCTTTATCTAGCAGCCAAAGGGCAATGCAAGTAGATAAGACATTGATGATGCCAATTAAACCAGTGGCTAAGATGGCATCTGACGCAACTGTAAAACCGGCCCACTCAAAAATCATGGGAGCGTAATAGATAATCGTATTAATTCCGGTCAGTTGTTGAAAAATAGCCAGGCCGATTCCGATGAGAAGCGCCCTTTTTAGCCAGGGCGTCATAGCTTGAGCCAAGCTGACATGAGCAGACTTAGTATAGTTTTGGATGTCTTCCAATTCCTGAAGGGCTTTTTCCTGTCCGTGAATGAATATGAGCACTTGCCTGGATTGGTCAATAAATCCTTTTTTGGCAAGCCATCGGGGGCTTTCCGGTAAAAAAAACATTCCCAGTCCAAAAATGATGGCGGGCAACGTGCCTAATCCAATCATCCATCTCCATGCTCCTATCGGGGCTAAAGAATAATCGACAAGATAAGCGAGCACAATGCCAAGGGTAATGGCCAATTGGTTGAGCGAAACGAGCATTCCTCTTATAGAGGCGGGAGAAATTTCGGCTAAATAAAGGGGCGTTGCCATTGATGACATGCCAATGGCAATTCCGACTAGAATGCGGCTGAATATCAGCCAAGCAGAGCTGCTGGCAAGGGCGGATCCCAAAGAGCCTAAAATGAATAAAAGTGCGGTGCCTAATAAGAGCTTTTTGCGTCCCATGTAATCGGATAAAACGCCCGCGCATGATGCCCCTAAAATGGCTCCAAGAAGAACCGCGCTGACAACCATTTCAATAGAAAAAGTTGATAGCGCGAATTCTTTGCGGATGAAAAGGATCGCCCCTGAGATGACGCCGGTATCATATCCAAATAACAGTCCTCCCAGAGCTGCGAAGCCGGCTGCGCTTGCCAGATAGAGGCGCCTGTTCATTTACTCTGCCTTTAAAACAGGCGAAGGGTTTCTTTCCGAGAATTGCCGCTGGTGCCAATAGGGATAGGAAGGCTGGCGGGCGCTGACAGCATCAAGCCTTGCCACCTGATCAGCTGTTAGGTTCCAACCGATCGCTCCTAGGTTCTGTTGAAGCTGTTCTTCATTTCTGGCGCCTAAGACGATATTGGCAACGGTTGGGCGCTGCAAAATCCAGTTCAGCGCTATTTGAGGAACGGTCTTTCCTGTTTCTTTGGCAATTTCATCCAGTACATCGACGACGGTGTAAAGATATTCATCATCAACAGGCGGTCCGCCAACGGCTCCGCCGGTCTTTAATCTGCCTTCGGGAAGCGGTTGCCCGCGTCGAACTTTTCCCGTCAGCCTGCCCCAACCAAGCGGACTCCAGGCCATCAGGCATACGCCTTGATCTATTCCTAACGGCATCAGTTCTTCTTCATAGTCGCGTCCGATCAAGGAATAATAGCCTTGATAGACGACATAGCGGGCCCATCCATATTTTTCTGAAATGGCAAGCGACTTCATCACATGCCAGCCGGAAAAATTGGAACACCCGATGTAGCGGATTTTCCCGCTTTGGACTAAATGATCTAAAGTGCTCAACGTTTCTTCGATAGGAGTGAGGGCATCAAAGCCATGCAAGAAATAAATGTCGATATAATCTGTTTGCAGCCTTTTTAAGCTGGTCTCAACCGATTGGATCAAATGATAGCGGGAAGATCCGGCATCATTCGGTCCTTCTCCCACCCTAAAGGTTGATTTAGTCGATATTAAGGCTCTATGGCGTTTTCCTTTAATGGCTTGCCCTAGGATCTCTTCTGAGCTGCCTTGAGAATAAACATCGGCTGTGTCAAATAGATTAATGCCGGCGTCCAGACATATATCTATCAGTTTTTTAGCCTCTTCTACATCCGTTTCGCCCCAGCGCTTAAAAAATTCATTGGAGCCTCCGAAAGTCGCTGTTCCAAAGCTTAAAACGGGCACTTTAAGCCCCGATCTTCCCAATTGACGGTATTCCATGCAAATCCTTTGATTAAGTTTGTGTAATTCACATTTAAGAAATATTAAGTAAGGAAATACTGCAATTAAATTTTTAAAAAATTGGTTTATAATTGAAGTATAACCCTTGCACGAGAGAATGCTATTCTGTATGGACGGCAGCCGTTGGATAAGAGATTCGATGGGCAGATGGAGAGAGTTCATATTTTCAGCATTTCTAGGAAATAGTTGCGACGGTGAAAAAAGCGTTGCTTTATGAAAAGTTTTTGTTTGCTTATCACATGCAACGGATGCCGAACATCGACAGTGTCAAAGCGGGAGAATAATTCCAGATATCGGTTAGTATGAATTTAGGGATACGCCTAAGCTTTCAGGCGAAAGGACTGCATGTAATGGTAGAAATCTTTTTTTACAGACTGTCCTTCTTGCTTGGGATTGAAAGTTAACTTATAGACATAAGAAACGCGCCATGTTTTTCTATCCGGAGGAATCCTTGATTCCTCGATTCCATGAACGATATTTCCTTCAAATAAGACCATGCGCATGTGTCGGCATTCTTCCCGCAATGCGATTTCTCCATTGCTCTGACAGAAAATTGTCCCCATTCCATATTCAGGTTTAAAATTTTCCTCCGCTACATAAACCATTAATGTGACAAGCCAAGGCCTACCAGGGCTTCCATTAATAAACTGAGTGGGATGATAAGACTTTTCAGATGGATATAAAATGGGAATTTCAAAAGGAATCCCTTCTTCCGGGCAATAATCATCATGCTTACCCTTCGTCATCGTATCGGACGAGACGCTTTCCAGGCGATTAGTGGCAACGGCAGACAAGCAAGCATCCTCATAGCAAATATTCCAAGGCTGGGTGGCAATATCTGCTCCTATGCTATAAGCAAATAGTCCTAGCAGTTGATAGACCTCTTGTATGGCTTGAGGAGGATTAGTAAAAAAATTCCACCTCTCCCTTTTATCCATAGCGCGGGCAGGCTCTTCTCCTCCTTCTCTGCTGGTATAGCTAGCAAAAGTCCTTTTGCTAAATTCGGCCTGTTCTGTAAACGTACGCAGATCTTGGCTTGTTTGATAAGCGAAGAAATCGTCTAAAATGTAAATATCTCTTTCTTCAATAGCGGCATGCTGCACTGAACTTTCTTGCAGTTTTTCCTTAATGGCAGGGAAGGGGTGGGGTTGAAAGTGAAAAATGAGCATATTCGTATTGGCATTATTAAAGAGCTCATTTGCTAAGACAGCTTGATCGGGCCTCAGATTGAAATCTTCTGGAACAGGGTCGTCCGTACTCATAGGACATTGCCTCATGCATAATTGTTTGCACTCAACGAGTGTGCTTATAAATTCATATTGGCCTAGAAGCGAAAATATTTTCTTTCTATGCAACGGCATAAAATAGCGGACTATATTAGTCAATATTGTCCTGCTATTTTATGTTGTTTTCTTAGCAATTCGCAGATGCAGCCTAACCTAAAAATTAATTTTGATCTTTTCTTTTTATTTGCCTTCTTGAATGGGTATAGGCCGTCTTTTTACTTTTAATCTCAAAGCCATTCGCCTCAATGAGTTACAAAAAAAATATTGACACATTAACAGGTTGTTGATAAGAAATTATTCATACAATAAAGCCTATTTAATGGGATCCAATGATTTCCGATTATCTTTCAGTTTATGTTTATTTTGGCTTGGTTTTGTTAGTCACGCTGATTGTGCTGGCAGTCTCCAGCTTATTTCCGGCTATAAGGACAAGTAGGGTGAAATATATGCCTTATGAGTCAGGCATTCAAACGGAGACGCATTTGCAGCAAGAACGCTTCCCTTTGCGTCATTATTTAGTCGGTTTGATTTTCTTGATTTTTGATATTGAAGTGATCTTTCTTTACCCTTGGGCTGTTGTTGCAAAAAACATTGGTCCTTTTGCCTTTTATGAGATGGCCTTTTTCTTAATCGCTCTTCTGATAGGATTTGCCTATATTTGGCGTAAGCGAGGACTACAATGGGATTGAATCCAAAAGAACATACTCCTTTTTTATTGGCTCCGCTTGAGATGCTCATTAATTGGGCACGCGAAAGCTCTTTATGGCCGGCGCAATTTGGATTGGCTTGCTGCGCCATTGAAATGATGGCAACGGCTGCAAGCCGCTATGACATGGCGCGTTTTGGGATGGAGGTTTATCGTGCCTCGCCGCGTCAAAGCGACGTGATGATTGTTGCCGGCCGTGTCAGCCAAAAAATGGCTCCTGTACTTAAAACCATTTACGATCAAATGCTGGAACCTAAATGGGTTGTGGCAATGGGTGATTGCGCTTCTTGTGGAGGGGTTTATAACAACTATGCCGTGGTACAAGGTGTGGATAAGATCGTTCCGGTCGATGTCTATGTAGCCGGTTGTCCCCCTCGTCCTGAGGCGCTCTTAGATTGCCTGATTCTTCTGCAAAAGAAAATTAAAGAAGAGAAAGACCCCTTTAGAAGAAAGCGAGCCACGCATGGGAACAGCTGAATCCGTCCAACTCTTAAAAGCGCATATGGGCGATGCCATCTTGATGGAAACCCAATTTCTAGGTGAGACAACGCTTGAAGTTCAAAAAGATAGATTAAAAGATATCCTTGCTTTTCTGAAGCAAACGCCAGAGCCAGGTTACGAAGTGCTAATGGATTTAACAGGAGTGGACTATCTTGCGCCTGTTCCCCGCACGAAAGTGGTTTATTGGCTTCACAATCCAAGCAACTATAGCCGCTTGCGCATCATTGTTTATGCGGAAAGGGGCGTGTTTCTGCCTTCTGTGACTTCTCTATGGCCGGGGGCTAATTGGTATGAGCGGGAGTTGTATGATTTATTTGGTGTGCATTTTGAGGGACATCCCGATCTCAAGCGTATTTTGATGCCTGATGAGTGGGAAGGGCATCCTCTTCGCCGCGATTATCCCTTGACCGAAGAGTCCGTTGAATTTAAACATGGCGTAAAACCTAAAGTTCCATCCAAGATTATCAACCATGAACGAAACATACAAAGACCATAATCAAGCCGAGCTTGCTGCAGATATTATGGAGCTTAACTTAGGGCCGCAGCATCCATCGACTCATGGCGTTTTGCGTATAAAATTACGGCTTGATGGAGAGAAGCTTGTATCTGCAGAACCTGTGATAGGTTACCTGCATACAGGGGTGGAAAAAGAATGCGAGTCGCGTACCTATCCTCAAGTTTTTACCCTTGTCGACCGTTTGGATTATTTATCAGGGCCTGCTGAAGAGCAGGCTTTTGCAGCGTCTGTTGAGCGCTTGATGGCTGTTGAAGTTCCGGAACGGGCGCAGATCATACGCCTGATTTTTTTGGAACTTTCCAGAATCTCCAGCCATTTATTGTGGTTGGGAACGAGTGCGCTTGAGCTCAACATGTCCTCTGTTTACATGTATTGTTTTGCCGAAAGAGAGAAGATCCTCGATCTTTTTGAAGAAGTGGCGGGAGCGCGGATGTTTCCATCGATCTGGCGCATTGGCGGGCTTGCGCGGGATTTGACGCCTGAATTTGACGCCCATGCCCGGGATTTTTTAAAAGGTTTTCCGCAAATGTGGAAAGACCTCGATAAGCTCTTAACAAATAACTATGTATGGTGCGAACGCTTGCAAGGCGTGGCAATTATTGATGAAGAGCTTTGCAAAAAGTATATGTGCACAGGGCCGGTACTGCGTGCGGCAGGCGTGCCTTATGATATCCGCAAAATTTATCCTTATTTAGGATATGAGACATACCAGTTTGACATTCCGACGAGGAAAGAGGCTGACTCTTATGCCCGCTACCTTGTACGTATGGACGAGATGAAGGAAAGCGCCTCATTAGTTGAGCAAGCGCTGGGACGTTTAAAGCCCGGCCCTGTTCTGACCAATAATCGCAAGGTGGCTTTGCCTCCGCGCAGGGAGCTGGCCCGCAGCATGGAGGCGGTTATCCATCAATTCAAGTTGGTTTGTGAAGGTCTGCGTCCGCCTGTTGGCGAAGTTTATCAGTGCGTAGAATCTGCAAGGGGAGAATTGGGCTATTATTTAGTTAGCGACGGCACCCATCGCCCTTATCGCGTGCGCGTGCGATCGCCTTCTTTTGCCCATGTTGCCGTTTTGCAAGATGTGTTGCCGGGCCACATTTTATCCGATGTTATTGTTGCCATTGCCAGTGTTGATCCAATTTTGGGAGATGTTGACCGCTGATGCTTACAGAAGACACACGAAAAGCTATTTTGGAATTGCAAAAGAATTATCCGGAGAAGCGCTCGGCGCTTATTCCGGCGCTCCATCTTGCCCAAGCGGAAGCGGGCTATCTGCCGCGCGGCGTGCAGAACGAGGTGGCGGAATTATTTGGGATAGACCCCAACGAAGTCAATGCCGTTGTCACTTTTTATGATATGTTCTTTGAAGAGCCGGTCGGCAAGCACATTCTGCATGTATGTACAAATGTATCGTGCATGCTGCGAGGAGCGGACGGTATAGTCAAGGGGCTATGCCAAAGATTGCACGCCAATCCTGGAGAAACGAGTCCAGATGGAGAATTTACTGTCTTTGCGTCGGAATGCTTGGCTGCATGCGACCGGGCTCCTATGATGCTAGTGGATGATAAAGTCATCGGTCCTGTTAAAGAAGAAGAACTCGATCGTTTATTGGAAGACGCCAAAAAAAGTCCCGGGCATCCTTCTCCTATCGGAAAAGACGAGGTAAGCTATGCCTGAAATGCGCATATTGATGGCTTATGGGGATGATCCCAATCAATGCGACATCGAAACGTATGAGCGAAATGGCGGTTATCAAGCCATCCGCAAGGCAATTCCTCATCTCAAACCGGAAGATCTTATCGAAAACGTGAAGCAGGCCGGGTTAAGAGGACGAGGTGGAGCGGGGTTTGTAACCGGCATGAAATGGGGATTTGTTCCCAGGGATCCTTCTCTTCCCAAATACGTTGTCTGCAATGCCGATGAAAGCGAGCCCGGAACTTTTAAAGATAGATGGCTGATCGAGCATGACCCGCATCAACTTCTTGAGGGAATTATGCTGGCCAGCTATGCCATCGGTGCGAAGCATGCATTTATTTATTGTCGTGGGGAATTCTTTGAAGGCAATGGCAAGCTGCGCAAAGCCGTGAAGCAGGCCAAGGAAAAAGGCTATTTAGGAGCGCCTCTTTTTGGTTCCGATTATTCATTGGAGATCACCGTGCATCCAGGCGCAGGTGCGTATATTGCAGGGGAAGAAACGGCTCAACTTAATTCTTTGGAAGGCTTTCGGGCGACGCCCCGCTTAAAGCCGCCTTTCCCGGCAGTGGCCGGACTCTATCAGAAGCCCACGGTCATTAATAATGTCGAAACGCTTTGCAATGTTGTTCATATTGTCAACCGTGGCGTGGAATGGTATCAAAGCATAGGGAAGCCTAAAAATACGGGGACCAAGATTTTCCAAATCAGCGGGCAGGTGCAAAAGCCAGGGTGCTATGAATTCCCATTAGGAGTTCCTTTAAGAGAAGTGCTGGAAGCTGCTGGATGGATGGATCCAGGAAGGCGCTTTAAAGCCTGCTATCCGGGGGGATCCTCATGCGCCCTTTTGACCGAGCGGGATCTGGATATTTCCATGGATTTTGAAACATTGGCAGCCCGCAAAACAGCTTTAGGGACAGCTTCAATTATTGTCATGGATGACTCGGCTGATATGGTCAAAGTCGCCCGACGCTTGATGCAATTTTATCAAAATGAATCTTGTGGCAAATGCACGCCTTGCCGGGAAGGAACACGCTGGATGGTGCAGGTCCTTCAGCGGATTGAAGCGGGAGGAGGAACATTTGGAGACTTGAAAACGATCGAACAAGTCTGCAAAGAGATGGCGGCCAACTCTTTTTGTCCGCTTGCTGTTGGAGCAGAGCCACCCATCGTAAGCGCCGTTCAGGAATTTAGAAGTGAATTTGAGGCGTATATTAGGAAGAATCCTAATGCAGAAGGACGCCCAGAAATGAAAATCTCTTACCCCTATTTGAAGGTTGGAAGTGCAAACTACGGACCAAGTTAATATCGTCACTTTTACACTTGATGGACAGTCAATCAGCGTTCCCAAAGGAACGACTGTCTATACGGCCGCCAAGCAGCATGGAATTAATATCCCTGTTTTTTGCTATCAAGACCGCATGCCCCCATTCGGGGCGTGCCGCATGTGCTTGGTCGAAGTTGAAAAAATGCCGAAGCTTCAGACCTCTTGCACCTTAGTCGCTACAGAAGGAATGGTTGTTAAAACACATAGCGAGGCAGCTGAAAAAGGAAGGGAAGGCATTTTAGAATTCTTGCTCATCAATCATCCGCTCGATTGCCCTATTTGCGATAGGGGAGGGGAATGCCTATTGCAAGATAATACCATGGCTTATGGCCCCGGTAGAAGCCGGTTCTTCGAAGAGAAACGCCATTTTGTTAAGCCGTGGTCTTTAGGTCCTGTATTGATGCTGGATCGCGAACGCTGCATTGTTTGCGCGCGGTGCACCCGCTTTGGAGATATTATTGCCGGAGATCATGCGCTTGAAATGATGGAGCGAGGCTACCGAAGCGAAGTCGGCACGCCAGATGGAGGGCCGGCAGAATCCAAATTTATTGGAAATACCATTCAATTATGTCCTGTCGGGGCTCTGACTAGCGATGTTTACCGCTTTCGCGCCCGTCCTTGGGATAACGATTCCACACCCAGCACCTGTACGCTATGCCCTGTCGGCTGCAGCATGTTTCTTGATTCGCGCGATGGAGAAATTATGCGGACGCGCTCTAGAGAAAACCATGAGGTCAATGACATCTGGCTGTGCGATAAAGGATTCTTCGGCTACGAATTTACCTATCATCCCGACCGCTTGCAACAGCCTTTGATCCGCAAGGGCGATAAGCTTGAAACAGCCAGCTGGGAAGAGGCTATCGCCTTAGTCTCAGAAAAAATGAAAGCCTTCCAGCCAGAAGGAAAGATAGCTGCTTGGGGAGGCAATCCATTGACAGTGGAAGAAAACTATCTCCTGCAAAAGCTTATGCGGGAAAGATTGGGAAGCAACCACATCGATCATCGCATTGGGATGCCGATTATGGATCTTCATCAAGAAGGGATGGCACCCGGGATGGAAATGGCGATCGGAGAATGCGAGCAACTGTCATTTGCCATTCTTTTTGGCTTAGATCTTACGGAAGAATTTCCTGTAATTTGGTTAAGGTTAAAGCAGGCAATTAACCGTGGAGCGACAGTAATCTTTATTGGGCATTTTGCTCCTGAAATCGCTCCTCATTTGGCCAAAACGATTATTCATGCTCCCGGAAGAGAGCTTGAATTGCTAAGAGAGCACCTTCCCAATCTAGCCAAATTGGCAGAAGAAGGTAAAGAAGGCGCCATTTTTATTGGAAGGCAATACTTGGCTTCACCTGAGCGGGCATCGATTTTATCTGAATTGGATAGGCTGCGCCAAACGTTTCCTTCCCCTGTATCGCTTAATCTATTAGAGGGGAGAGGAAATAGTGAAGGGGCAAGATTGGCAGGGATGCGTCCGGACTTAAAGCCGTTTGGCAGGCATATAAGCGAGCCTGGCCTAAATGCCCTTCAAGTATTAGAATCCGCTGCGCGCGAGGGGTGGGATTTATTATATGTTGTCGGCGCTAATCCAGCTTTGAAATTTCCCTCTGATCAATGGAAGGAAGCGCGCAGCAAATTGAAGTTCCTCGTCGTTCAAGATCTTTTCCTCACAGAAACGGCCAAGCAGGCAGACGTTGTCCTGCCCCCGCTATGCTTTGTCGAGAAGGGAGGGCATTTCATCAATATTGAAGGGCGCGTCCAGAAGATTGAGCCCGGGAAAGCCATTCCGCCCGGATTCTATAGCGATGGCGAAATTTTTACGCTGCTGGCGGATAAAATGGGCACATCTTTGATTCTCGATGATCATTTCCTTAACCGACTTAAGCCAGGACATCTCTTTCACGAAAGGGCTAAATATTTGAAAGAAACGTCTTCTACACCGGCAATCGGGCCGCGGGAAGGCAAGCTGGCTGCGACTTTTTCTCATACTCTTTTTGATCATGGCGAGCGCATGAAGCACGATCCGCATGTCATCCGCTTGGTAAAAGAGCCAAGAGTGCGTTTGCATCCTTTTGAAGGGGCTAAAAGGGGCCTTCAGGATGGAGAAATGGCACTGTTGACAGCTAATGGACGATCAATTACTGCCAAGCTGCGGCTGGACAAGCGCGTGGCTGAGGGAACCGTTGTTTTGCCGCTTGGCTTTGAAAAAATTCCCGTTCATGAATTTGATGCGAATTTGCTGAATGGTTTATTGGTCGATATACAAAAAGAAGTGTAGCTATGCAAGAGTTAGTCATTGAAGCCCTGATTAAAGGCCTTGTCATTATTGCTGTCTTATTTCTTGCCGCCGCTTATATGACTTATTGCGAGCGGATCGTGCTGGCTCGTTTGCAGTTGCGCTTGGGACCTGTCCGGGTAGGGCCTTTAGGATTGCTGCAGCCGATTGCCGATGGTATCAAGCTGCTTTGTAAAGAACGATTCCAACCGACGGGAGTGGATACTTTTACGTATTGGCTGGCGCCTGCCATTTCGCTCTTTATGGCTCTATTTGCCTTTGTCTTGATTCCGATCGGAGGTACGGTCTATCTATGGGGACATACCGTTTCTTTGCAAATAGCCGACGTCAATGCCGGGATTGTCTTTCTTTTAGCCTTCTCTTCTTTGGCTGTTTATGGAGTCGTTTTGGCTGGATGGTCGTCCAATAACCGTTATTCTCTATTGGGAGGGCTGCGCGGAACGGCCCAAATGATCAGTTATGAAGTTCCTATGGGATTGTCTATCTTGACTGTTATCCTGTCTGCTAGCACATTGAGTTTGCAAGACATTGTTGCGGAACAGCCAACGATAGGCAAGTGGTTTATTTGGACCAATCCCATCAGCTTTATTATTTACATCATTACAGCCTTTGCCGAGACAAACCGGTCTCCTTTTGATTTACCTGAGGCGGAGCATGAGTTGACGGCTGGCTATCATACCGAATATGGCGGCATGAAATTTGCCGTTTTCTTTCTTGGCGAGTATGTCAACATGCTGGCCGTTTCTTCCATTGCCGTTACGCTCTTCTTTGGTGGCTGGCATGGACCGGGCGATATTCCTGTCCTATGGTATTTCTTAAAAGTGGCTTTCTTTATTTTCTTGTTTATGTGGGTAAGAGCCACACTGCCTCGCTTCCGCTATGATCAATTGATGACATTTGGTTGGAAAGTATTGGTTCCGGTGGCGGTCCTTAACTTACTCGTAACCGCTTACTTTGTATTGGTGGTGAGATGAAAAAAGCGTTCAGCAAAGTCATGTCCATGCTTAATGGGCTCTTCATTGTCCTGAAATATGGTTTTAAGCGCCCTGTGACGATACGCTATCCGGAAGAAAAGCGTAAGCTTCCCGCCCGCTCCCGCGGCCGGCATTACCTCACCAAATGGGATGATGGACTAGAGCGTTGCGTCGGCTGCGAGCTATGTGCGATCGTATGCCCCTCTCAAGCTATCTATGTCAAGCCTGCAGAGAATCAACCGGGAGATATCCATTCGCATGGCGAACGCTATGCATCGGACTTCCAGATCAATATGATCCGCTGCATTTATTGCGGCTATTGTGAAGAGGCATGCCCGACTGGAGCAATCATTTTAAGCAATGAATATGAGCTGTCCAGCTTTGACCGTGAGTCGCTCATTTTTACAAAAGATAAATTGACTGAAAAAAAACCGGGTGATTCGGGACGAGATCCGCATAGGGAGATTTAATTTGACATGACTTCAGTGATTGCTTTCCAATGGGTTGTCTGTCTGCTTTTGACTTTATCTTCGTTAGGCGTGATTTTATTGCGCAAGCCTGTGCATGCCAGCCTTTCCTTTCTTTTGACGCTTATGATGCTGGCTGTCCTTTATCTACAGCTTTCCGCTCAATTTATCGCCGTTATGCAGATATTAGTCTATGCGGGCGCCATTATGGTCATTTTCATGTTTGTCGTCGTCCTTTTCCAGGATGCCTACCAGCAAATTGCCCTTTATGAGGCGAAAAGCTCGCGTTTGTTTCTATTCACCGCTGTTATCCTCTTATTGTTAGCGATAGGGTTCTGGAGTAGGAATCTTGTTGATTTGGCGCTTGTTAAAGAAACCAAGCCGGAAAATTTTGGCACAGTCCAAGCGTTGGGCCAGGCGCTCTATTTGGATTTCTTCTTCCCCTTTGAAGCCGTAACATTGCTTTTTTTGATAGCGGCGGTAGGGGCTGTTTACGTTGCAAGAAAGGAGAAGTAAATGGATCTTTCGCTCCTCGTTTTTACCAGTTTAGCTATGCTTATCATCGGCATTATTGGTGTATTAACCAAGCGGAATGCCTTAATTTTGTTCTTGTCCATCGAGCTTATGCTGAATGCCGCTAATCTTCTTTTTGTTACTTTTGCCTATTCATGGGGCAATCAAACAGGATTGGTCTGGGTTTTCTTTGTTCTTGTCGTTGCAGCGGCAGAAGCAGCGGTCGGGCTAGCTATTATTATTAATTTATTCCGCACCAAGCATGTGGTGGACATTGATCAGTACAATCGATTAAGAGGATAACAATGCTATTAGCTCTGTGTCTTGGACTTTTTCTTCCGTTGGCCAGCTTTCTGGCATTGGCTGTCGCTTCTAATAAGATTAGTCGTCGTTTAGCGGGCATTATAGCTAGCTCCGTGGTATTTATCTCTTTTGTCTGCTTTTCCGGCCTGCTCTACGTTTATGTTTATGATGGAATGCCTCCTACTAGTTATGTGCTTTATAATTGGATTCCCGTCAAAGGAATTGATGCCGACTTTAGCCTGCGCTTGGATCCGCTTTCTCTAACAATGACTTTGATCATTACCGGCGTGGGTTTTTTAATTCACGTGTATTCCATCGGCTATATGGACCATGACGAAGACTTTGCCCGCTACTTCGCCTTCATGAACTTCTTCGTGTTTTCCATGCTCCTGCTTGTCTTGGCTGCCAATGTTCTGCTGCTTTTTGTTGGATGGGAAGGCGTTGGCCTGGCGTCCTATTTGCTCATCGGCTTTTGGTATGATCGCCCGGCTGCTGCTCAAGCGGCGACAAAAGCATTTGTCGTCAACCGCATTGGAGATTTGGGATTATTGATTGGATTGCTGTTGACGTTCCATTTGTTCGGAACAAGCGATATTGCGGAAATTTCTAAACGAGCCGGCCCAGAAATTGCGCTTGGAGCGCCTATTCTTACACTTTTGACATTCCTTTATTTTTGGGGGGCGACGGGAAAATCGGCTCAGCTTCCTCTATATACCTGGCTTCCGGATGCCATGGAAGGCCCAACGCCCGTTTCAGCCCTTATCCATGCCGCTACCATGGTAACTGCTGGAGTTTATTTAGTCGTTCGCATGCATCCCGTTTTCGAGCTGACTCCGGAAACATTAGGCTGGATAGGGGATATCGGCGCCGCGACGTCCCTTTTTGCGGCCCTTTGTGCGCTTGCGCAAAACGATCTTAAGCGTGTATTGGCTTATTCCACCATCAGCCAGTTGGGATTAATGTTTCTAGCTTGCGGAGTGGGTGCTTTCTATGCCGCTATGTTCCATCTGACGACCCATGCGTTTGTCAAAGCCTTATTGTTCCTTTCTGCCGGAAATGTGATTCATATGATGCATGGCACAACCGATATGAATCAAATGGGAGGACTGGCTAAAAAATTTCCCAAGACCCATTGGTTTTTCTTGATTGGCGTATTAGCTTTATCGGGAATCCCTCCGCTTTCGGGATTTTTCAGCAAAGAACTGATTTTAGAGCAAGAGCATATTGCCGGATTCGACATGCTTTTTTATGTCGGTTTGGCCGCTTCCATTCTCACCGCCTTTTATCTGACACGCGCCTATTGCCTCACTTTTACCGGCAAGCCTCTTCTTGAACAAAAAGTTTTTGATGCGATCAAGGAAGCTCCTCCTGTCATGACAATTCCCGTCGCAATTTTAGCTTTTCTCTCTGTCATTGGAGGAGTGTTCGGCTTTGCTTTCAATGGCATTCCTCCCTTGGAAAGCTTCCTCGAAGAAGTCGGCGTGACGCTGCTTGGAAATGAACCCATGCATCAGCTATTCTTCATGTGGGAGACTTGGCTGGCTATTATTGGGGCCTTGCTGGGAGTCGGAACGGCTGCTTGGATGTATACGCGCTATGTCAATCAACTCGGTTCACCTATCGCATTCTTGAAAAATTCTTTTTACGTTAATGAGATTTATGAGGCTCTAATCGAGAAACCACTTGAGGCGCTTTCTCGCTTTATTGCAAATCAGTTTGAACCTAAGGTGTTTGATGGAATGATCCAAGGCGTCGTAGTCTCCTCACAGGGGACGGCACGTTGGCTTCAACGGCTTCAAAGCGGGCAAATCCGCTCCTATATCGCCTTAATGGTTGTCGGAATGGCACTTTTAATTTTTTACTTCGCTTTTTGAGGATTGATCATGCCTAACTTGCTGTGGCTATTTTTCA
The DNA here is from genome assembly GCF_001545115.1 of Candidatus Protochlamydia phocaeensis. NCBI lineage: Bacteria > Pseudomonadati > Chlamydiota > Chlamydiia > Parachlamydiales > Parachlamydiaceae > Candidatus Protochlamydia > Candidatus Protochlamydia phocaeensis. The sequence continues at coordinate 186,940 of NZ_FCNU01000028.1, forward strand.
CACCATTCATGACAGCTGCCGTGGCGTTTGCCCTGTCATTTATTCCAGGAAAAAAATTAAAGCCTCTTGCTGTTGCATTGAGCTTGATTCCATTAGCGATTTTGCTTTTTGGAGGGATGAATTGGATTGGAGCGCAAGTGGCTTATCCATGGCTTCCCGCCCTTTCTGTTGAATTTCACTTGAGCGTTGATTCCCTCTCGCTTCTTTTCCTTTATTTAACAGCCATTATCATTCCCATCAGCCTTTTGGCTATGCGCAGTGAGGAATTGCGATCCCCTGGGGTGTTTTACGGCTTAGTTTTGCTGCTGCAGGGATTGCTGATCGGTTTCTTTACCGCGCGCGATCTGGTTGTTTTTACGCTTTTTTGGGAAGCGATGCTGATCCCGCTTTATTTTATTATCAACTTTTGGGGAGGAGCGAAGCGCCAAGCGGCTGCCTTTAAATTTCTCATTTATCTTCTCGCCGGTTCTTCTTTAATGGTAGCCGGAGTGTTAGCCCTTTATTTAACGGCTTTGGCTAATGGAATGGGAACCTTTAATCTCGATGCATTGGCCCGTTTTTCCCATACCATGCCGCATGCCGCTTGGATTGGGTTTGTCTTTATCTTAGCCTTTGCAGTCAAGACGCCGCTGTTTCCCTTTCATGCCTGGCTGCCTGATGCCTACTATGAAGCTCCCATCGCCGGATCCATCCTTTTGTCTGCCCTGCTGTCTAAGGCGGGAATATACGGATTTTTACGGATCGGGCTTGAGCTCTTTCCAAACTTGATTCAGGCCTGGAGCCCTCTTTTATTGGGTTTGGCAATTGCCGGCGTCCTATATGGGGGGCTTGCCGCTTGGATGCAAAGCGATTTTAAGCGCCTCATTGCCTATTCAAGCTTTTCCCACGTCAATTTTGTGCTAGCTGGATTATTTGTCTGGAGTCAAGCGGCCCATGGGGGGGCAATCTTGCAAGCCATCAATCATGGCATTAGCATTGCAGGCCTTTTTCTTGTTGTCGGTTGGCTGGAGGAACGGTTGCAATCGACCGCTATCGGCCCTGCCGGCGGATTGGCTAAATTTATGCCGCATTTATGCTGGCTGACTTTGCTCTTTGTCCTTTCATCTGTTGCTTTGCCGGGTACAAATAGCTTTGTCGGAGAAATTATGATCCTTTTCGGACTTTTTGGCCAGCATCCTTGGCTAGCCTCCATCTTAGGATTGACGGTGATTTTATCCGCTGTTTACATGTTGCGCTGGATGCAAAAAGTATATTTTGAGACCCCACGTCCCTCCCAGCCTTCGTGGGTGGATATTAGTGGACGGGAATGGGCGATCGCCTTGCCTCTAGTTGCCCTAATCTTTTGGATCGGCCTCTATCCTTCCCCTATATTAAAACAAGTTGATCCTGCTGCTGAAAAAACCGTCGCTATTGCCCAACTAGAGGAGTCGCAATGAATACCGCTTTAAGGCTTGCCGATTTTGCCGCCATCAGCCCTTTGCTTATTCTGTTTATCGGAGCGCTAGTCCTGCTCTTAATCGAAAGCATTTCCGAGAAAGCCTCTAAACTCGTTTCCTTTTATTGGACAACGGCTATTTTACTTCTCACGCTTTTTGCAGCCTTTTATACCCCTCCAAGCGATAACTCGCTATTGACTTCCTGGTTACGGTTTGATTCTCTGGCTAAATTTTTAACGCTTTTCTTTGCGTTCATCGGCTTAAGCTCAGCTTTTTTATCTTCTGCCTTTTTTCAGCATTTTAAATCAGCCAATGGAGAATACTATTTTCTGCTTCTTTCCACAGTGTTCGGCCTGATCTTAATCGGAGATGCAGCGGACTTTTTGACGCTATTTTTGGGGCTAGAGACGTTATCCATCGCGCTTTATATTTTGTGCAGCTATGTCAAAAAATGGGAAATTTCGCATGAAGGTGCGATTAAATATTTCTTAATCGGATCGATCGCAACGGCTTTTTTATTATACGGCATTGCCTTGATCTATGGAGCAATCGGTACGACGCGCTTTGATCAATTGCTTAATGGCTATCATGGCTTGCAAGCGAATACCGGTAAAACCCTCTTTTTGGGCGGCATTGCGTTGGTGACGCTAGGGCTGGCTTTTAAAGCCGCAATCGTTCCCTTTCATGTATGGGCTCCTGACGTATATGAAGGGGCTTCCACTCCGATCACGGCTTTTATGGCCGTGGGAACAAAGGCAGGGGCTTTTGCCGCCTTTATGATTGTATTCCTGCTCGCTCTTCCGCATTTCAATCTGCTGTGGAATGAAGGGATTTCCTTGCTCGCTTATGCCACGCTGATTTATGCGAATATAGTGGCTATGCGGCAGGTGCAGCTGCGCCGTTTCTTTGCCTATTCAGGCATTGCACAGGCTGGATTTCTGCTTATCCCTCTTGCTGCCGGGACGCCCGATGCATTGCAAGCCATGCTATTCTACCTTGTTGTCTATGCTTTGGCGACTTTAGGTTCTTTTGCCGTTCTTGTCTTTATTGATAAGCGCAGCGAAGGTGTGATGCTGCATGACTTACATGGCTTCTTCCATCGCTCTCCGGTCTTGGCCACGCTCTTTACTCTTTGCTTGATGACTTTAGCGGGCATTCCTCCCACAATTGGATTCTTTGCTAAATTCTATCTTTTCAAAGTCGCTTTCCAAGCTGGCTACTATGGCTTAGTCATTGTCGGATTGCTGGCGACTATTCTCTCTGCTTTTTATTATTTGCGCATTGTAGCCGTCATGCTTTCAAAGGCGCCTATGGAGGCGATGGCTTCCTTGCGTTCTTGGCCGGCAGCAATCGTAGGGGCCGTTTCCTTTGCAGGAATCGTGCTTTTGTCCATTTATCCCGATCCATTGATGGCTTTACTGCCAGTGATTGGTAGATAAGAGGAAAAGCTGGATAGGCTCGATGGACGATGAAGGATTGAGGCAAATTTTCCTTCCATAAGATTTAACGCAAATGCGCAAAAGAGGGCAATAGGCTAAATGTCCTAACCGTTTAACTCTCTGCGTTAATTATTTGAACGCTTATTGAAAACAAAGCTTTTGAGAAGAGATTATTTATTTTTCTCTTCTTTTGATTCGGATGTCGAATCCATATAGGCGTAGATTTCCATTAATTCCGTTTCTGGGGGGTGGCTAAAATTTGAACGCGCATTTCCATGCTGGTCATAGATTAGTCCGCCCAAAAATGTCTTTGATTTATTATACAGCTTTAATTCTTGCAAATGCCTTTGCAGCTGAACCGCCCCTTCTATTATTTTTGGATAGACAAGAAGGGGAATAATATTGGCAGATGTCTCATAAGACCTGACGACTGTCGCGTCATTGTACTTTTTAATGGCGATACCTGCAATGGCTCCAGCGACTAATGCCCAAGGCGCGGTCATGCCGAATATGTAGCTTATAGGCGTAACAACTAGACAGCCTAACGTGCCTTTAAGAAATCCCAGGGTGTTTTTTATCCCATCTTGCCGGATGCTATGGGTAACTTCGTGGGCCAGGACAGATTTAACTGCTCCTTTGGCTATTTCTGGTTTTTCTGCATAAAAATGAAGATAGAACTGGGTAAATGCCTTTGTAAGAATTAAGTCCTTCTCGTCCTCCCTTACATTCATCCGTTTAATTACCCTTTTGGATAAATCCTCAACGCTTTCTTTTTGGGGATTATGCTTAAGAAGAATAGATTCATCTATTACTTCACCCCAACACTGCAGAAAAATAGCCGGAATATAAATGGATTCGAAAAAAGAGTAAGGTAAAAAATGTAATTGATTGACTACGCGAATTTTGAATTCTGGAACTTTATCTGCCTGCAAATAATTCGTTATGTCAATCCCTATTTGCTGAATGACAGCTTCAGCGATTTTAATGCGTTCTTGCGCAGACATTTGCTTGGGATGCTTCTTTGCATATTCCCCATTAGGAAAAAAATCTTTATATAGGCTGTGGATAACTGGGAACATATTTCTCCTTATCAACAATACGATAATTAATTTAATAAATATTTGAAGACAAGTTTATCTAAAAGCAGATGATCTTTATAACGCAGTGAATTTAAAAATGAATCCATTTCGATATAAATGAAATAGCGGTCCATATAGGTGGAATATTCCATTTCTTTTGAAAATACGCTTTAAAAATTTCTTCTTTTAGAGCTATTGACGGGAGCTGGCACTTTTTTGAAAACAGGCGCTAAAACAAGTTAACTTTGATTCCCTTTAGGGGACTTTAGATGTTTAATTTTTTATCCTTTAGCTTGAGTCCAAGAGAGTGAGAATGGCCTCTAACAAGCAGGTTCATTCGGCCCGTCGGCGTCGCTTGTTTGCACAGCCCAGGCACCGCCAAGCGCTTTATAGAGGGAAATATAATGCAGAAGCAAATTGACTTGGCTTTGCAAATAGGCATCTTGGGAAGATAGCAAGGAGCGGTTGGCTGTTTGGACCTCTAAGTAGCTTTTCACTCCGCGTTCATAGAGCTGCATCATTAGCGCATAGGTATCTTGATTAGCTTTGACAGCATCTGCTAAAGCGCGATAGCGCTCTAGTTCATAATGGAAAGACGCAATGGCATTCTCCGTCTCTTCCAAAGCCTCCAAAACCGTTTTCTGGTAGCTATAAAGCGCTTCCCGCGTTTTAATTTTATTATAGTCGATATTTTGTTGGATCAGCTTGCTGTTAAAAATAGGGGCAAGCAGCTGGGGAGCAATGAAATAGGTGGTGCTGGAAGGATTTAATAAGGAGTGCAGCTGAGTGCTAATATCGCCAACAAAGCCCCGCAGTGAGAAGCGAGGGAAAAGGGAGGCAATGGCTGCATCGACGCGTTCTGCTGCTGCGGCCAACTGTCTTTCTGCTCTGCGGATATCTGGCCGTCGCCTTAAAAGCTCTGAGGGTATACCGATGGGCTTATCGCATGGCAAGAGAGGAAGGGAAGCGGGGACTTTAAGTTCGCAGGCTAGTTCGTTTGGAGCATAGCCTAGGAGAATAGATAGGCGATGAATGGACTTATTGATGGCTAAATCGAGCAGAGGTTTTTGAATGGCTAATTGGACAAGCTGATCTTCCGCTTGTTTTAAATCAATATCGCTTGCCTGGCCGATATGGAGAAGCGCTTTGGTTAAATGAATCGTGTCTTGTTGAGAAGAGAGATTAGCCTCCAAGAGGGCTAAGCGCTGCTGCGCGCTTCTTAGTTCAATATAATTCCTGGCGATTTCGGCCGATAAGGTCACCCATACATCGCCTAAGTTTTCCTCGGCTGCCTCCAATTCTGCCCTTAAGGCATTAATTTCATGAGCTGTTGCGCCGAATAGATCAATTTCCCATTCCGCATCAAATCCGATTTCAAAAAAATTGACATTGCGATCGATAGATTTCTTATGCTTAACGTCTCTTAATAGTCCTTTGAGCAAGGCCTCTTTGCTGAAGTAAAGATGGCCGGCTGTCAGTGAACCGTCGATATGGGGATAAAGCTTGGCATCGCCCGCTTTTTGTTCTTGGCGAGCTTCTAGGACTCTCATGGCAGCGATGGATAGATCAAAGTTTTGCTGGCTCGCCCGCTGAATTAGGAAATTGAGCATGGGATCATTGAGAGACTCCCACCATAAAAATTGGTCTAGGGGGCCTTCATGCATGCCATCTGAGCAGGACATTTCCCAGCTGCAGGGAATGTTGTCCATTTCCGGCAATTCATCGCGGAGGGGGGCTTGGTTGCATCCTGTAAGAACCGCCAAGAATAAGGTTGTCAAAGGCCAAAAGCTGCGCATGTCTCTATCCTTATGAAGAAGTATCGATATAAACGTCCATTTGCTGTCCTACAAAAATATTCTTCGCGTCTTTCTTAAAGCGATAAATGACGTGCAGCACGCGCGTATCCACTTTTTCTAGAATATCGTTGGTGATGTTCTGCTTGCTTGTCAGATAGGGCTCTAGTCGGACAAATTCCAATGGATATTCAATGCGGGCATCCCCTTGCGAAAAAGCAACGGCCTGGGCATCAGGGCGGAAATTGGAGATTTCGAATTGGTTGATGCTGGTTTTTAGATGCATCTCATCTATATTTCCCATGACCATAATGGGACTGCGCGCTGTATCGGCGGGCGGAAATTCTCCCTGATGGATTTTAACTTGTAAAATGGTTCCATCTATGGGGGCGCGAATAATCGTCCGTTCGATATCGGCTTTGACGCGCTCGATACTTGCCTTTGCTTGCTGGGCTTCCAAATAGGCGATCTCCAGATCCGGCTTCCATGTGCCTGCTTTGATTTTATCGAAATTGGCTTTGGCTTGCAGCCATTTGGCTTCCGCTTGCTGGTAGTTAAACAGGCGCCGGGCGATCTCTTCTTGGCTCAAGGCTCGTGTGTCCTGCAGGCCTTGTACCCGCTCGTATTGGCTGCGCGCCTGTTCCAGTCCTAATTCGGACTCTTTAAGCGAGGCTTCGGCAGCAGATATATCTTCAGGGCGTGGCAAGCCCTCTAGCCTTTTTAATCTAGCTAAAGCAATCTTATAGGCGACTAGACGGGAGTTGAAATCCGCTTCCAAGTCACTATCTTCCAGCCTTAAAAGAATCTCGCCTTTTTTGACTTTTTGCCCGACTTGTACGTAGACCTTATCTACAACTCGATTCACAGGCGTGCCAATAAAAATGCTCTCGCTGCTTGGTTCCACAATGCCCAATGCAGAGAGATAGGATTTAAAAGGCGAGGTAGGGCGGGGAGGGGCAGCTGGATCTTGCTGCGCCTCTTCGGTTGCTATTAATAAGGGCTGCGGAATAGTTGTAAAGCCACTTATATAGGCTAGGGTGAGTGTCGCCACTCTAAAAAGGTATTTGTTAGTCATGGGGCTCGCCTGGGATAATTTGTCCATCATTCATGGTCACGATTCGATCGGCAAATTGAAATGTGCGATGATCGTGCGTGACGACTAATACGGCTTTAGAAGCGTATAAAGCCAATTCGTGTAAAAAAGACATGATCTCGAATCCTGCAGTTTGGTCCAAAGCGCTTGTAGGTTCATCACAGACAATAATTTTGGGGTTTGTGACCATGGCGCGCGCAATTGCTACACGTTGTTGCTGGCCTTTGGACAAAAGGGCAGGGGAGACTGCTGACCGGTGGGCAAGATGCATGCGGTCCAGCATTTCCATGGACCGATCGATTGAATCCTGCCTAGAGTGGCCGGCAATTAAAAGGGGTAATCCGATATTTTCTACTACTGACAAAGTAGGAATAAGAAAAAGCGATTGAAAGACAATTCCAACATTATTCCGGCAAAATTCGGCCTTTTGAGCGGACGACATCTGATTGACATCTTGGCCCAATAAAAATAGCTGTCCTTCATCCGGCGTTAGAATCGCCGTAATAATGGATAACAGGGTTGTTTTGCCCGATCCTGAAGGGCCGACCAAAAGCGTCAGCTGCTTTTCATAAATATCTAGATCGATGCCCTTCAATGCTTCAACGCGGCTTTCTTGCTTTCCATAGATTTTCTTGATGCCCCGGCATTGAATTGCGACTGAATCTTTATCCATATTAATTACCCATCAGCGCTTTAGGATCTATTCGAAAGACTTTAAGAATGCTGAGCCCGGCTGTAAATAGGCAAATCAAAATGACAACTACGCCTGTGAATAAGAAGAGCTGCCAAGGGAAAAGAAAGGCCAATGTGGTATTTTTGGTTGCTTCCCCCCAAAGAATAGTCGCCCCAATTCCCAATAAATATCCGATGATGCCAACTAATACAGCCTGAACGGCAATCATTTGCAAAATAGTATGCCTATTTCCCCCCAAAGCTTTTATTAAAGCATAATACATTAAGTTCTCAACCGTTGTGATATAAAAAATTTGTCCGGCTATGGAAAATCCAATGATCATGCCTAACGCAACGGATAGGCCGAAGTTAATCAAAATGCCTGTTTTCAAAAACGATCTGACAATGCGCTCTTTAAATTGTTCGCTCGTCAATGCGTCCAGTCCCGGATGGACATTAATTTGTTTACGCACTTCTTGAATATTTTCTCCCGGAAGAGTCTTAGCAATAATAAAGCCGAGCTGATTGCCAAAAGAGGAGGCAAAATAAGAAAAATTTTTATAGGTGGTAAAAATAATGGGTTGAGGATAAAAACCTTGTGTAATCTGACAGATGCCAACAACGACTGCACGATGGTCGTTAATGGCCAGTTCGTCGCCAATTTTTAAGGGAACTTTGCTTCCGTCGGGCCGCGTTTTAGCTAAAATACCGTTTGCGGAGTAAATATCAACAATGACGCCTCCCTCGCGGCGCATTTCCTTGATATTGCCTTCTATCATATGACTGGGGGCGCCAATTAAAGTCGCATCGTCTATTCCATAAAGCTGGCAAATTTGAAAAATACCGGAGTCCGTCACCATCGGGAGGCTGATCAATCCGATGGGCATGGCCCACTCGATGCCAGGCGTACTGCGTACAATATCCAGATAGCTCTCTGGCATGCGGCGCAATTTATCATCGCTTTCGGTGGCAGGGTCGACGACCCAAATATTAGGCTCGGGGATATCGGTTACCGTCCGATAAGAGCGCGAGATCAACCCTAAAAAAATAGCGGATTGTTGGGAAATCAAGAGGGTGGCTAGGAAAATTCCAAAAATAATGCCAATAAAAGAGGCGCGTTTTCCTATGAGCATTTTAAGGGCAAGAAGGATCATAGCATTCTGTCTATTAGGGTAAATTTTGCAATTTACCAGAGCTTCCCACTCTTTGCCAACAATAGATTTAAAAATTTAATTAATGTCTCGTGTTTCTGACGCAAAAGAAGGTTAACGAACAAAGTATTGGCCATGAAGACCGGTTGGAATGGAGTGAGCGGCTTGCGCGCCCGATTTCTTCTAAAGTCTTTGCATCAAGGATAAGAAGAAAGGAATGCCGGTTCAATGATCGAGAACGACAGCCAAGACGATTTCGTCATCTTCTTTTGCTTCAGGTGCAGCGACGAAAACGGGCTCGCCAGGACACCATCCTTCTTCAGACCAAAGAAGCGCGCTGTTTGCTTGCGTGTCAATGGTATAAATAGACCGTTGATCATGCGAAGAAGGGAGGTTACGCGCATCGACGGCATAAACATAGCGCTAGGGCATTCCCTCGTAAGCCGCATTGATGCGCGGAAATGGCAGGATTTTTCTTTTTGAAGGAAAACATGGTAGCGACTCCTATTAGACAAGTCAATCCCAAAAGAAATAAGAATTTTTTCATTGAATGGAAAAATTAAGGGACTAAATGAAAGATCAAGAGACAGAAAAGTATATAATAGAAGAGTACCCTTTCTAGGGCGTATCTATAAATTCATCATTTCAAATAGGGAGATGATGGGTTAATATACCCACTTAAGAGCTATTTTAGCGATTCTTTATCATAAAGATTTGAAAAAAAATCTAATTATTATAAAACATTCATGTAATTTAAAATGAAGCGGGAAAGGTTAGCTATGGAAGGGCAAGCGGGAATAAAAAGATGGATCAGACAAGCGGCTGCCTACATGACTGCGACTTGTTTATTTTTTTCTTTCCAACAACCCGCTTCGGCCTTTGCTGATATCGAAATGTGCGACGAGCAGCGCAATCAAGTCGCCATTGGACTGGCAGGCGTGACGGCTATTGGATTAGCTGTAGGCGTTGGATGCATGTGCGCTTGTAGGAACCATCATAAGAAGCACCATTCGCATTCTGGATATTCATACGATTCTACTTATTCAAGCATTGTTGATCCCGGCTATTCATATGATAAATATCATTCGCATCACCACCATCACGGTTCTGATTATTCCGATTACTCGGATTATAGCCATACCTCAAGTCATTTTCCTTCTAGCTACTATGATTCCTATGATTACTCGAGATTTGACCGCGAGCGAATTGTAAGCACAGGCGATGCGCTATCGGGCACTTTTGTCGCCCATCTTAACCCGGCTCTTGCAGGCCAGGGCAGCGCTACTCCTTTTATTCAATTGCCTGATGGAACGACAATGACGCTCGATAGCCTTACCTTTTCCAATAGTGATTCTTCTATTCCCTTCGGCCCCTTTTATCAAAAAGGGACTTATGCTTTTGGCATTCGCATCAATCCGAATGCTTCTCGGTCGGCTGATTCGTCAGTTGTATCTATCATTCTCAATGTCAATGAATCAATGGTTCAACAAAACGAATTTGATCTTCCTGCCAATCCTCCTTCGAACTTCAGTCCGCCCCTCGTTTTTTTTAAGTTTCTTTAATTTCTGAATCTCTTTAGCCTATTCTGCGGATCATTTTCTTGATTTCTGCTTTTCAAATTAGAAGATTGTAATATTCTAAATCATACTTTAATAAGTTCTTTATGGTTCTTGTATTATAATCATCAATACTAACAATTGATTAATTTAGAACTTGCCTATATGTCAGCTATTAATTCAGACTGCCAAGTGCTATTTGTTGGAGCAGGCCCTGTGGCTTTATTTACAGCCATTCAGGTCAAACTGCGAGAGCCAGACATTCCTATCGCATTGATGGATCGATTTAATGAGTATGTGAGAAGTCAAACACTGGTCATTGAGCCGTTGTCTTTGAAAACGGCTTGCGACCTTTCTCTCCTTAAGCAGCAGCGGCCGGAGTATGCCAACCAAATTGATGCTTTTGCGCAGCTTATCTTGGATTTAAAAACGCATAAGAAAATTAAAATCAATCAATTAGAATCAAGACTGAACAAGATAGCGGAAGAGTTGAACATTGTTGTGCATAGAGGATATATCTTTGATGCGGAAGAAGAAGGGGAGCAGACGCAAAGGCATTTGCGGGGAATTGAGCGCTTGAAGCAGGCGTTCCCGAATGCCAAGTTGATTATCGGTTCAGATGGCGCTCATAGCAAGGTAAGGAAAGCGGTTTTTCCAGATGACTTAAGAATAGATGAAGGATTGCAATATACCCTAGCTGTAAAATATTGGGTTATGGACCAAAGCGATTCGCTTAGTAAGCTTGTCTCCTATCCCACTCAGAAAATAGCAGGGTTTACTCAGGAGCATGTCGGACGGTACGATGTTGAGAAAAATGCCACTCCAATCAACGTGCAATTTTTTGTTGATAAAGCGACTTTTGAAAAATTTCAAGCTTACCGGGCAGGCAATCCGCTCCCTTTTGAAAAAGTCAAAGAGATCGATCCCTGTTTTGAAGAGAAAATTAAAACGTGGCTGAGCGTACGCAGAGAACAGTTAGGGGATATCATAGAGGGAGAAATCGATGTTTACAGCATTAAATTATCCGTTTATCAAAGCCGTCAAGTGATCCATCAAGAGGGCGATTGCACATTTTGCTTTGTTGGCGATGCGTTATTTGGCGTTCCCTTCTTTAAATCCATTAACAATGGCTTATTATGCGGATCTAAATTAAGTAAAGCTATTGTTAAAACTCTTCGTCCCTCTTCTCGTCCGCCTTCCCTGTGGAAACGCATTCGCTCCTTTGTCCACACAGTTTTCTTATCAAGGGCACAAGTAGCAGAGTGGAGGGCTTCGCCATTGAGGCGCTATGCTGTTTATACGGAAAAGCTGGCTAATAGGGAAATTTTGTGGGCGCGTATTAAAAACGTCTTTTTAAATGGTTATCAATGGTTTCTTGATGTTAGTGCACGAGTGCCTTGGCAAGTCAATAAATGGAGCGCCTACGATGTAAATCGGTTTATTGAATTCGATTATAGTCATGATGGGCATTCTTCCAACCAGATTTGATTTAATTCTTTTAGAAACTAGAAGAAAATGGCTTAAAAGATAAAGTAAACCCTTTTTGAATGTTCCTGCATCGACCGTTGAATGAGGGAGCCGCATTCTTCCCGAATTGGCGCAAAAGAAAGAACTGATTGACTATATAAGCCATTAGAAGCGGCTTTCCTTGAAGATTTTCAACTGATCCCGTCGCCGCTTTCTTCTTCCGAGCCATTCAAATGATCCACTCGATTAAGGCAGATGATTGCATCATTAATTAGATTCAAAATGTCAAAGGTGAAACAAAGCTTGTTAAGCAAATCAAAGAACTTTCTGCTGATGACCAATTTTTATTGGTGCTAGATGCGTTTGCCTCTTCGCTTGCCTGTCAAGCGCATATTGCCATGAACCAAATCACTTTGATTCTTGCTCATCAATTTTTTCGCCAAATTCTTTGCCGATCGATTAGCAACCCTTCATTTTCTTGTTCCGGGAACAGCTGTTTCCATCCATCTATTCCAATCCTTAAAATTACCTGTTACAACAAATTCATTAGGCCCTTGAATGGCCTGATAGACTTTTTGCGTTTAGACGGGCAAATGTACGCAAGAGAGGGGCGGGCGTTCTTTTCAAGAACCGATCTTAGGGGAGGGAGTATACCCTCTAAGACATTCATTATCGCTGTACTTTAAAATTTTTTTGGATAAATTAAAGATGAAAATGTCATTTTTACCTTAACCAATTTGCTAGACAGACGAAAATAACTAATAACCCATAGGGCTTAGTGAAATAAGAAAACAAGCAGGCATGATGATTACTTGGCAAACTCCTTTTCATTTGAAATCTTTAGAGCTTCCCAATCGCATCGTGATGGCTCCCATGACGCGTAGCTCTTCCAAACAGCATATTCCAGGACCTACTCAGAGTGATTATTATCGAAAAAGGGCGGAAGGGGGAATAGGCCTGATTATCTCAGAGGGAACCGTTATCGATCACAAAGCCTCTAACGGCTATCCAAATGTGCCGCATTTCTATGGGGAAAAAGCATTGGCGGGCTGGCGCTATATTATTGAAGAGGTGCATCAAGCAGGGGCAAAAATGTTTCCTCAACTGTGGCATGTCGGCGGCGTTAGGCAGCGATATGCTTGTAAAAATAGAAAAAGCGACGATCAACGAGAAGCGTGTGCGTGTGAGGGCAATGTGCCGGGATATGCGCCCTCGGCAGTGCAGCATCCTTATGTAAAAAATGGAGAAGTGCCTTTGGAAATGTCCTTAAAAGATATTTCGGACGTAATAGAAGCGTTTGCCAAAGCGGCTAAGAATGCCCAACAATTGGGGTTTGATGGGATAGAATTGCACGGAGCGCATGGTTATTTAATAGATCAATTTTTTTGGGAGTATACCAATAGGCGTGCCGATCAATATGGGGGCAGGACGCTTAACGAGCGAACCCGTTTTGCTGTAGAGATCATCGAAGCGATCCGAAAAGAAGTCGGACCTGATTTTCCAATTGATTTTCGCTTTTCACAATGGAAGCTAGGGGATTATTCAGCCAAACTGGCAACAACACCGCAGGAGCTGGAATCTTTTCTCATTCCGCTAGTCCAAGCAGGGGTTGATATTTTCCATTGCAGCACCAGGCGTTTTTGGGAGCCTGAATTTCCTCATTCTCATTTGAATTTAGCGGGATGGACTAAAAAAATTACCGGCAAGCCCACCATTACTGTAGGTTCAGTTGGATTGGATATCGATTTCATTTCAAATTTAAGTGTAGATTCTTCGAAAACGGATAATAGGCTTGAATACTTATTAAAGGCCTTATCAAATGAAGAATTTGATTTAATCGCAATAGGGCGTGCGGTCCTGGCAGACCCTGATTGGTTTAAGAAAGTCATTGAACAGCGTTTCGATGACGTGATTCCATTTAGCAGAAGCATGTCTGGATTTTCATCATAAATGCTCCTTCAGGTAAATTATTCAGAAAGGAACGAAGTTATATCCCTCCCTCTTACCGGTCTATTTGGTCGATCAAATTTTTTAAATCCGATTCTATATTAGGCTTTGGATCGGTATGATAGTGTTTTTGAATAATCTTCACGACCTCATCAAAGTTGGCAGGAGCCTTTTCAAGTTCTTGGGGTTTTAATTTATCCCAGCGTCTTAATATTAGAAGCCTTGCCGTATCCCAATCACGTATAAAACCTAGATTTGACATAAGAAACTCTTCTATATTTATTTCTAATCCTGCCTACCTATAAAAAAGATTCCATTTATTGTCGATCTGAAAAGGAATGGCAGATTTGGCTATATAGGCAGGGAAATGTAGAAAACGCTTACGTCAATGTCGAAATAAGCACTTCCATATGGTCAATGGCACTGGCGATGTATTTAAGTTAAGTGAGACCCTCTCAGAGATCGCAGAACATTCTTGGCTTTATCCAAGAGAGCGTTATAGGCTTCTAAAATAAAGCAAATAAGCCGTATATATCCAAAATCCTAGGGCTTTATTCACCTGTTTTTACCTCCCGGCGAAGGAGGGAGGCAACGGTTACATTGAATCAATAGAGAGTTGTGATTTTAACTTCTTTGTGTATATTGATTTTTTTTAATATATGAGAATTATATGCGCTATTTTGCTATCTGTCTTTCATTTATTTCGATGACGACGTTGTTTTTTGCAGAAGCTCAAGACGGGGGAACAACTTCTAGCTCTTCGCTCAGCCCTGAGGAAGCAGTGGAAATAGCTACGGATGCCTATATTTACGGTTATTCCTTAATTACAACGGAAATTACCCGAGTGCAGATGAGCAATGTTTCTAAAATGGACGAAATGCATGCTCCCATGGGGCAATTTATTAATGTTAAACGTTATCCTCCTGCGGATTATCGGGGAGTATCTGCGCCTAATGCTGACACTCTTTATTCAATTGCATGGGTCGATTTATCAGAGCCACAAGTATTCAGTCATCCTGATATGGGTAAACGCTTCTATTTATTTGAAATGACAGATTTATGGATGATAGACTTTGCAGCTCCTGGTTCACGTACAGCTGGGGGGGAGGCAACTAATTATTTACTGACAGGTCCGGGCTGGAAAGGGCAAGTTCCCGATGGGATGAAACACATCCCGGTTAATACCTTATACATGGTCATTTTAGGCCGCATTTATGCTAATGGTTCTGAAGAAGATTATAAAAAAGTTAATCTGCTTCAAAGCCAGCTGAAACTTATTCCGCTTTCATCTTGGGGAAAAAATTATGAATACAAAGCCCCACCAATCAATCCAAATCCCGGTTTCGATATGACTGCGAAACCTCAGGAAGTGATTAATGAAATGGATATCTCAGCATACTTCAATCTTATGACCAAGTTAATGGGCAGTGTAGCGCCTCCACCGGTTGAAGATGCTTCCATCTTAGCTCGTATGGCAAAAATAGGCCTCATTTCTGGTCAGCCATTTGATATAAGTAAATTCTCCCCTGAGATTGAAGCTGCAATTAAAAAAGCAGGCAAAGTAGGTATGTCGCTTATCAACAAAAATCAAAAAAACATGGGCAGTGTGGAGAATGGATGGACCGTTTCTAAAGGTTTAGGTATTTATGGAACGGATTATTTAAAGAGGGCTACTGTTGCAGCGTTCGGATGGCCGGCCAATCGGGAAAAAGATGCCGTCTACTCTTACACTTTTGAAGATAAAAGTGGAAATAGACTGACGGGAGCAAATAAGTACACTTTAACGTTTGAGAAAGGTCGGATACCTCCTGTAAATGGCTTTTGGTCAATTACTATGTATGAGGTTGACAATGGTTGGTGGTTTGTGCCTAATCCTCTTAATAAATTCACAGTCAGTGAACGAAACGAATTGAAATATAACTCTGATGGCTCATTAACTTTGTATTTTCAGAATGAAAGTCCAGGAAAAGATAAGGAATCTAATTGGTTGCCAGCACCTAAAACAGATTTTCTTCTCATGTTGCGGATGTATTGGCCAAAAGAAAAAAGTCCCTCTATTTTAAACAATACGTGGCAACCTCCAGCAGTGATAAAAATAACAGAATAAATGATTTTGCCGTTTTTGATCTACTAGAGGAATGTATTAAATACCTGGAATTGAATTTGTTATATTTTTTTTGTAAGTAAGAAAGGTCTTGTTTCTCTAACCATTCTCAACCCCTTTATGATCCCTTTAAAAGGGATTATAAAGGCTGAAGAGTGGGTTTCTATTAACCAAAAGATAGAAACCTTTTCAAAAAACGCTTAAAAGGCCTAAGCGTATAAACTTCAGTTACTGGATACACGTCGAACGTTTGACTGGATTTCCTTTTCTCAAGAATTTTCAACCCTCTCGAAATTAACAGCTTAGTTTTTGAGGTTTAATATATTTAATTTTTGCGATCCTTCGAAAATAAATCGAGGACGAGATGTCGCTTATATAAGGTCGTTGGGAGCGATAGCAAATGAATGTCAGTTTTGATGAAATAAAGATCTTCAAGCCGTTTTCTAAACGTGTAGATGAACTGCCTTAAAACATCAGATTCAGGCATAAATATTTGATATTGCCGAACAGCTGACTGAACATTGGCGATCCGGTCAATCGATTGAATCTGTTCCATCTTTTCCAATAGTTGAGGAAGCTTTTCTTTAGAAAACCGATAAGAAATATCAGAGAGAGATTCATCCATCATTTTATGAAAAGGAAACTCAAAAAAATGTTTTAAGCGTACCTTCAAATCGCTGATAAAACTTAAAAACAACTGATAACATTCTTTGTATATCTCTCCATGTCGACCGACCTTGAACTCCTTCTCACTCTGAATCATTTCTATTCCATCAACACAATCGTCCACCTGATAAAGGTCGCGTAAAAGTTGAATTACAATTTTGTCAAAGTCGTTATATACTTCAAATTGCATATGAAAATTTCCCTGTTGAAACGCTTTAAAAATTTCTATTAAAGCTTTCCAATCCCGTTCAAAGTCAGGATGATTGTGAAGGATTGGTGAAATAAAAAACGGTAATAAAGGTTCTATCTTGATCAAACAATTTCGGAGTATTACCCCCATTGTTATTTTAGAGCTGTTTTGAATCTCAGGAATTACTGCGCGAATTGCCATAATTGCCTGCAATATCTTAATCCAAGGAGGGGCTATTTTTGGTAACTTTCCAATGATCACTTGGAGTTCTTTTGGTTTTCTTAATTCGTAATTTTTCTTATTTCTTACATTTGTTACGACGAGAATTTCCGATGTTGCTAAATGATCAAGTGCAGTCATCAAGCTTCTTTTAGAGTAACCTACCTCGCTAAGATCAGAAGCTGAGAAGTGCATTCCATTTCTTGTCAAAAAATGTGTTAATATATCAGCCTTTGCCCCAGGACCAAATAGATTACGTAACCGAAGCATAAGCAGAGAGGGCGACTCGAGTGCCGGCAATAAAGATTTTCCACTCACTTTAAGCGCAAAGTCAGCGCCCTCTTCCGCGCTCGGCCATTTTGCTGATGAGACCGAATTTAAAGCCGCAGCAAACTTGGAAAAAGAGTGCATGACGTCAGAATCCATATCTTTTAGAAAAGTACGCAATCGACTGACAGAAATATATTCATGATAACGGGAAGACCAATCCAAAGCCTCGTCACGCAGACGTGGATCGTATTTGGAAATGATCGCAGTCAAAATAATGAGTTCTTCTGGTTGGATTAAGCAATTCTCGTAAAATCGGTCGGTCCCTGCTACACCCAACTCTCTCCACGAGTTCCAGGCTATTCCAGTAAGACAATGGTCAAATTCTTCTTTTATAGTGTCCATTTTACCCTTCCAGTTCATGCAGCGCTTCTGCTAAACATCTCGCAAATTCTTCTAATACGTCATGAGTTTGACACCAAATTGCTGCTTTTTTAAGTTCCTCCTGGCTGGGTTGTAAGCGTTTTAAATCTTCGAAGTGTTTTGAATTGGGCCCCTGATCTACCGAAGCATATAATTTAAAACAAATCTGATCAAATCTGCTTGCACAATAAAGTGTCAGCCCACCAAAGTGAATGGGCTCTAAACGATCTTGGAATCCTTCCGGTAGGCCCATTTTCCATAAGTCTGCGGGAGCTGAATTGATCCAATTTTCAGGGAGTTTGAGTGCTAATCCTACCTCTCTAATAGCTGTAAGCAGCGGTGCTGGTAAAGGATGGGCTGAAATAAGCACGTTTTCATCTAGTAAAGCAACAATATCCAAGTCTCTCGTAGGTCGAATAATGCGTCCCAATAGTAATAAGGCTCCTCCTCCGATTGCCGCCACTTCATATTTCAATCCCTTGTCTGACAAGTAAGAGCCCAATGTCTCTAATGCTCTATTTAACATATTCGAATCCATATAACCTCTTGATACGTGAAGATAAACTTCACGTTACGATAATATAATCATACCAAATCGTTAAATAAACTGCAAATTTTTGTAACGCATGCGCCCTTGTTATTTGAAGGGAGAAGTGGAAGCTGTTGTTGAGGATATTCAGGGACAATAAAAAAGGTACTTAAGTCTTATCTTAAGTGATTAAATATCAAAGACTCCAATTGCTGGATGCACTTCGAACTTTTGACTGGATCGGTCTCTTTCAGGAATTTTCAAACATCTCAAAATTAATAGTTTAAAATTCACTTGAAAATAATGTATCCTAAAAGATACAATAAGGTTATATGGAAGAAATTGAAATAGAACTCTATGAAACCGCCGGCAAACGACCATTCGAGATCTGAATTAAGGAGATCAAAGAGATCCATACCCGGGCCCAAAATCCTGGCAAGGCTTGATCGCCTAAAGCTTGGAAATTTTGGCGACTGCAAAACCTTACAAGAGGGAGTTTGCGAGCTTCGGATTCATTATGGTCCGGGTATTAGAATTTATTATGGAAAGATTGGCATAAAGTCATCTTGCTTCTTTGCGGTGGCGACAAAAGCACCCAAGATAGGGACATTGCTAAAGCAAAGGAGTATTTGAAAGATTATCAATCAAGGGAGATAGGTCATGGCAAGAAGTAAAAAATATCAAGATTTCTTCATAGAGCAACTGAAGGATCACGATGAAGCCGTTGCGTACCTAAATGCCGCTTTAGAACAAAGCCTTAAAGGTGATGAAGAGTCACAACAGCTTTTCTTGATTGCTCTTCGAAATGTCGCGGAAGCCCAAGGTGGCGTTGGCGCATTAGCTAAAAAGGCGCACGTTGGCCGCGAAAGCCTCTACAAAACCCTTTCGGGGACAGGTAATCCTAAATGGCATACGCTTGTTTCGCTATGTGTTGCTATGGGGCTGAATTTAAGATTAAGGTAATTATTTGAACGAAACAAATCACTATAAATTCAATTAATGAATTACAAATTTAAACAAAAATCCCAAGAGCCTAACATGCATTTTGTTCCTAGTCTGATACATAATGAACAGAGACTTAGAGCTATAGCTGATAGGATCTATACTACCCCATTAAATGGAACCTTTCATCAGTTTTTAGAAGATTATGCAATCGATTTGATCGGCCATCAATGGTGGTTTCATCAAGAAAAAATGGAAAAGAAAAATCAAAGCATTATGTTTCAACATGCGGATGGATTTTTAAGAGCTGGCATAGAGATTAAGAAGAAAAATCCTGGACAAGCATTTCTTGCAATCCCTTGTACAGGTCCAAATTTAGCATGGATGTCACTTTGTTATGACTTGGTTTGTTTAACTCAAAAATTTTCCCTTCCTCAAACTCTTATAGAACGACTCAAGATAAATCAACATTATCAAGGTGCTCGTTATGAAATTGCTATTGGAGCATTAATGGCGAGAGCAGGCTTCGATCTTAAATGGCTAAATCCTGTAGATGGAAAACAAGGGTCTAAATGGTGCGAATTTAATGCCTACTATAGAGCAAGTGAGCTGAATTTTTTTGTGGAAGTTAAAAGTAAGCATAGGTCGGGTGTTCACAATCAGAAAGGAGAACGTGAACAAGAGCTTGAAACCGCTTACGATCTGCTTCGCAATGCATTGAAAAAAGCTCCTGTTGAAGGAGGATTTATAATTTTTATCGATTTAAACCTTCCTTTGGAACCAGATCTAACTGTAAAGGAACATCAATTTCGAAGGCAAGTTGAGCATGCTCTTAAGGCTCTAAAACCATCTTCAGAAGCTAGTCCAGATCCCTTTAGTGCGATTATCTTTTTTAACTTTCCTTTTCATTATGGTGAAAATGATTTTCCGCCCCCACTCAATGAGTATTTAATATATGTCCCCAAGCATCCAAGAAATAAACTTCCCGCCGAGATCCAAGAGGCGATTAGAGAAAATCTTTCAAATTATGGCATAATCCCACAAGAGATATAAATCACAAAAAATCCAAGCCAATCTCTTGTAACTCATGAAATAAATTGGTAAATTCATTATTTCCAAATCAATGGAAGCTTTAACATTGGTGAACTCTTTGCCCTGTACTTTGATTTTTCTATAAAAGAGGCTATGCTTATGAGAATTGATACCACAATACGTTATAATTTTTTATTTTCGCTATTATACAAAATGTCTGTATTATCATTTGTTGATGTGGGCAGAGAGTTCTTGTTAAACTAAGAAGTTTTTTCTGAGTTTTTAGAATCGATTAGATCAAAATCTTTATCTTCTTCTAACAGGTGTTTTCGCATCAAATTACTTACTATTTCAACTTTTTCATGAATGGTATTCATTATGGAATCCTTGACGTTTGCGTCCTTAGAAGAATGTGATTGGATGCCAGACATTAAGACATCTTTTGCTATAACGCATGCATTCCGCAAGTCTTCCTGAAGGAATAAGGAATGTTCTGCCAGCTTTTTAGTTAACGTACACCATACTTTATATGTTTCGTCTTGAGTTTGAAATGAATGATAAAACATTTGAAATACCGCCCCCTCTGTTTCTTTAAATGCCCAATGTAGCTCAGGATATGCTTTGAACAAAGAGGAGATTTTTAATTGTGTTTGTAAATATTGGGTCTGAAGTTCCTTTTGGAATTGAGTCTTTGTGATTTCTAGCTCACGGTCAATTTCAGCTTTTTGAGATTGAAGATTTTTTTGCATATCAGTTTGAAAAGCTTGAAGGTTTCGTTGCTTTAACCAGTCAATGAACTCTCTTGTACCCCAACTGCCTGCTATAGAAAGTAGGATTGTAGGAATATTTATGTTTGTGAGTTGATTAATTATCCAATCCATTTCCATGAGCGTTAGTCTGCATTAATTGAAAAATGTAAATATATAATTGTTTTGTTGCGCGGGCGTCATCCTCCTCGTAATTGATGATATCTTCAAGGATGGTTTTTTCGCTAGTTGCAAGCCATTGATCATACCAGAAGACGATTTGGCTGTCACTTGCTTTTTGGTGCCGCTTGAAATTAATAAACCGGGATTTGGCGAGATCTTTGATCGAGTAGAAGTAGAGAGGGAATATTGCGGATTGCTCAACTATTTCTTGAAGATCAATTAAGTTGCTTTGAAATCTCTCTAGATCCTTGGAGCCTCCGTATTGATCATTTAGTTTCTTGAGATGTGTCTTTTTGTAGTTTGCATAATGATAAACAGAATATTCGTTAGGGAGTATGGTTGTCCACTCCAAAAAATCTTTCCACATCGACCCTTCCTCGGTCTTGTTCTTAACAATATCACAATCAAGGAAAGCGCTGTCGAGGTAATTAATACTGGCACTATAAAAGGGAATCTTCAAAGCATCGATGCCAGCCTAACCCTTTTGAACAAGTAATCTCAATATAGGGAATTTTTAAAAGTCATTCGAGATCTTTCAGAAGCTATTGTAAATGCCAACGAGGCAAGTGAAGCATAAAAAGAAGCCTTTGCTAGATATCTTAATCTAACAGTCAGTTATATCTCACAATTAGAAAGGGGATTAAAGAGACCAACAGGAGCACTACCAAATGAAACGTAGTCAACAGAAAGCCATTCCCTATTTACTTAGCTGTAAAAGCTATGCTCAAGCGGCCAGGGAAATAGGCGTGTCTGAGAATCAAATTTATCCAGAGTTTAAGGCAGAATTGGATAGACAACGCAATACTGTAATTGAATTATCGATTGGGACTTTGAAATTGAGTACTATTAAGGCTTCAGAGACCTTAGTGGAACTTCTATCATCACCAATAGATAACGTTCAAAGAGGAGCCGCTAATGATATACTCAATTACGTAGCCAAGTACAAAGAAATTCAGGAGTAGAAAGCAGAATAGAAGCTTTAGAAAGGAGGGAGTAAATGAAGAGCTTAAGCACAAGATTAGATCGTTTAGAGAGGGAAATTAAGGGTGATCTAGCCTATATTGCCTATACTCTCACTGATGAAGACCAAGAAACACAACGACAAAGAGCATGGGACAATTACCTAGCCAATGGTAGCAATGCCCATGCTATGCGAAGGATGTTTGTTGCCATTCGAGAAATTCCCTAAGGAAATTTAAATTCTAATCTGCATCTCCGCCATTACCGCCATCGCCTCCATTTCCATAAACACTTCCGCCTCCATTCCCTCCGTGACCACCATCTTGACCATTGTTGCCTTTCTTTCCATTTTCTCCATTTTCTCCATCTTCTAGATATCCTGGAGAGCCATGTTTTCCGTCTTCTGCTCTAGAATGATCAATGCAGCAAGAAGCCCTTCTTGCTTCTACTGAAGATATAGCGAACGTGCATCCAATTAAAAAATATAAAAATTTAGAGCTTTTCATTATCTAAGTTTCCTTTACCTATCTCTTTTTACCATCTTGTCCATTTGGTCTGTTTCCAAAAATCTGGACCCTTTTAAATGTCTTAATTCATAAAATTTTTCTCATTTAAAATGGTCCAGATTTTTGGAAACAGACAATAACGTATTTTACCTTCGTTTTCGAATATATCCCATTGTAACTCCATGCGATAGCGCAATCGATAGATAATTTTAAAAAGCTATTCTGCTATTGAATTTTTGATGTTTACAAAAGGAGTGGTCAAGTAAATGTCGTAATATTTACGAATAGACCCTTCAAAAGGAATTCATCGAGAAGGATGAGTTTTTGCTTTGGATGATTTAAGGGAATTTAGTGATCGGGGAAGATTGCGGAACTTAAATAAGAGAGAGTCTTGCAACTCTCTCTTAAATAATCTCCGGATGCTAGATTCGAACTAGCGACCAATGGATTAACAGTCCACTGCTCTACCGCTGAGCTAATCCGGAATAGTTAAGAAGCATTTATCTTAGAAAAATCGCTAATTTTACACAACATCTTTTTTGCTTTAACGAGAAAAACGCTTTCAAACCTATTTAAGAATGGGAAGTGAAAGGGTCAGTAATTGTTTTTTAAGATCGAGTTAAAAAAAATACTATATTTTTTTTACGAGCCTTCGATTCTGCCTTTTTCTATTCTAATAAAAAGATGGCTTACAGATGACTCCTAAGCCTTATTTTTGATTTCTTACCTGTAATTATTCAATAGGCTTTGCACGTTTGGCTTTCGATTAAATGAAAAAATCGCTATAGTTAAGCTCTTTGTTTTTTAATTATTGATATGTTTAAGCCAAACCTTACGTTGCATTATACTTCTTTCCTCTCTTTCTACCAGCCTCAAACTTTTTGCTTTAATTTTTGGCTTTTTAATAAAATTTTTGAATTATTTTTCAGAAATGGGGATTGTTTATTCTTTTGTTAATTAATTGTTAATATTGTTTTAAAAACGTGTTAAAAGGAAATTTATTGATTTAAATTAGGTTGATTTCTACACTTTGAAATTCGTTTTAACAATTAATACCAATCGAGAATAAAATAATCAAAAATTAATTCTAGCTAGGAAAAAACTATGGATACTCGATTTCTTTTTTCGTCTACTTACTCAGCATGGAATAAGCTTAGTATACACTATCATACAGAGTGTATGACTATTACACCCACGTCAAGTAGATGGATTCGGACTGTAGCGCCTATTGCCAATGTTGCAAAGAAACTTTTAGTCATAGTTGCTTTTGCTGTTTGTACAGTTGCAACGGCAATTTTTAGCCTTTTTATTCTTCCCTACCGCATTTATGGGTGGAGGCAGCTTGCAAAGCAGGGGTTACAGGTCGATTACAATCGCATGACGCCGGAAGAACAGCGCAATATTCGGCAGCAGATCCAAAGTTATATTGATAAGAAGGAAAGCCAGAATAAATTTCATGTTTCTCGATTGGAAAAAGATGCGGTTATCCATCACGCGATGTGTTATTACGCGAGAAGCAGCGAAGTTTATGGGCCTGTGGCTGTGGCTTGGGTCCATCATTTGCTAGAGAAAGCCAACCAAAATAATACGAAGCTAGTCTTCATGGCAAGGGATGGAATTGCTCCTTATAAGATGGCGCTTGAACTAATGAAAACGGAAGAATATCAAGCCAAATATCCCAACTTAGCAGGGGAAAATAAAATTATCCTTGGCTATTTTTCTAGAAATTTAGTGAATAATGCCATGGCTTCGGAAGAAGGGAAAAACCAATTTAAAAGATATTGTGAACAAATCGGCATTCAAGATGGCGATAATTGCCGTTTTGTCGATGTTGGTTTTACGGGCAGCATGATTGATAAAATTAAAGGCATGTTACCAAAAGTAAATATTGCTTTTGATTTTTTGATTTCGCATACGGATGCAGCTGATGGATTTATTTATTCAGCGAATGATCCTCGTCTAGCCTCTAATCAATTCCTGCAACTGCATGCCATTCGCTCTATCAGCTATAAAGCGGCCGGTTCAAATCTTGCCACCCATTGGACGGAAGATTCTCATCAAGGGGTGGGGGAAAGCGCAACGCATTTAGTGGAAGTAAATGGGGTTATTTATCCGAATACACGGATTCCGGATCAAAAAAAATATATTGTTTCACCTGGATCTCATGACTTTATAGTTAGAAAGTGGTCGAGCAAAGCGATTAAGGATAGCTGGAAGAAATATTCTCCTGCATCCATTGATATTCCAAGAGCTGTTACAAAATTTGATGAAACGCTACAGAAAATCCGCGATCATGAACTTCCGCTTTTAATTGCGCATATTTAATAAATATCGGACTGGCTTGCCTTGAAGCCAGTTCTTTTCTAATATAATTAGGAAATACTATGCCTTCTATTTCTCATTATTGTCCTTTCACTTATTCCGTTTTCCAAAAAATAAATCATGAAAAACAAAAGTCATATTTTGTTATTAAGTCGAATGATGCTTTTCTTTCTCGTCAAATAAAGCAAATAGGCATTTATGCTAAAAAAAGTGTATTGATCATTGCAATGGCTGTTGCTGCTTTGGCTCTTCCTCTTTTCCTTATTGCGGATGCCGGCTTATATGTTATTCGCAAGTGCGGAGTTAAAGTCACCTCTTATTTCGAGGATTTTCATTATTTCTTTGAATCTTCTGTTTTTGAATCCCACTATAATCAGTTAAAAACTTTCGTTAAAGATTATTTACAAAAACCAAATCAACACTTATACAACGAAAGAGAAATTCGAATCGGCCAACCTACTTCTTTTAAGGAAAAAACACAGGATTTAATTGCTTTTATTCTGAATCCTCCTAGTTTAAATAGCGAAAATAATAAGCGGTATTTTCACCAGCAAATGCTTAAGAAAGTGCGTCTTTTAGTTGAAGAAAAGAAAGAGGCGCATGCGAATGAACAAGAAGCCGTTAATTTTATCGAAGCTTTATGCGAATGGATGTATACCGGACCTAAATTAGCTGAGGAAATGGTTCAATTTCTTGAAGATCATCTTCCTTCTTCTTCCATGGAGATTTTAAAAAATGCGGATGTCAAGGATCTTCCGAGTGTAGTCAAGCAGTTCTATGATCGCTTGGGAAGCGAATCTAAGTTTAATGGAATTGTCGAGGGGGTTCGGTTGTATGATGCTAGCTATCTTGGCGATGTGCCTTCCATAGCTTATAAATATCCAATTAAAGTGAATGGGAATGCGAAAAATATCAAAATTATCCGCACGCCAGCCGTGACAAGAGATACGGAACGCAATGAAAAAGGTGAGCTGACTCAAGTAAAAATTGTAGAGGAATTTATGGGCTTCTTAGATAGCTATAAGAAGCAAAATAAGGTTCATGTTTACATTAATTTAATGCATAGAGTGGGATCAGAAGGCATTCGTTCAAAGGCGATTGAAGAAGTGGAAGTGCTATATCCGGATACGCTCCATGTTATTACGCTGACTAAAGATCATAGTTTTTACTGGCAAAAAGACGCTTATCAAACTCTCAACGAGGCCGCTGCTTTTAAAGCCGAATTTTTACGTCAAATGTTTGATAGCGATCCCCACCATTACCATTGGTCGCCTGCTTTGGGTTCTGATTGGAAAGAGAAATGCCGAGCCATTATTGAGCAAGTGCATGTTAAGTCTTTTGGTGAAGAAGCCGAATTAAGCCAGCAACAGCGTATGGATTTTATTGAAGTGGCCTACACGGAAATCATTGAAGCTATTTTTGAAAAGCTTCAGCCAGAGAGCGCCAATGAATCCTGTAAAAGCTGTATTGACCGAGGAGCCTCTGCCTTGGGTGAGCAATATGCGAAGCGCTGCCATTCTCAACGTCAAGAGTGGACAGAAAGAAGACGCAAGCGCTTGGCGGCCGTTACATTAGCTCCGGCTCTTTTAGCGATGAATAGAGTATTGCAACCACCTAGAATGCCCCGCATGCAATCGGCAACAGCGCATATTTTGTCGATTCCTGTTGCTGCTTAAATGATGTTAGGATGATTGGTCATGATAGAAATAGACGTTACGCCTGTTAGCAAGAATGAAGCTTTGGTAAATGAAATTGAGCCGGAGTCTTTGATTAAATGGATGGGACGCAACATCCGTTTATTAAAGAATATGCTGGATCCAAAGCTTCTCTTAATTAAGACGCTTGCTTACTGCCTTTTTCCGTTGGCGGCGCGATGCGTGGTTTTTACTTCAACACGATCCTTTAAGAAGCGATGCCAGCCTGAACGGTTAAATCAATCTAGGCAAACGCTAAGAGAGCTAGGCGGCCAAGAAATTAGCTTGAGGATGCCCGATGGCCATTCAATTTTCGGAATGTATCTAGATGCTAGATCGGCTTTGAACGCTTTGATTGCCAAGGGAGGGGAGCGCGGAACTATTCCAGTAGGAGACAATGTTCAACAAGTTCTTTGGATCTCGCCTGCTCAACCTGAACTTTGGTCGTCGATTGAGCGCATGGGAATAGAAGTGCATGAACATCAAAATCGATCTTATATTAAATTGGGAATTCCAAAACAGCTTTCCGATGCGGCCAATTCAGGCGGCCAAATAGAGGCTGGAACGTTGATTTACGGGCCTGGCAGCGGGCATCAGTTTGAGTTTAGGCGCAAGACATTAGGCGCCTTCCTTTTCGGCTACGGCATGAATGTGCTTGTTTTTCATTATTCCGGCACAGGAGAAAGTGGAGGCAAAATTTCAGAACAAGCGACTTACGAAAATGTGGAAGGGGCTTATCAATATTTGCGGGAAAAGGGTATAAGCGATGAGAAAATTCTGGGATACGGGCATTGCATGGGCGGAGGGCCTGTCTTAGATTTGGCCGCCAATCATCCCCATATTAATGTGCTAGCAGATCGCACGTATACCACAATGGGAGAATTTTGCAAACATCGAGCAACGCGATTGCTATATTTGCCACGCTTTCTGCATTTTTTGACAAGCTGGATCGAGCCTGTCATGAACAAATGTTTCTATTATAATAATAGAGAAAAAATCAAACAGGTGAGCGGCCACTTTGCCATTCTAGAGGCCTCAAGAGATGATTTAATCGTCAGCGATTATATTCAAGAACTTTTTGATAATGCGGTTTTAGCAAGAAGCCGTTTGAGGCTATTAATGGATTCCAATCATGATATGGACTTAGTGCCAAATGAGGCGACACGTTTATCATTAGGTCAATTTTTGACGGCTACCAACTTGATAGGTTATTAACTTGAGAGCTATAAAATTAGATTGGTTAATTCATTGCTCTTTTGCATCAATGAAAAATAAACTCTCAAAATAGTTATGCCTATTTTTATTGGTTTTATTTTTCTGTGTTCATCAAATGTTGAGGGTTTATTTAACCCTCTCATTTGACAGTCTTGAATTGCTCATTTAGTTATTTTAATTGTCTAAAAATGAGTTTGCAAAATTCAAAATGGCTTATATTCGAGATGATTTTCTCCCTAAAGAAGCGTGCTAGGGATTGACTTCAATTAAGCAGGAGCCCCTAAGAAACGATCTAAAGTAGCGGTGGCTATATTTAGAGAAGGGCTTGGATTTAAGTCATTAGCTATTTGTAATAAACTTTTCATCAAATACACGATAAGCTTTATCCCTCATACTAATAAGGAAATACTATGGATATTCAATGGATGCGTTTGGCTTTTTCTCCTAATAATACCGATCTGTATCATTATCGCCATCAAGGGCGTATTATTGATATTAGCGAGCATAGAACCAAAATTATTGCGCTTTCTATCTTATTTGGCCTATTGACTCCTTTTTTACTTGGGATTGGAGGATACGTTTTGGCTTCTCATTTTCTTGCCGCCCATTATAAATGGAAAAAGATTGAGAAAATGGAAAGGCAAGGCAATATTCTTACAATTGATCAAACGGCTCAGCAAATTTTGAACGGCCAATGCGCACGTCCTCTAGAAGCAACGGGAGGCATAGTCAATGGGGGAAATACCTGCTATATGGCCGCTATTTTGCAGACGGTTAAAAACAGTCCTTTTTTCTGGAATTATTTGGACGATTCCAAACGGCCTTTTTGCCGGTTAGTGGATGAAACAGAAGAGCAATTTGAAAAGCGAAAAGAGATTCGCCAGGCGATTAAAGACATTTTGCTGACTTCCATGAGGGGAGAAACCGTGCAAGCAAATGCCATTAACAATCTCCGCAGGCTGATTTTGCAGTATCAACCAGGCGTCTTATCAGCAGAGGGAGCAGGAGATCCTAAAGAGTTTTGGATGCTAGTTTGCAAGATTTTAGATATGCCAGATATTTCTTTAAACCCTTCCTCTGATATCTTTGTCCTAGATAATTGCCTATTTGTGATGGCGGAGGATTTTCCTCATTTTCAAGCTAAAATGCAGGGGATAGAGTTAAATTGTCCTTCTCCCATTATAGCTTTTACAGTGGATGGATTGGATCACGCGCCTATCGATCCTCCGATGCAGATCTCTATCCCGTGCAATGGGCAGCCTCTCCCAGTTAATTACCAGCTAGTCTCGATGATTGACTGCAAGGGCCATGCAGTCGCCCATCTTAAAAATGCCAATGGCGAATGGGTTTTATTCGACGATAATTTTACAGGGAAATTTGCGAACCGCCCAAACGAAGAAGAAAGGCGAAATGCAACATTGGTGTTTTATCGCTATAGCGCTTAGGTGGATAAAAACGCTTTCTCTTTCAGAACAAGAGTGGAAAAAGCTCATCCCTTCTTAAGGGATGTTTTCTTTAAGTGTTAAAGATAAGCGAATAAATAAGCGATAGAAAAGGGAAGGAGCAATCCTTCCCTTTGAACGAAAGACACGAGAATGGATTAATAGTCCATGCCAACCGGAGCAGCCGCAGCAGGCTTTTCCTCTGGAATATCGGCGACGATCGCTTCTGTTGTCAAAAGCATGGAAGCAACCGAAACGGCATTTTCCAAAGCGCAGCGGACGACTTTAGTAGGATCTAAAATACCTGCAACGATCATGTCGACATACTCGCCAGTTAAAGCATTATATCCCTGCTTTTCACTCATTTTCTCAACTTGCTGGAGAATAATAGCGCCTTCTTGGCCGGCATTTTCTGCAATTTGACGAAGAGGAGAGCTCAATGCACGAGACATAATTTTGGCGCCTGTGCGCTCATCTCCCTCTAAGCTTTCAGCCAATTTGTTGACGGCTGGAATACAGCGGATAAAGGCTGTTCCGCCGCCTGGAAGAATTCCTTCTTCAACGGCTGCCGCTGTCGCACGTTGCGCATCATCTACACGGTCTTTTTTCTCTTTCATTTCGACTTCAGTAGCCGCTCCGACATGGATAACAGCCACTCCTCCGACCAGCTTAGCTAAACGCTCTTGCAGTTTTTCTTTGTCGTAATCGGATGTGCTTTCTTCGATTTGACGCTTGATTTGAGCTGCACGATCGTGAATAGCGGCTTTTGTTCCGGCTCCTTCTACAAGCGTGGTTTCATCTTTCGTCATAAGCGCTTTTTTAACGCGTCCTAATTGATCGATAGTCGTATTTTCAAGCTTCAGACCGATTTCTTCGCTGATCAATTCCCCGCCAGTAACGATGGCAATGTCTTGCAGCATAGCTTTGCGGCGGTCTCCGAAGCCTGGAGCTTTAACGGCGCATACTTTTAAGCCTGCACGCAAGCGGTTGACAACGAGAGTAGCCAACGCTTCCCCTTCCACATCTTCGGCAATAATAAGAAGCGGACGGCCGCTTTCAACAACAGCTTGAAGAAGAGGAATCATCTCTTTAACAGATGTAATCTTTTTCTCGTAAATTAAAACATACGCATCTTCTAAGACGCACTCTTGCGATTCAGGATTAGTGATGAAGTAAGAAGAAAGATAGCCTCTGTCGAATTTCATTCCTTTCACGACATCGAGCTCTGTTTCAAAGCCTTTGCCTTCTTCCACTGTGATCGTTCCATCACGGCCCACTCTTTCCATGGCTTGGGCAATGATTTCTCCAATTTCCGCATCATTGTTTGCAGAAATAGTGGCGACTTGGGCAATCTCATTGCGGTCATCCACTTTCTTGCTTCTCTTTTCAAGCTCTTGGACCACAACTTTCAGGGCTTTCTCCATCCCGCGCTTTAAGTCGAGGGGGTTGGCCCCTGCTGCGACGTTGCGCAGGCCTTCCGAATAAATGGCCTCGGCTAGCACAGTTGCCGTCGTCGTTCCATCGCCTGCCTTATCGGCAGTCTTACTGGCCACTTCTTTGACCATTTGTGCGCCCATGTTCTCAAATTTATCTTCCAATTCGATCTCTTTTGCAACAGTGACGCCGTCTTTAGTGATGTGGGGAGTTCCATAAGACTTGTCGATGACGACGTTGCGGCCTTTAGGACCTAAAGTAACTTTTACTGCATCTGCAAGCGTGCGAACGCCTTTCAAGATTTTTTGGCGCGCTTCTTCTTTAAACTTAATGGTTTTTGCAGCCATTTGAAATCTCCTGTGATAGTGATAGGTTATCTGAATCTTACTTTTCTACAATAGCAATGATATCATCAGCGCGTAAAATGACAAATTCTTCATCATTCAAGGTGACTTCTTGACCCGAATATTTTTCCATTAAAATGATATCGCCTATTTTGACAGGCATAGGAATTAATTGGCCGTTTTTATCCTTTTTTCCTGTCCCGATCGCCACGACTTCTGCTTGCTCTTGCTTCTTCTTGGCTGTATCTGGCAGGATAATGCCTCCTTTTAACTTCTCTTCCGCAGCCAAACGACGAACGAGAACGCGATTGCCAAGAGGCTTCAAGCTAACTTTTTGAGAAGACTGAGAGGGCATTTGTTGTGTTTGAGCCATAATGATCTCCTATTTATTAAGTGTTTTATCTTTTGTCGCTCTGTGCGCTTGAAGCTAATACCATAGCCAGCGCTTATTTTTTTTGCAAGCAAATTAGCACTGATAAGTTTTGATTGCTAAAATAAGCGATGAGGTTCCCAAATTGCCGGCATTTGCTTGAAAGAAGGTGGCAATTTGGGATTCCTTTATGTAACGGATGGATTTTATTTTTTTGCTGAAATAGGGTCGACTTGATCAAGCAATTGTTCGAGTTCGCCTAATAATTCATCAAATTTTCGAATAGCGGATTTAACGGGTTCTGGAGACTCCATATCAATGCCAGCTTTTTTCAACATATCAATTGGATATTGGCTGGATCCGCCTTTAAGGAAATTCAGATAAGCGTCGCGATCTTCTTCTTTTCCCGATACGACTTTTTCTGACAAGGCTAAAGCCGCGCTGATTCCCGTTGCATATTGAAAAACATAGAAATTGTAATAGAAATGAGGAATGCGGGCCCATTCAATGTCGATTTCTTGATCGATGACAACAGACGGTCCAAAATATTTGCGATTCAGTTCGCGATAAGCCTGTTTTAGGAATTGAGGAGTCAAGGGGACATTCTCTTCTGATTGCTGATGCACAAATAATTCAAATTCGGCAAACATCGTTTGGCGGAATAGGGTGCCTCGGATGTCCTCAATTTTTTGGTTGAGCAGAAAGATTTTTTCAATAGGATCGGTGCATTTTTGCATGAGCAGGCGAATGAGGAGGTCTTCATTGAAGGTAGAGGCTACTTCTGCTAGGAAGATAGGGTAATCGCTATAATGATAAGGCTGCGAGCGGCGGCTATATAAGCTATGCATGCTGTGGCCGGCTTCATGAGCGAGAGTGAAGACATCGCGGAGAAGGTCTTTGTAATTCATCAGAATATAGGGCATACTGTCATAGCAGCCGCTTGAATAGGCTCCGGAGCGCTTATTGCGGTTTTCATAGCGGTCCACCCAGCGATGATCCTTCAATCCTTGACGTAAGAATGATTGATATTCTTCTCCCAGCGGTACCACAGATTCAATGACGAGATCTTCTGCCTCTTGATAGGGCAAACGGATATCAATTGCACTGGTAAGAGGGACGTAGACATCATAAAGATGAAGCTCATCAAGTTTTAGGATGCGCTTGCGCAGCTGCATATAGCGATGCAGAACGGAGATCTGTTCATTAACGGCTTGGATGAGCGCATGATAGACAGCCGTATTGATATTTTTAGGAAAGAGGGCAGCCTCCAGGCAGGAAGAATAGTGGCGAGCGCGTGCTTGGAAAATGTGGTTTTGCACTTGGCCGGTCAGCAGCTCGCATAAAGTATTCTCGAAATCCGAATAGTGTTTATGGTAGTTCTCAAACGCGTTTTTTCTAAGCTGACGGTCTTGATCGCGAATATAAAGACTGTATGTGGCATGCGACAAGGGTTTTTCTTCCCCTTCGCTATTTAAGACAGAGCCAAATTTAAAATCCGCATCGTTGAGGGAGCTAAACGTTTTATAAGATGTTTGCAGCGCTTGCCCTGCTAAGGCCAATAGCTTTTCATTTTCTGGCGAAAGTGTATGTTTTTTTACGCGAATTATCCTCTCCAGATAAAATCGATAGGCAGTTAAGTAAGGAGATGCCAGGTAGCTTTCCAACGTTTCATCTGGAAGCTTCAAGATTTCTGGCTGAAACCAAGCCGTCTCTTGAGCAAAGGCATGAGCTAGCGCGAGAATTTGTTCGTATGATTTTTTGAAAACAGGATTGGCTATATCCTCATCGTGTCTAAGATGCGCGTAAGTATAAAGCTTAGAGAGCTCCCGGTCGATGCTCATCATTAATTCGAGGGCGAGCTTAACTTTCTCTGGACTTTCGTGCAGTGTTCCTTGAAAGGCTTGAAGAGCCGGCCATTTAAGGGGCTGCTGGGCCTGGCTTGCAAAAGATTGAAAAGCTTTTTCCCATTCTTCTTGATTGGGATACAAGGCTTCAACATTCCAACGATCCTCAACCGGCACTTCTTCACGCGTTTTAATCATTTTAGCCTCCTATAGTAGAAAAATAAATATGTCTTTGACAGCCCTTTTATTCCAAGATTTTCTTTGACTTAAATACTTTATTCTTGAATGGTTTGAATTTGGCCTCTTGAAGGCATTAAAGGGATGTTTAATACAATTAAAATATTTATTTTGAATGTTTTAATGAATGTTTGGATCAAAAAAGAGCAGGATAGTACAAATAGACTTGTTTTGAAATAGCATTCATTATAATTGTTCATTTGGTATAAGAAGGAATAGACTATCTAACCGGCTATATTCGCGTCTTTTAATTGGTTACTGGTAATTATCAAAATATCCGAATATAAGCCATTATCAATGTGTAATTACCTTCTGAGAAGCAGCCTTTAAAACTTAGCGGTTTGATATTGCTTAATCTTTTAAGCAAAGCTTGCGAGCGTCTATTTGATTAATAGAGCTTTAAAAGCACGGATAGATGACAAGAAAAGCATTAAAAGCAAGCCGGCTAAATGGGGTTCAGATAGCTTCTAAGCGGATGGATTAAAACCCATAATAGCCTATATTTGAGGTTGCTTTCTCTTAGAGGGAAAGAACTCAAACCTAGGTCATTAACTGTTTTAATACACCTTTTAAGAGACTGTTGAATTTGATTTTAACTAGGTATGGTGCGTTTTTGATAAATAAAAGATCTCTTTTTTATTTTCTCAAATGGCTTTCATGAATTTTAAATCAATCAAATGTGACGGCCGTTACTAAGCGAGTGCATAGATTGACAAAGCGTCAGATCAGTTCTATCACTCTTATTATCTTTGGGAAAAGGATAAGGGATGCAAGGATAAAAGACGATGACAAAAGCAAATAGTAAGAAAAAAATGGTTAAAGGAAAGTTTATTATCAGTAATGATCGCGGGCTCCATACCCGCCCCTCTACTGAACTTGTCAAATGTGCTAATTCGTTTAAGTCTCAAGTGTTCTTGAAATATCAAAAACACGCTGTCAACGCAAAATCTTTATTGGGCGTTTTAATGCTCGCTGCCTCTAAAGGGGCAAAAATTGGTATTGAAGCGGAAGGGGAAGATGCCGAGCAAGCGGTTGAATCGATCATTGAATTGGCTAGGAATAACTTTTATATCAAATATTAGCAAATTTTTTGCTTATTTCGTTATTTGTATCCTTTATTCTTCAACTGAAATGGTTTTTTCGAGCACTTCTCTTGTACAATAAACAGGTGCATTATTCATTAGAGCGAGTGTTAAGCAATCGCTTGGGCGAGCGTCTATTTCCAGGATATGCTTAATGTCTCCTCGATCTTGTTCTAGGAATAAGCGGGCATAGTAAATCGTGTCTTGAACATCATTAATGACAACTTGCTTGACTTGGACTTCAAGCCCTTCAAAAATTTGATCGATAAGATCATGGGTAAGAGGACGAGGGCTTTCCACATCAGTTAGAAACATTTGTAGCGTTCTGCCTATGCTAGGATCTGTATAAATGGCAAAACGTTTATTTTGAGCTCCTAAAATGACCACGGTATAAGAGCGTGTTTGCATAATTTTATCAAAAGACAGCTGAATAAGTTCCGATTGCATGGGAGCTACCTGTTAATAACGACTTAAGGTTTAGTTTAGTGAAGATTTTTTTTTAAGTCACGTCTGAATTTTGACAAATTCATCTTCATATCCAATGACTACCCGCCCCGCTATATTAAAAAATAAGCCAGTTTCCAATACTCCAGGCAGGACTTTAAGGCGTTCATGCTCGGAAGCCGGGTCTAAAATAGGCTTGTTAAATTGAATGTCTACAATATAGTTCCCGTTATCCGTAATAAAGAGGCTTGTATCGCGATTTAAGCGCAAGACGCCTTGATAGCCTTTCTCTTCTAATCTTGCAAGAGTTGAGCGGTAAGCAAAGGTGGCAATTTCAACAGGAACGGGAAAAACGCCTAATTGATCGACGAGTTTTGTTTCATCAATAATTACAATCATCTCACGGCTGCCAGTAGCAAGCAGCTTTTCTCTTAGCAAAGCTCCTCCTCCGCCTTTAATCATATTCTTGTGGTGATCAATTTCATCAGCCCCATCGACAGTTAAATCTAGGAAGGTAATAGAATCGCTGTTTTGAATGGGAATTCCAAGCTTTTGAGCTTGGCGCATGGATTGTTGAGAGGTGGCCACAGCCGATATTTTTAGGCCGGATTGGCATCGCAGTCCAAGAGCTTCAATAAAAAAAGAGGCCGTAGATCCGGTTCCCAATCCCACCAACATGCCATCTTCTATGAGTTCGGCAGCGGCTTTGCCCGCGGCTTTTTTAGCTGCGATAATAGGGGGGAAATCCGTTTTAGTCATAAGTTATCTCAAGTTAGTTGTTTTAGCGGTTTTAATACATCCTCTTAAAAGATGTAAACTTATGCCAAAGGAAAATTGCGCTCAAGAAGTAATTAATCCCTCAATACATAAATAACCTGAGGTTGGAGTTTTTTTGCTCTTTCGACTGCATCAAAGCTGCGGACATGAACAAATGGCAAAGCGGTCAATAGTAAAAATAAGGACCGTCTTGCCATTTTTCATCTACGAGAGCTTTCTTGTCAGTCCAAAGGCCAAAAATTAAATAAATGCGGACATGGGATGTCGGTAGGGAAAGTCTTACAATGGCAGGAGCTCTATTAAGTTAATATGATCCTTGCTGTGATACTCCAGTTTCAAAAGCTTTGCCATTGCCAAACGATCAATTTTTATAATTTGCTTTTTTAGCGGGTTTCTTAAAATGCGAATCTAGGCCAATAGCATAAAGCATCCTCCTAGAGGTTGTGGAATCGAGGCCCTTGTGACTTTGACAATCCTTTCTTCTCAATCAAGAGAATGTTCTTCAAATAAAAATTAATTAAAGTTAAGATTTGCAATCTTATTTTTAACCGATTCGTGAATCATTCAATTACAGGATTTTATTATGCTAAGGCTAAAAGACCTTTGCCAATATTTAGATGAATTGCTCCCCTCCAATGGCCTTTCCGATTATTGCCCGAATGGTTTGCAAGTAGAGGGGAAGACATCAATTGGGAAGTTGGCGACCGCTGTATCGGCAAGCCTGGAGACCATAGAGGCAGCGATTGAAAGCAGAGCCGATGCCCTTATTGTCCATCATGGAATTTTTTGGCAGCGAGATAGCTATGTCATTCAAGGCGTGAAAAGAAGAAAGCTATTTTTATTAATCGAACAAGAAATTTCACTGCTTGCCTATCATTTGCCTTTAGACATGCATCCAAAATTGGGAAATAATTGGAAGGCTGCGCAAGATTTGGGATGGACTGACCTGCAGCCTTTTGCTTATATGAATGGTATTCCAATTGGTGTAAAGGGAAAGATTCCTCCTACAAACAGAGAAAAAGTAAAAGAGCAATTGGAGCATTACTACCAACATGCGGCTGCTTGTGCGTTCGGCGGTCCGGAGACCATTCAGACTTTGGCTTTAGTTTCCGGAGGCGCCTATAAATCCATTGCTGATGCCGCTAAAGAAGGGGTTGACGCTTTTATTACAGGAAATTTCGATGAACCTGTTTGGCCTCAAGCATTTGAAGAAGGAATCAATTTTTTCGCTTTAGGCCATTCGGCAACAGAAAGAGTGGGCCCCCAGGCGTTAGCTAAGCATCTTGAGCAGGCCCTTCATCTTCCTTGCCCTTTTCTGGATATTCATAATCCTTTTTAAAGTGAGCCGGGAGGCTTTCTCATGGCGAAATTATACATTATATGAATGGCATAGATGAGAAAAAAGCCTGCTAGACTAAATAAACCACATGAGTGGCATAGGCAGATGATGTTAAATCCCTTCTTGTCAAGAACCACTCTTAGCGGCTTTAGAATAGCTTCTTAGAGGCTCTAAGATCTTCTATTGGGGAATATTTTTCCTAGGGTTAGAGCGCCTCCTAAGGAGAAAATAATCTCACAGGCAAGTTAGTCTAAGTTGTTTAACAGGCTCTTATCCTAATTGGGGATTATTGTAGATATAATTCAGTTTGTTATTAAATAATTATATGGCGAGTAAAAATAAAATCGGATGAATGGTTTTTTTAATTCGTTTATAAATTTAATTGTTTTAGGTCAGGTTTTTTTGTTTTTGTATAAAAGAGATGGCCTTGCTCAAGGCAAGGCCATCTAAGGAAGAAATCGCTTAGAAACAAACGAATTATTTCTTGTAGTTTTTCGAAGTTGTGGCTTCGGAAGAAATGGAAACATCTTCTGCGCCACTTTTTTGCATGAGATCTTTTGCTTTCTTGGCAAGCGCATCTGTGTTAGCGCGAATAGCTAATAAGATGCCGCCTTCTTTCAGACGATTTTCATAACGCTTCGCTTCATATTCAGGAATCCCGGCTCCTACTAAGGCGCCGATGATGCCTCCAATTGTTCCGCCTGCGCCAAGTCCGCTAAGTGCTGCCATTAAGGGGCCGGCTGCAATAAAAGGTCCCATACCAGGAATGGCAAGAGCGCCAATACCAGCTAAAAGGCCTAGCGTACCGCCAATGATTCCTCCTGCTGTTGCACCCGTTGCTGTTCCCTCTGGCGCTTTGGTGTGCTTCTCTGTGCCCAATCCTCCTTGGCCTTGATTGCGGTTGCTTTGAGGATGTTGGGTATTGGTTGTAGATTGGTAGCGTTCTTCTGGAAGAGTACCTGCAGGATAATCTGTAAGACGCTCTTCTGTACGCCAGTTGCGATTGGCTTCTGTTCCTGTCATTGCAGTCGAGCTGAATTCTTTGAATTCACCTTTTTGCGAGACGAGAAAAGAAATATCATTGCGGTCTAAGCCAGCATCTACCAAAGATTGAATAATGTGTTCAGCTTTTTGACGATTGGCAACAATTCCATATACTACTTGATTAGCCATAAAATTCTCCTTTATTTTAAGACGCCATTAATGATTTTTAATCAATCGTTATCGATTAAAGTCACCGCGGTTTTCAGTCCCACGATTACCTTCGCGAAGAATTTCAATTTGATTGTCAACATTCTTAACACCGCTTACGGCTTTGGCTTTTTTACCAATTTCATTCTTCTCTTTATCGTTGTTAACGACTCCGCGAAGAGTGACTACGCCATTGATTGTCATGATTTTGACATTCTTAGCATTAGTAGAAAGAGCATCATCATCCATTAAAGCTTGGCGGATCTTTTGTGTGATTGTACGATCGGCTTCGCTTTCTGATTGCTCGCCTGGTGTGACGGCACTAGGATTGCGATCGCGTGTATTGCGTCCTGTATTGTCAGGAGCATTAGTTTCGCAAGCGGTTAGCATGATGCATAATGAAGATAAAAGAAATAGTTGCTTTTTCATTTTTCATAACCTCCTTTAGGTAGTTTTTAGACATCTTAATCAAGACTTTACTGCAATGCTGCGCCCTTTACCTGCTTGAAAGTCCTTGATTCTTTCAGTTCGGAGAATAGGGAAATCTCTAAAAAAATCAAATAAATTATTTTAATTTTATATGGGAGAGGCTTAAATTTTAGAACTTTTAGAGTCAATTGCAACGCTTCAATTTGAACCAAAGCAAGTGTTGTAATTGACTCTTTATATCTTCAAAAATTGGATTAAAGCATGTCTAAAATCTAGAGGCTAGGGGCGATTT
Source organism: Candidatus Protochlamydia phocaeensis (assembly GCF_001545115.1). Lineage (NCBI taxonomy): Bacteria > Pseudomonadati > Chlamydiota > Chlamydiia > Parachlamydiales > Parachlamydiaceae > Candidatus Protochlamydia > Candidatus Protochlamydia phocaeensis. The sequence continues at coordinate 225,796 of NZ_FCNU01000028.1, forward strand.
TGGAAAATGAGTGCTTAAAAAAAATCTTGTTCGCGTGTTTGTGGGAGGGATGAAAAAGATAGGTTTTAGCCTTAGCTGAGAGTGCATCGGGAGGAAGAGAGGTACATCGTTCTTTCAAGGAACGAGAAGCAGCAGGGCGAGAGGAATGAAAGAGATTCCTCTGCATAAGTTGATCGCCTTTTTGCAGCTTGATTAATCCAGCTGGATTTTTCGTTTTTCTGCTCTTAGCAGAGGCAGATTGTCGGGATGAATGAGATTGCATAAATACCACTCCTTCTTAAATAGCCAGTCTTATCGATTAACCCACATAAATTGCATCTTATCAAAAAATAATTTTTTTTAATATGTTTGTCTTGCATTCGCCATCGTCGCTTAAGAGGGGCATTAGAAACGCTAAGAATGGTTCTTGAAAAGAAGGAATTTAACAGCGGGCTTGCGCTACTCGTGTGGCTTGTTTAGTTTAATAGAATTTTTTTCTTATGCCATTCAAACGGGAGTTTTAAGAAGAAAAGCGAGCTAGACGATCGCTACTAGAATAGGCCATTGTCTATCAGGATTTGGGTTCGCCTCTTGGATCCCAACTAATGGTTTGATCAAATGCCCAACACATCATTCAAGCGAAACCGTGCGCCAATTATTTAATGAAAAGAATAAGGAAAGAACTCTTGAAAATGGGGCTAGGGAATAATTTTTATTATCGAAAATTGTAACTTATTTAAGGACAATCATTGACAGAAAAGAGGACATTTAGAAAAATGTCCACACCTAAGAGCTTGTATTCAAATTGCTAATAGCCTAGATTCAAGGTGATTTCTCAGTCAACTTGCAAGGCGAATGAACGGGCAATATTCAATCAATATAGCGCGTCCATCCGCCTTGCAGCTTGACTGAGAAATCACCTTGAATCTAGGCATTATGAATTTGAAGACCGGCTCTCAGGTGTGTCCTCAAATTGCCAATGGATATTATGAATTTGAGGATACGCCTTACTCTTCCTTATTGTTAAGTGGATGAAGACATGACTAATATTATTGATGTTTTGCAAGAACGCGGTTTTATTGAAGCCCTTTCAAGCGATGAAATTCGACTGTTAACTCAACAGCCAGTCAAGGTCTACTGCGGTTTCGATCCAACGGCCGATAGTCTGCATTTAGGAAACCTGGTTGCCATTATGGGGCTTGCCTGGTTTCAACGCTTTGGTCATACGCCTGTCGCCATTATGGGCGGAGCGACTGGTATGATTGGAGATCCCTCCGGCAAAGCAGCAGAGCGTCAATTATTAGATGAACAAACCATTGAACAGAACCTAAAAGGAATAAGAAAAAACTTAGAGACAATTCTAGATTTTAATCATTCTACTGCTAAGCCCATCATTTTAAATAACTTTGATTGGTTTAAAAACTTTTCTTATATTCAATTCCTACGCGATATCGGCAAGCTTTTCCGTTTAGGCCCTATGTTGGCAAAAGAAAGTGTAAAAACGCGTTTGCAATCGGAAGAAGGCATGAGCTATACCGAATTCAGCTATCAAACCTTGCAAGGTTATGATTTTTTGCATTTATTTGAAAAATTCGGAGTAACGATCCAATTAGGCGGCAGTGACCAATGGGGAAATATCACGGCTGGAACGGAATTGATCCGTAAAGTCCATGGCCAGACGGCTTATGGGGTTACTTTCCCTTTATTGACTCGCAGCGATGGGCAAAAATTTGGGAAATCGGAAAAAGGCGCGATTTGGCTATCATCAGAGAAGTTGTCTCCTTACGAGTTTTACCAATATTTGGTACGCGTCGCCGATGCCGATGTCATTAAATTGATGCGCATGCTGACTTTTATGGATATGGCAGAGATTCGCTTGTATGAAAAGAGAATGCAAGAAGCAGATTATGTTCCTCATACCGCTCAGAAACGGTTGGCTGAAGAAATTACTCGTTTAGTGCACGGCGAAAAGGGAGTGGAGACAGCTTTGAAAGTTACCGCTGAAGTGGCGCCCGGATCGCAGGCAAAGCTTGATGCGGATACGTTGGAAAGCCTTTCCTCTAGCATGCCTAGCTATGAACTGCCTCTAAATGAAGTGGTAAATAAAAAACTCGTTGACCTGTTAGTCGAAGTGGGGCTTCAGCCTAGCAAAGGAGAGGCTAGACGTCTTCTACGGAATGGCGGAATTTATGTGAATAATGAGAAAATTGAAGATGAAAATTGCGTGATTGTCCAAGACCATCTTATCTCAAATCGATTGATTCTCTTGGCAGCAGGAAAGAAAAATAAAATGCTTGTGCGTGTGAGAGAAAACTGAAAATTATATTGAATTCAAAGAACCTTTTCTTATCATAAGAAATGCTAGTTAAAAAATTTTTTAATATAGCGTTTTGATAGCTTTTCTGAGATATAAAATTTTCCTTACAGGCTTGTGGGTTCGTTTTAGCTAAATAAGCAAAACTAACAAAAAGAACTTGCTTGAAAATCAAAAGGATATGAAAATGTCAGAAACAGCTTTATCTTAACGAAAAAAGTGCAAAATGGAGGAGATCGAGCCTATGGCAACCAGTACAAAGAAGAGCACCATGACAAAGAAGAAATTGATTAATTCTATTTCACAGGACAAGGGAATTCACCCAAATGATGTCCGTCATGTTATTCAAGCTTTTCTCGATAAGATTACAGACTGTTTATCTCAAGGGGAAAGATTAGAATTTAGAGAGTTTGGCGTTTTTGAAGTTGTGGAAAGAAAACAAAAGATTGGACGCAATCCCAAAAATGCAGCCGTTCCCATCGTTATTCCTGCTCGCCAGGCTGTTAAATTTACTCCAGGCAAAAAGATGCGTCAGGTTGTAGAATCAGATAGCTTTGCCGAAGTAAATTAATCGGTTGCTTTTTGATTTAACCTGCTTTTATTGTTCTATGCCATTTATAGCTCTTTGAGTCTTTGGTTATAGGAAAGTAAGTCGGCTTAGCATGTTTTCCTGATAGTTTGCTTTGCCATTCATTTTATTTTTGGCAAAAAAATGCTATTATATTTAACGGTTTAGATGGAATTTAGCCTTCATGTGAGGATGCTGAATAGTTCTACAGAGCTCTTTGTACCAATAGGTCTCTTCAACCATGATCGATGCTCTCCCTCTCCAGTCTTTTTACCAAGCTTCGGTTGAAGATTCAAATCACTCTCCTAGCTTATCTCAAGCTGTAAATGATTGGCTGTTAAATCAATCTTTACAACTTGAGGAGCTGGCGGAGAGCTGTATATGGCGCGAAACGCTGATGTCAACGGAGATGGCAATCGAAAATTGGAAGCAGCTCCTGACATTGAATCTTCTTAATTATTTTTCGTCTACGCCTGTAGGCAATTTAGCAGCTAAAGTGCAGCTTTTTGAGCGTCAGCCATGGAATCAAAGCTCCCAATATTTTCGCGCATTAGTCGCTTTGAATCATGTCCTAAGCAAGATGCCTGTGCCAGAGGTGGGGCCTTATTTATTAGAGAGTGGAGCCGCACTGATTGACCTTCAAGAATATTCTCCTTGGCTTTCACTGCCTTACGTTCCTTATCATCTGGAATTTGGCATTTTCCTTTGCGCTTTGGCCTTTTTGACAAAAAGGGAAGATTTAAAAGATCAAGTAATCCGACTAGCTAGGTGGCAGCTTAATACGGTTGATGCGCATTATTATCCCTTCGCTTCTTTATTTATTCGCGAAAGCGAAGGAAAAAGCTTTCAAAATCTTCTTCTTTACTATCTTTTATTTTATGGAGTTTCTTGCTTAACAGAAGAAATGGAATTCGAAAGCGCATCGCAAGCACTGTATAAACATTTGCAGGTTGCAGCGGAGAAAGAGCCAATAAGCATTTCGCCTTTATGGATTTTATTGGAGAGGCTTTTTAAGAAGCAAACCGCGGCCGCTTTCCTCCCTTTTCCTCTTCCAGAGCATATTTATGATCCTTCTACTTCGCTTGTTGGATTCCGCTCCAACAATCAGCATGCCGTCTGCACGCTTCATGGCGGGCATACAGGCTTAGGGTCGATACGTATAGAAGATGTCGAACTTGTCAACTATGGTCCTCAATATTTGCCTTTGGGAGACTGCCTGGGATTTGGAATAGAGGGGAATCACTTATCTGAGCATGGGCTTAGAAAATCTATTATTGAGCTAAGGCGGCAAGGTTTTGTTCTAAAGGGATGTGCGCGCTTAGTCGACCAGCCGTCTTCTTGCCAAACAGGCCGATTTCGCGGGATTTGGTTGGAAGTGGCGCAAGAATTTAAGCAATCTCGCTTCAATTTAAAAACAACCTTTTTGGGTTTGGATGGCTGGGAGGACGTCGCATTTAGCTTTTTTTTTAAAGCGCAAAAATGCCACATTCCTGGGAAAATGTCCTTAGCCCCTTGTACACTCGATCGTTATTCCGGCGAAGCGCAGCCGATCTTATTGGAAGGCGAGCAGACAAAGCTGAAGTTATCGGTCCCTTCTTTTTCCGGAAGCATGCAAGTCATTCCATTGGCAGGGAAAGATAATTTTTGGGGATCGACTTTTCTGGTTGCTTATTTGCTCCAAGCGCAACAGCGGCACTATCATTGGCAGCTCGAGCCTTATTCTTAGAGGATCTATTAAAAAAAATATTAAAGCTCGGAATCCGGCCTTAATTTTTTAACGTCTTTTCCGCTGGTATAACTTGGCAAAATACATTCAACCTCTTATCATAGTATACAAATAATCTTGATTGGCAAGAACTTACTAAAAAATCTTTCTCTAAAGATGAAAAGTGGGGAAAGGATGATAGCAGACGTTCGCATGCGCGGATTTTTCTAAAAGCTAAGATAAAAGATATAGGTCTAACGATGACATTGCCAAAGTTATTAGCGATTGTATCCATTCTTTTATTTGGAGCGATTGGCATAGCTGCCATCTTTAAAACCAAGCCGACCCAACCTGAGACGGGGGCGGTTGTGCAGGTTCCTCTTGAAGTTGAACTAGATCAAGAGATTCAAGCAGTTGTGCCGGCCTTAGCCACTCCATCCCCTGTTGCCGTTTCCTCGGTTTCTCCTATTGTTGCGTCATCGATTGATTTGCCTGATGCCAATCGGATTGAAGAATTATTTAATCGAAATGATCCGAAGCTACCTATTGTCGAGACCATTACTTATAAGAGCCATGTACCTTGGCAGAAAGGGCGTCCTGCTTGGTTATCGGATTATGCCTCTCATTACAATACGTCTCGGCATTTTATTGCGCGGAGTTTAAATGGCAAGCCTGATTACTTAAAGCAGGATTTGGCTGAAGGCGATCGCTTTAATGTATTTAAAAAAGATAAGAATTTTCAATTTTATCTGGTTGTAGACACATCCCGTTGTAAAATGTGGTTCTACTATATTGATTTGGATGATAAGCAGGCGACGCTATTAAAGACCTATCAAGTAGGGCTAGGCCGCTTAGATTCAACAAAAGCGTCGGGATTGCTGACGCCTTTAGGGAAGTATTCTCTTGGCGATCGCATTGCAGTCTATAAACCCAAAGTCATGGGAATGCATCAAGGAAAGAAAATTGAAGTAATCACTGTTTTCGGAACGCGTTGGATTCCCTTTGAAAAAGAATTAGGCCCTTGTACAGCTCCTGCAAAAGGATTTGGCATTCATGGAACGCCTTGGCATGATAAAGGCCAAGGAATACTTGCTGATGATACAAGCAGCATTGGAAAATATGAGAGCGATGGATGCATTAGGCTTGCCACTCCGGATATAGAAGAGCTTTTTGCCATTATTATTACTAAGCCCACGACCATTGAAATTGTCCCAGATTTTTCTGAATCCACCTTAGCTGGAGCTGGGGCAGGGCTATAAAATTAAATATTTAATTGAAGGAGCGACCCGTTGGATATTCTACCCCATGAAAAGCAAATTCATGAGTATATCAAAACGATTGAACATCTAAAAAAACAGAATCAAGACAATCCTATTTTTAACGCCGAGATTCGCAAGCTTGAGCAAAAGTTAGATAAACTCAAAGAAAAAGTTTATTCAGAGCTGACTCCGTGGCAAAGGATTATGATTTGCCGTCACCCCTCTCGTCCGCATGCCCTGGATTTCTTTCGCAATATGTGCGAAAGCTATGTGGAGCTATCGGGAGACCGCTGCTATCAAGATGATCATGCGATGGTTGGGGGGTTGGCTAGGATCGGGGGAATAAAGTGCGTTGTCATCGGCCAAGAGAAAGGATTTGATACCGAAAGTCGCGTTTACCGCAATTTTGGTATGCTTAATCCCGAAGGCTTCCGCAAAGCTCTGCGCTTGATGCAAATGGCTGAAAAATTTAATTTGCCTATCATTTCCCTTTTGGATACTCCAGGAGCTTATCCCGGATTGGAAGCCGAAGAGAGGGGGCAAGGATGGGCGATTGCGCAGAATCTACGCGAGATGGCTCGTATCAGCACGCCGATCATTGTGGTTGTTATTGGAGAAGGCTGTTCTGGAGGGGCTTTGGGAATGGGTGTGGGCGATGTCGTGGGCATGCTAGAGCATGCTTATTACTCTGTCATCTCACCAGAGGGCTGTGCATCGATTCTTTGGAAAGATGCAAGTAAAAATATAGAGGCTGCATCAACGCTCAAGTTGAACGCAGAAAATCTTATAGAGCTCAAGGTCATCGACACGATTATTAGCGAACCTCTCGGAGGCGCGCATCACGATCCTCAGCAGACTTATCAAAATGTCAAGCAATTTATCATCGATCAATGTCAGATTCTGCGCAGAATCCCCCCATCACTGTTGCTTGAGCAGCGCTATTTAAAATTCCGACAAATGGGACAATTCCTAGAAGTATAAGTACGAGCTATGCGATTTTTATTTAAGACAGCGCTTCTTGGAAGGCAGCACCGCATCCTGATTGGATTGACCATTTTTTCCATGATCTTATTGACATTTGCCTCCCAGCTAGAGATTGTCGCCATGGGCGTCATCATGAGGAAAGGGCCGGATTTTTTTGAATTGTTTGCCCCTATCAAAGAGGGGAAGCTAGAGCGTAATTTAGCTGTCAGTTGGGAAGATGTCCAGGCGCGCTGGCCGCAATTGGATGTGTCCGATCGAGGCTTTGTTAACTTAGAAGATACAGCGCGCTTTTTAACTGATTATAAGGGCCAAGGATTGGTGGAGAGAGTCATAGACGGCTTAAACCATTTCATTCCTATTACCAGCAGTTTGAAATTCCTCGCTTTTTTTATTGTCTTAGTCGCTTTATTTAAAGCTATTTCACTGTTCAGCCAGCGCTTTGCCTCGCGCCTGGTCGCCATCCGCATCAGCCGCGATTTGCGCCAAGCCTATTTTGAGCATATTCAATCTTTGCCCATGGATTTTTATCAGCGGCATAATATAGGCAGTTTATCCTCGCGCGTGGTAGGGGATGCAGCCCTAGTGGCAGAGGCCTTGAATGCTTGCTTGGTCAATTACTTGCAAACGCCTTTTACGGTTATCACGACGCTTGGCCTATGCTTTTTAGCTTCCTGGCAGCTTTCGCTTATTATTTTCTTCGGTTTTCCCTTGATTGTTTTCCCCATTGTCTTCCTCGCCAAACGGGTCAAAAGAATTTCCAAGCAGATTCAGAAAAATCAAGAAACATTTGCCTCTGTTCTTATCGATTTCTTAGCTGGCATCCAAACAGTCAAAGTTTTTGCCATGGAGGATTTCTCCCTCAGAAAGTACCGCGATCAAAATGCGAAAATGGCGGCTCTGGAGCAAAGAAGCGCTCGATACGATTTGTCCTCGAGGCCCATTGTTCACACAATTGGAATGTTTTTTTTAGCGACGGCCTTGCTCTATGGGCTTTATGTCCTGCAGATGAATGTTTCGGACGTGTTGGTGTATTGCGGATTGCTCTATGTTTTTTACGAGCCCATTAAAAAATTTGCTGAAGAAAATACGCATATTCAGCGAGGCATTGCAGCAGCAGAGCGTGTACAGGAAGTGTTGCATCTTCAGCCTCAAATCCGCGATCAAGACGGGGCTTTAGAGCTTTCTTCTCTTGATAGCACGATTGAATTTGATAATGTTTGGTTTCGCTACGACCAAAAATGGATCCTCAAAGGTGTCAGCTTTACTGTCCGCAAAGGAGAAACCGTCGCTTTGGTGGGGCCGACAGGATCGGGAAAGTCCACCATCGTCCAGCTTTTACCTCGCCTATATGACATCCAGAAAGGGGAAATTCGTATTGATGGCCGTTCCTTAACAGCTTATACCCAGCGTTCATTGAGGGATAACATCGCTTTTGTGCCTCAAAAACCTTTTCTCTTCTTAGATACGGTTGCCGAAAACATTGCTTTCGGACGTCCCTTTTCGCAAGAAGACATTCAAGAAGCGGCTAGGCAGGCCCATGCGGATGAGTTCATTCAGCAGCTTCCGAAAGGCTATCAGACCGAATTATTTGAAGCCGGCAAAAACCTGTCGGGTGGGCAGCAGCAGCGTTTGGCAATTGCGCGTGCGCTAGTCAAAAAAGCGCCTATCTTGATTATGGACGAGGCAACTTCGTCATTGGACGCACTTAGCGAAAATCACATCAAATCGGCTTTAAGCCAGCTTCAGGGAAAGATGACGCAAATTATCATCGCGCATCGCTTGTCTACTATCGAAGATGCCGATAAAATTATTTATTTGGATAAAGGCGAAAAAGTGGCTGAAGGAACAAAGGAAGAACTCCTGCGTACTTGTCCTCCGTTCAGACAAATGTGGGAAATGATGTACAATCAAGCGCCGCTTCAGCCTGCGGGCTTATCTCTAAATTCATAATGGCCTAAATCATTTTTCCTTAGGAGTCTAGCCTATGTCGGCTCCTAAGGAGAAGCACTCGAATTTGGGTCATTGGCGGCTTTAATACACCCTCTAAGACTTTCAAGTCGTCTAAATCCTAGAGCACTCAACACTCAATCAAACTAAATTCTGGCTTTAATCCTTCTTAAAAGGTCTGTATAGCCTTTCAAGTATGGCGCCTTCTCATGCCTTTAGATTCTTATTTATTTACTAACTTTATGAGAGGCTTTGAACGATTTCCTTCTTTTATTCACTAAAAGGCAAAAGACTCCAAATTCAATTTATTAAGTCAAAATAGGATGAAAGAGGTTGACAAAATCTATTAATTAAAATTTTATTTATTAATTCAAATTGTATTTTGGAGACCCTATGAATAATGTGCATTCGTCTTCTAGTCACCCCTCCTCTCCCGTCCTTTCCATGGACTGGAACAGAATCCATGAGAACAGTAAAAAGGTCAAAGAGTTTTTAAAGTCTTTTCATGTCGATAGAATCGGAACCGGCCTTATGAGAGTGGATGAAAATGGCTATACCCTCTCTCCTCGCTCCAATTATGTGAATAGTCCCACGGTGCAACGGGCTTTAAATATTAGAAATCCGCTTGCGACATATGAAGCTGTTCAACGCTGCTTTAATGATATAAGCAGAAAGATAGACGTATTAGAGAAGTTCATTTCAGCGTTTGATCCCGATTCGGGGGATTGTGTCCAGGCCAAAAAGCTTCTTTTGCGTTTAGTGAAGATTAATCGTATTTTTGAGACCACAGCCTTTGAGGGGATAGAGCAGCTTTGCAAAAACTATATTAGCGATGGCCAGGCTGACAAAGCGGGAGCATTAAAGGTAAGTGGGGATGGCTATCACGTTTTATTAAAAAGAATCATTGAAGCTTTAACGCATAAATTGTCCGCTCGCATCGAAGAATTAGATGTCGATATTAAATTAGTGAAGTACAATTTTTCGGCCGCTAAACTTCTCATAAAAAGAGGGGATGCTGTCCTGCATTTACGAAGTGTTTTCTGCAATTTCAAGGTCGGATGCATTATTCCTACAGAATTGATTCAGGATTGCTTGACCGATCAACATAAGTTCAAAGATACGGACAAGAAAGCTATGCAGATTGCGACCAATCAAATCGGTTTGCCGACCTTGGCTAGCAAAATTCCGACTCAAGGCGGAAATGCGAATTGGGTTCCTATGCGTCTTATTGAGACTGAAGAGCGCTCTATTCTCGTTGAACGGGGCGTAGTCGGGACCTGCGAGAGGGACTCTGCGAAGAAATTAAGCGATCTATGCAACGTCTACTATAGAATTGAATCCGATAGCCTAAATTGTTTTATTAGTTGTGGAGCGGTTAACAATGCTCAAAAAGCAAAAGAGCTTGCCCAAGTGATTAAGCTTATGGAAGAGCCGTTAAAGAAGAAACAAAAGCAGTTTGTGCTTCATCAATTGGGATCTTTTAAAGCAGAAGAAGAAATCATCCGCAATGCGCATACGCATATTGCAGAGACTGAGAGCTTGCTGCGGACAATTTGTGAGGATGATGAGTTAAGCATCTTGCACATTAATACCAATTTCAATGCCACGAATTGGTTTGATTCGGAAAGAACAAATTCTTTATCCATCAACTGTCAAGGCCTCGCTCGTTTGGCTAAGCATATATTGATGAAAGTGGATCAGCTCAACCCATTCAACATAAAAGACGCGGCATTTTTTGAATCGGCAAGAGAATTAAAGGAGACATTTGATTGCCAAATCCAACGTTTAATCAATGTCATTGCTTTTATAGAAAAAGAACCTGAATCTATAAAAAATACAATAGAGGCTAAAAATACAATAGAGGTTAAACAAAAGGAGCTTGAAAGGGAGCTTGAAAAATATCTAAAAAATTTGGATGAAGCATTGGCAAAGATTGATCCTTCCCTAGTCAGGAATTATGAAGAAGAGACTCTACTGCTTCTTTTGGATATTTTAAGGCGGCTCATTCACTTGCAATTCACTCCTCTCCATTTACCAAGGCTTTCTCGATCTGCTGAGATAGAATTATATCTGCTTCTTTATCGCATGCTCGATATGACGCCTATTCTCATTTGTTGGAGCGGATTGGATCGATCAGGTGCCGTGAGGGCCTTGGCTGAATCGCAAGCGCGTTTAGAAAGAGAGCTTAAGCAACGCGTTCCCCAAGGGGCTGTCGATCTTGCAAAACAACCCAGTCCTTTGAATGCTTGGAAAATGATTTTTCGCTTAATTCTTCATTGCGATGACTATCGCAAAGAGCTCTTTAGCTTAACAGAAGCCATCAGTCAAGAGAATTCCTCTTTGACGATGATCGCTAATTTAGATAAGTGGCAGGCTTTGGAAAGTCAGCCGTTCCTTCTTAAAGACGAAGATGCCAGCTTTAGAAAAATGCTTTTTGAAAAGATCGATCAGATGTATGAAGATAAGGAAAAAGCGGACGATTTAAAACTCGTCCAATACTATTTGGAGCTTGTGGTTTCGCAGCTACTGGGAAGCGAAGCAGAAAAAACGTTCTATAGTACGGGAATGATTGGCTTCAAATATCATCATAATGGAAGTCTGACACAGAGAATGGGGGCAAATAATTATCCTTTAGAGAGATGGCCTCAATTCATTAGCGACCATCAGGGGTGTGTCATTCAATTATTAAGCGATCCGATGACGATTACAGAAGCCGCTAAAACGCTCATTCTAAGGCTCGCTTACCTTAGAGGGGGCTAAAAAGCTCCAAACTCAGGCGAATAGAATTTCCGGGGCTATCGAAGAGATAGGCCCCAGCTATTTTTTAGATTCTCAAGTAAATAGCAAGCGCATCCTTTTATAATTATTGCTTAAGCATTAATAGAATGGTTTCTAATGAGGCCATTCGAAATCCAGGGTCTGTATAAGCGATAGGGTTGCGGTCGATGCTTCCGGATTCGACCCGGTCTTGGCCGAGCATGGCTCCAAAGGTGGAAATGGCGGCTACGCCAAACATAAGTTGCAAAGGCGTATCATGAAATAAGCTAATGTCATTGATTTTGCTGATTTGAGTGAGCAAGGAATAAAGCAGGGGCAAACATTCGCGGTTTTCAAAAATATTAAAATATATCTCATTAAAAAGCCTGTTATTCCGGCCTGGTCTAAAATTGTTTTTTAGCCACGTTGAAAAGCCTGCAAAGCCAAGCGTGCTCGCTAAAAAAGCCAAGATGGCAATTTGATCTTGGGACTGATCTGTGCAGACAACGGCTATTGAAAATCCGGTGAGGCTCATAAAAAGAGGAATGGTGACGGCCCGATCGACTAAAATGGCTGTGCGAATTCTCTTATCCTTCTTCGTAATGGATAGTGCCTTAAGTATTTTGCTCTTTTTGAGACCTTTCCAGCACCCCTGCAAAGGAACTTTATTAATTTCTTTTTTATGAGTATAGATTTCTTTAGTCAAATTTTGAAATCTTTGCTTGGCATCGCGCTTGGTGATTCCATACATGATACCGAGAAGAATAGCTAATTGATTGTTGTGGAAAATAGATAAAAGCGCATTCATTTCAATGACTGCTTTAGGAATGGCCTGAATAGATGTTTTCATAACCGTTAGGGCTATTCTGCGGGCGCGCATAGGCCGGGACTCTAGCTCCCTTTTTTGCAAATTAGATTCTATTTTCTTTAATACTTGTAATAGGCCTTCCATTCCGATCTCGCCTGCTCCCGCTCCGATTAACAGATAACCGCAGGCATTATACAAGGGAAAAAGCTGATTGCTGGGGCTCAAATAGAGGTTGACAAAGAGCGTTGCGCTCACTCCGCAGGTGATCTTGGCTGCATTGATGAGTAGATTGACTTTAACCTGTGTATGAGCAGGCTCTAAGAGGGCGCAGATTGGCGCATTCCGGCTTTCTACGCTAATTCTCTCCGGTAATGGCGTGTCTTGTACATGTGCAGAAGAGGGGAAACTCCCTTGATCCTCCTGCTGTGGCTCTTCAATCGAAGAGATGACTTCTTGATCTTCTTGTCCGCGGCTATTTAGCAAATGGGAGCCGTCTTGTTTGATCTGGTTGACAATTTGAATAAAGTCATTGGTCACATTATAACCAGCCCAAGCTGAAATCATTCCCAAAACCTTTTCTTGAGCGGAATCTGGGACATTTATAGCTGTATTCCAGAGCATTAAAAATCCCCAAAAGGAAAGATTTGTCGTAAAGGTGTGTGCTTGCTGCATATACTGGTTAATGGCCGGAGTAACAGAAAATGACTCAATCAACGCCCTTAAGGAAACGCCAAGATTGATCCAGCAAACAGTTTCAGCAACCTTATCTTCCATGGAAGATTCGGAGTCTGGCAGTTGGTTCTTATACATGAGAAATGTTCCGGAAGCAACTAAGGCGGTGGTTGCCACTACTCCTTGAGCGATCCTAGGTAAAAGCGGCTTGATACGCCTTCCGCAAAAAGATTTAATGCCGGCCCAAAAAATGGATCCTGTAGAAGTTTGAGAGGGAACGGAATCGGAATCAGAATAAAGGACAAAAGGAGTTCTTTCTGTGACTAAAGACATGTGTATTCTCTCTTGTAAATTTAATATACTCGGAACATAGCTGGAACATAAAATTCCACTGACATACTTTAGGTAGCTGCTGCCTTAGGATTTGTCAAAAACTGCTAATGGCCTAGATTCGAGTACTTTTCCCTAGAAGAAAAGGAGGATAGAGGGCCACATTCACGCAATATTGTTCCTCTATTTCCTATTCTTGCTAGGGAGAAAATGATCTCAAATATAGGCGATTATGAGTATTAAGAAACCCTCTTAGACTTCAATTTTTGCCTTTATTTTTTGCTGTTTCCTTTGAGTCGGACAGGCCTTAATTGATGAGCGGATACAGGAGCGCCTCTATTTATCTGTTTCCTCATTATCTGTTTAGTGCGGAAATTGGTTGTTTTGGAATTGACGACCTTAGAAAGAGACAAGCCTTTGGCATGCGAAGACCCATGTGTTCTGCTATGCAGATGAGGAGGCACGCTGGCTTGGGATTTCATCACTCCCGCTCCATCGGGTCCTGGGCCAAAATGAAGACGGACAATTGGAGTGGCATGTACTTGGCTAAGAGCCAAAGGAGGATAGGTTTGAGGAAGCGGCGATGGGCATTCTCCTCTTGCCAAACTCGCAGATAGGGAAAAGGAAAGAGTAAAAAATAAGCAGGCTTTTTTTAATAGGATCTTCATGATAGCCCTCTAAATAAATTGGTAACCTGAGTTTGGCGTTTTTTTCCCTTTAGACTGCATCAAAGCTGCGGAGATGAATAAATGGCAAGGCGGTCACTATTAAAAAATATGGACCGTCTTGCCATTATCTGTAAAAGCTTCCACGTCAGTCCAAAGGGTAAAAAAACTCCAAACGCGGTTAGTCGTTTGGTAATAGTTGTTAAAAAATAATTTGTATTTTTAACGTTTTGGGCAGATTAGATCAATCAGATAATTAAATAATTGAATGTAATGAGTAGAGAGGCTCTAAGAAAGAAAATCCTAATGATTTTAATTTTTGGTTAGAGACCTTTTTATTGCCTCCATGAGGATTAGAATCTTGATGATTCCATTGAATAGGGGGAAGGTGGGCTTTTTGACAAAGGGCTTCATAGAAGACTTTTCGAGGAATATGGAAATCATTGCATAAGTTAAAAATGCCATTTAGGCGCAATTGAATGGCAAAATCAAGCGCTCTTGTAATATCATCGACATGAATTAAATTGGTGTATTGATTGCCTGTTCCAGGAAAAGGGCGCGCGTGCATGCGGCGGAGGCGATCGGTAATATCGCGTTGAGGGCCATAAATTTCGCCTAAGCGGAAAATACAGACAGACCGCTGCTCTGTCGCAAGACCTAATAAAATTTGTTCCGTTTCATACAAACATTGGTTATTGGCATTAGAAGGATGGATGCGAGCCGTTTCATCGACCCATTCTCCTTGGTAGTCTCCGTACACGGAGGTGCTGCTTGTATATAAAATTTGTTTGAGATGGGGAGCATGAGGTATGCCTGCTGCTATTTGCCGGGCTGTTTGTAGGTAAGTTGTTTGGTAATCGGCAAAAGAATCGGGGGCTACGCTGACAAGAAGGGTATCTAGCTGAGATAAAAAGGAAAAGAGGGAAGAAGCATCCGTCAGTAAATAAGGATGGGGGATAAGCGTTTGCAAATCAGCCAGGCGCTCGGGCTTGCGTGTAGTAGCTGAAAGTTCATGTCCTGCCAAGCTCCACATTTTGGCTGCTGCTTGTCCCACATATCCGCAGCCCAAAATGCCGATCTTCATGCTGCCCCTATAGCGACAGTAGGTTCTAGCAAGCCAAGCCGAAGGAAACTATCTTTTAGCTCTTGATTTTCCGGTTTATCAAAGACGCCTGTCGAGGCTAGCCATTGAATATAAGAACGGGGGACTTTGCTAAGAGGCTGCCCTTGATGTTTGCCAAAAGGCATATGCTGTATCGTACGCGGGCGATTCATTAAATAAAAAATCTCTTCTATCGGCAAGTCATCAATCATCGCTTGAAAGACTTGATACAGGACGATAACGTCATCTAGAGCGCGGTGGGCATTATTTGCAGAAATACCATAAATTTCTCGCAAAAATTGAAGCGTATGCCGAGGAAGATCTGGACGGTAACGCCGCGCCCATTTGAGGGTGTCCAAAAATTTCCATGAAGGCATCGGCATTCCGTTTCTGTCAAATTCATTACGAAGAAAATGAAAATCGAAATTATCATTATTATGCGCAATCAAGACCACATCCCCTTCACAGAATTCCACAAATTCTGCTCCTATCTGAGCAAAAGAAGGCGCTGAGGCAACCATTTCATCTGTAATATGGTGAATGGCGATGGCCTCTGGCGGAATGGGACAGCCGGGATTGACAAATTTTTCAAACCGCCTATCCAGAACAGGGTCATAAGCCGCAATTTCAATAATGCGATCCCTCTCGGCTTTTACCCCTGTCGTCTCAGTGTCATAATAAATTGGTCGTAATGCCATAACAATTATTTTTGCTGTTCCATTTCCTGAGCTTTTTGCAGTATCTCATCCAAAGTAGTCTGCCCAAATCCAACTGCTTCAATGGGTGTGGCAAACATTTGGCAGACATGCTCGATTGTTTTGAGAAAAGCGAGAAGCAAATCGCCATCGATTTTCTTTTTTGGAGTCGGAAGCATAAGACGATAAAAGACAACCCCTGCCATTTCATCCATGCCAAAGCCTGGTACATCTAATTCCTTGTTGAGCAAATGAAGTAGACGAGCCATATCTGGAACGATTTCGCGTTGAAGCTGGCAAGGAATGAAAGCAAGCATTTGTAAAAGATGGCCATCATCAAATACGCGCAAGAAAAGCGGGTACTCTTTTTGTGAGAGTTTGAGAATGGTATAAACTTGCTGCGTATCCGCTTGAATATCAGCTTCATATTTGTTCTTCTGCATGAATGTAAGAATAGACTCAGGAGTCATATTAATCATATTGTGTTCCTTCTTTAGTATCCCATTCCGGGTAAAAGACTTTCTGTTTTTTCGTTAGTAACAGCTGGATTATTAGTCGTAGGAACAACGGAAAAGTCATTTTCAGTCGGCATGCGATAACAGCTGAACAAAGTAGCAATAAACGAGGCTAAGAGGAAGTACGTAAAAGCTGAGGGGGATGTTTTCATAAAAATTCCAAGCTAAAAGATTAAACGGATTGTAATCTAGCTGTTTTAATAAATTTCAATCAATTCTAATTGTAATTAACAGGTAAAATCTTTGTGCTATGTCTAGCAAAAAGCAACGATTTCCACATTTTAACAGGGTGTATTAAAACTCATAATCTCGAATATCGGCTATTAAGGGCTTTAATACACCCTCTAAGTCAAGTAACAAGCGCGCCCAAATTTTAAACGATAACTAAATAAATTATTTAAATCCTTTATTTGAGCTTTAAGAGACGTTTGATTGAGGCATGGGAATTTATTTCCCAAAAAACCATGCTGCAAATTAAGGCTTATATAGTAAAAAAGCTGTTGCATCTCTTCTAAAGAAAATTGATTGGCAGCAAATCTAATTAATTCAGCATTCGAATCGGTTTCCTGAGCGGTTTCCTGACAGGTTTCTTTGAATGCTTGCACGCCTTGTTCCATCTTGTTAAGTAATAAAAGGATATATTGGTCAAGAATGTGCTCGTCGCCAAAATAGGAATGGGCTTCAACGGCCTGATCTTTTTTTAATAGCTTTTGAAAGCTTTTTAGGTCATTTTCAGAAATTTCTCTTAAAAAATTTGAAAGGAATAATCGAATCTTTTCTTCTAATTCTGCTTTATTTGCCAGTAAGGCTGAACTATGGGCAATTTCATGCGTTTGATTCCAACCCAAGTAAAATAAAGCGCTGCTTGGATGAATTTCCTCTTCTTGATTGGAATGAGGAGAAGAAAGAATGCTAGCTTGCCAATGCTGGACGATAATTTGATGAGCAAGTTCTTCCCCTTTCTCCGCCAAGCGCCATCCTTTTATGGCCCACAATGGAATAATGAGGCCAAAAGAAGAGGAGGCGATGCGAATGACAGTACAGACTAAAGGAAATAGAAATTGCAAGGAGGAGAGAAAAATTAGATGGGAAATCAGCTTAACGGTTAAGGGAGTTCGGTGTGTATTTAAAAATAAAAATGAAAAAAAATGATGGGCAACAAAGGCGATTTTACAAATCAGGTAAAAAGGACAAGAGGCAATATCTCCCATTAAATTGACGGCAATGCTGAAACGCGAGGGGCAAAATCCGCACTCGAGGGCAGCATCAAAAATAGCAATGCTTTTTTTAGAGCAAATTAATTGATATTCATATCTGCTATTAAGATTAGTAGGGAGGACGCTTATACTCATTAGATTTCCACAAATAAAAAGAAGAGAATAAAGGAATTATACAAATTTTACAAATAGTAAATAGTTGGTGAAATTCAGCAAGCCTTCGACTTTGGTTGTATTAAAAAAACAAATTTGAATGGAATAGAGGGGAAAAGGCCTGTTAGGTTAAACAAAATGCGGCGGCGCACGGACAACACGTAAAATCATTTCAAGCCTCGCGAGCGGCGAGGCGGTTGCAAATGGTGTGAAAATCCTTCTTTTCAAGGACTAAGCTTAGAGGCATTAATGGGACTAGCCTCTACAAATCCTTTATACCTTATTTTTTGGAGTCATCTCGCAAATAAGGAGGAAGGGATTGCCTTCCGGATGGCATGTCTTCTTCGGGCAGCGTTTCTAATGAGGTTAAGGCTGTCACTCCGGTTGCAGACTCTGCGATTAGCAGCTGTTTGCCTTGTAAATCTAAAAGGTAAAGCGTAGAGCGGGGAGAGAGATAACGCGTTTCTAAAACTTTAATGATACTTGAGCTGTTGAGCTGGGTCACTCGGGTTTTCATCATGCGTTTAAGCATCCAAGAGGCAAGGATCATGAAGCCTATTAAAAGAGCTAAGACAAATAACATGTTCATAAACTTTACTTGGAAGTTGTCCGGTTCTTGCAAGTGATCCGCTAAAGGATCGTAAGGATGAGACGAATCAGTCGAAGAATAAGGAAGGTGGTCGGAGAAGGGATCGGATGAATGTTGGGCAGCTGGCGCATCTTGTCCGGGCAACGAGCAAGGAATGGCAAATAGAGAGAACAAAAACAGTGGGATAAGCAGATAATATTTCATAGTTGTCATCATTGGTGCTAAAATTGATAGATTAGTAGGATACATGCCGCTTAGAGAGTGTATTAAAACCCATAATAACCTATATTTGAGATTATTTTCTTCTTAAGAGGCGATAGGAGACAACGGACACTAGTGAGTGAATAGTGCCCGCCCTCTCCTATCGCCCCTAGGGAAAAGAACTTGAATCTAGGTGATTAGCAATTTGAAAACAAGCTCTAAAGGTAAAAAAAATAATTTTCTATGTTTTTTCGTTCTTTCAAAGGAATTATTGCTTTGGATATAGATGGGACGGTGACTGCAGAGTCGCACGCTCTCTCTTCCGCTGTCATGCATTATTTAAATGATTTACATCAAAAAGGTTGGCAAATTCTCTTTATTACAGGCCGGCCTTTTCAATGGGGATTTCACTCTTTACAGGCCCTTCCCTTTGCATACAGTTTGGCTGTTCAAAATGGAGCTCTTTTGTTGAATATTCCTTCAAAAAAAGTATTAGCTCGTAAATATTTGACTAGCCGAGTTTTACCTATCATGGAAGCAATTTGCAAAGAGCAGCAGACCGATTTTGTTGTTTATTCGGGTTTAGAAAATGAAGACTATTGTTATTATCGGCCGGAACATTGGCCGTCTGATTTGCTGGCTTATGTGCAAAAGAGATCGGCTTATTTAGCGGAAAAATGGGTATCGGTGAAAACTTTTGATGAATTGCCAGTTGAGTCTTTCCCCTCGGTCAAATTATTTGCCAAAGAAGAGGCGGCCTTTAGGCTTAGCCGTCAAATCGAGCAGCGACTGGATCTACATGTCCCTCCTAATAAGGATCCTTTCGATCCGACTTATTTTGTCGTTCAGGCCACACATCCCGAGGCCAACAAAGGAAATGCCCTAAGGGAATTTTTAAGAATGACAGATATTTCAGGCCCAATCATTGCCGCGGGAAATGACTATAATGATTTTACCCTTCTTCAAGCAGCCGACATAAAAATTGCCATGGCGGATGCTCCAAAGGCTCTTTTAGATCTTGCAGATATTATTGCTCCTCCGGCTATTCAGGAAGGCATTATCAAGGGATTGAAAGAAGCTATCGAACGCGTTCCGAAGATAAAACAAGGAAAGTCTCATGATTGAACGTCCGCTTGTTACCGTTGGAGGGTTAATTATTGCCCCAGATGGGGATGTTTTGCTTGTGCGCTCTAAAAAATGGCAGGACTTATATTCCTTGCCGGGCGGAAAAGTCGAATGGGGAGAGACGCGCTTGGAAGCCTTTCAAAGAGAGGTTAGGGAAGAAACAGGACTGGAAATAACGAATATTCGCTTCGCTCTTGTCCAGGATTGCGTTTTTTCGAACGAGTTTTGGCAGAAGCGTCATTTTGTCATGAATGATTTTATTGCCGATTTAGGTCCTGGCTGTCCAAAAGACCGTGTCTGCCTAAATGATGAAGCCTATCACCATATATGGATTAATCCCAAGGAAGCTTTTCATTTGCCTCTCCATAAAGAATGCCGTCATTTGTTGGAATGGTATATCGTCCATCTAAAACAGAAGGGGAATGAAAGAGCAATTGTTGGTTTCGAACACCATCATATCCGTTGCATCATCGGTATTCTCCCGCATGAAAGGGTGCAAGAGCAAGATTTGTATATCGATGCGAAAGTAGAGACGAATTTTGCCGCCTGCAGATTGACGGACAGAGTTGGAGACACATTAGATTATGTCCGCCTAACAGAAATTTGCACGGAAATCGCACAAAATAAAAAGTATGGCTTATTAGAAACCCTGATCTCTGATATTCTAGATCAATTTATGCAAAACGATCGCATTAAATGGGCTTGGGTGCGCATTAAAAAACCGGCAGCGCTGCCTTCGGCGAATTATGCTTTTGTTGAATTAGAAAGGCGCAGACAGGAGTAAAGATGGCGTGGGTATTAATAACAGGAGGCGCTAAACGGCTTGGCGCTGAATTATGCTATGGCTTAGCGGAAAAGGGATATTCTATAGCCGTTCATTATAATACCAGCCAATTAGAAGCATTAGCCGTAGCTGAAAAATGCCGATTGCTTGGTGTTCAAGCAGGGACCATTCAGGGAGACTTTTCAACGGTTGAGTCGACAATTGAATTTGCCGAACGCTATGTAAGGCTTTATCCGCATACACAGGCGCTCGTCAACAATGTAGGGAATTATTTAATTAAATCCGCCTTAGAAACAGAAGCCGAAGAATGGACAGGCCTTTTTCAGTCCAATCTACACGCGCCCTTTATATTGTCCAAGGCGTTGGCTCCGTCGCTTGTCCGCCATTGCGGACAAATCATCAATATCGGCATGTCGGGCATTGATAAACAGGGAGCGCACGTCTACTCGGCTGCTTACATGATTACAAAAGGAGCTTTGCTCATGCTGACCCGCTCGCTTGCTCTCGAGCTGGCTCCGCATGGAGTCCGAGTAAACATGGTCTCTCCGGGATATTTGGACATTGCGGTCGATTTGCCGGAAGATTGCAGCAAGCTGCCGATGCGCCGGGCGGGTCAATGCCGGGAGATTTCTCGGGTAGTGTCTTTTTTGCTAGACCCTGCCAGCCAATATATAACAGGCCAAAATATTGAAGTAGCGGGAGGAGTCGGACTATCATGACGGGAAAACAAGAAGGCATTTTCATGGAAAATTGGAAAGAATTGAATGAATGGGCGCTTGCGGCTGGACGCGTCTTTAAGAGCCCTCAGACAGGCTATATCCACTATCACCATTCCAATTCCCTTAGCCTTGTCCATCAAACCATTCCTTTATATGAAAATGCCCTTTTCATTTTAGCTCTGCTTAAATCTAGGCTTGTCGACAATATTCAAGAGGCAAAAGGGCTTTTGAACCGGATTCTATATTTCCAATGCCAAGAAGGAGAGGCGGCGGGAAATTTCCCTTTCTATCTCCATGATTTTCCTAACTGTTTCGAACCGGAGCAAGGCGTTCAGCTCTTAGCTCCTTTTTATTGGATTTTGAAGTTGTTTGGACATGTTCTAGGTCATGAACTTAAAAATAGAATGGAAAAATCCCTTTCTCAATTAATTGAATTTGCCCTTCGTGCCCATCAAGCAAAGGCTTTCCCTTATTCTCTTTCTGTCCGGCTATCTGCTGGATTGATTGCATGCGGAATCTTGCTAAAAAATGAAGAGTGGAGGGAAAAAGGGCATCAGGCTTGGTTGGAAATGGCTCAATCTTGCGACAGCTGGTATGCGACTGCCCACATAGCTGATATTTTAATAGCATTCCAAATGGCAGAAGAAACGTTAAATGGGGCTTGGGCTTTTTTTGGGAAGTTCCTCAGGCAGACATGGCACAAGCAAGCTTGCTGCTACATAGGTCCTTGCGTAAGAGAGCTGCAAGAACAGGAAGAGCCGCAAGTCAATCTTTATGATTTCTTTTTGGGCTATCTCTATGGGCGTTTTCCCCAACGCGCTAAAAAAATTGGCATTGCGCATTTGCAAGCGTCTTTAATACAGCCTTTTTCCTTTCATCTAGAAGAATTAGAGCTTCCTTATCAAATTGAGGGGACATATAAAAAACAAAAATGGATGCTCTCTTGCCGCTCTACACGTGCTTATACCCTTTTAGAGAAAAAGGAGAAAGCTGGGCCTTCTTTGGACAAAACCTATACGCCTTTCCGATTGGTATGGGGAAATGAACTGCATGCTCATACGTTGGTTTGTCAAGGAGGGAAATATGAAAGGATGGAGTTTAAGCTTGGATCGGATGAACTCCAGACAGCTCAAGAAAGCGTCGAACTATTTTTTGATTTCGAGCAAGATTTTAATTATGAAGGCAAAGAGCAACGCGACATTTGTTTTTATTTTGATTTTCATCCGGATGCCCGCATACAGATTAAAGAGCAAGCTTCTACAACCTTTGAATTGGGACAGCCTATTACCCTGCGTTTGAATGAGCAACAGCTATCTTTAACATTTTCGCTCGTTCAAGGAGAAGGGGATTTTCTAGGTCACCTAGCAAGAGGGAATCGCCCCTCTCAGATCAAATCTAAAGAAGAGAAGTCCTTTCAAACATATGATTGGGTCGTTTTTTTGAGAACAATTAGACGTCATTCCGTTTGCCGTCTTAAAGCAATTCTGCAATTTTCCTAATTTTCGTTTCGGTTATGCAGCCTAATAAGCAGATATCTTGGCAATTATTAGTGATTTTTCTGCTATTTCTTTCCAGCTGTCAGCCTTGGTCTCGGGAATATAGGGACTTTTATAGCTATGCGAAGAAAAGCTATGATAGCAGTCCTATTCCCATGCAGGAGAGCGATTTTTTTTTAGTGATCTTGGTCAATGCGCGGCATTTGGATTATACGGATACGCGTTCTTTTTTTAAAACTGTTGCCAAGCATCCTACAGATGGGAGCAAAAGCGGCGATGTTGGCCATGCTTGGATTTATCTTCAAGGCAAGGTTAATGGAAAAGTATGGGTTTTGGAAGGCGGGCATTCGGGGGAAAGGGGAAGGCTTCAGGCTAGATATTTTGATGGGATCATGAATTATAATGATTGGGGATATGCCAATCCCTCTGATGAGCAAAAACAGTATCCGCGTTATGAACCCAATCCTGTCAAGTATTTATGGGCAACGCTAGAAGACGGGTATTTTGAAAAGGGAGCTGGCGGGCATCGGCCTACTTACGCTGCCAAAGTGGATTTAACCGAGCAGCAATTCTACCGCATTTTGCAGTTTATCCATCCCCGTTATTATCCTTACCGCCAATATGCCCTGACAAACCTGCAATGCTCGTCTTATGCCGCTCAAGTCGCCGTTTTAGCCGATCTCTATGTAGAGTCCGAGGTGTCCATGGCCGTCCAGCCACGCATTTGGTTCGGCAGAAGATGGGTGCGTTTTTGGACAGACCCTTGCTATTCCGTTATTACTTTTTCCAGTCCGGATGTGTTGGAGAAAAGTTTGATGGAAGCTGTGCAGGAAGGCCGAGCAGAATATGCGCTAGATTGGTATTTAAAAAAGCGGCTTTGATAGGACGCCAACTGTTTCTTCTAATGCGAAAAGCTGCTGGCCTATCTTTAATTTGATATAGCCGCAGTTGGAAATCACCCACTTGTTTTTAGGAATAAAATTTACATGGTCGAGAACAGACCGAATAACCCCTCCATGCGAGACAACTAAAATCGCTTGGCCTGTATAAGGGTGGACATGAGAAAGCAAATAATTTTTAACCCTGCAAAAAACGGATGACCACGTCTCTACTTCTGGATGCCAAACGGAATTTAAATATTCTTCCTGTGAAGAGGCTCCTGGACGGGAAATAAAAAATTGCCTCATCAAGTTGTCAACTTCTTTAAAGCTTTTTCCTTCAAAGGAACCAGCATGCCGCTCTCGCAGCTCGGAGGATTCAAAAAGAGGGATGGGATGCGGATCAATAATGCATTTAGCCGTCTCTTTAGCACGAGATAAATCCGAAGAAAAAGCTGCCTTGAAAGAGATATGAGAAAGGACTTGCTTCAAGCTTTGGGCTTGAAGCATTCCTTGCGCATTTAAGGGAATGTCCGTGTGTCCCTGAAGACGTCCAGCTGCATTCCAATCCGTTTCTCCATGCCGGACAATGTACACCTCGCAAGACTCTTGGCTCATAAAGCTTCCGCAGCCTTTGGTTTTAATGTAGGACTATCTACTCCAACTCCCATGGTATGCAAACCATGGTCTACATAAAGAATGGTCCCTGTGATGGCCGATGCTAAAGGCGAGGACAAGAAAGCCGCTGCATTGCCCACTTCATTGGCTGCAAGCTCTTCCTGTAAAGGAGCATTTTCTTGCGAATAATGAATCATGTAATCAATAAAACCGATCGCTTTTGCCGCACGGCTTCTTAAAGGGCCTGCAGAAATTGCATTCACTCGGATATTCCATTTTCTTCCTGCTTCCCAAGCTAGGGTTTGAGTATCGCTTTCAAGAGCCGCCTTTGCCGAGCTCATTCCTCCGCCATATCCAGGAATCACTCTTTCAGACGCTAAATAAGTCAAAGAAAGCGCAGATCCGTGTGGATTCATAATAGGTCCTAAATGGGCAAGCAAGCTAACAAAAGAATAAGAAGAAGAACTGAGCGCCGCCAAGTATCCTTTCCGACTTGTTTCTAATAGGGGTTTTTGAACTTCAGGAGCATTGGCCAAAGAATGAATAAAGATATCAATGTTGCCAAAATCTTGACCAATGGCTTTGCACACCTCGGCAATCGTATAGCCTTCCACATCTTTATAACGCTTATTTTCACGGATATCGTCAGGCACATCTTCAGGCTGGTCAAAAGAGGCATCTAATGGATAAACCTTGGCAAATTCCATCAGCGATCCATCCGATAAACGCCTTGAAGCATCAAATTTGCCGGTATTAAAACTCGTCGTAAAAATCTTTAAAATGGGAGTCCATGTCCCCACTATGATCTCCGCCCCGGCCTCTGCCAAAGCTTTTGCAATTGCCCATCCGAATCCTTGATCATCTCCAATTCCAGCTATAAAGGCTCTTTTTCCTTTAAGGTCAATTTGCAACATAAGATTACCTATATGTAAATTTTGAGAGTCTTATTTTAAATACTCTTTGTTTTCTTGCAAATGATATATATTCAATCAATCTAAAAATACCGAATTTCAGATGTAAATCAGAAGATATTTAAATTAAAATAATTTAAATTTAATTATTTAATTAATGTTTTAATTAATCTTTAATTTTTGTATAATATATTAAAATTTAATATATTTCACAAGATTTCATTGAAAGCAATTGATTTTAAGTAAAATGTTGTTGAAATTTTATAGAATATGCTATAATTTTAATAATTTATAATTAATTAATAACCTTGTGCTAAAAATTTAATTTTAAAGAAGCGGCAGGGTTTCTAAGTTATCAAGTTGGAGTAAATATGCAGTCAAGCCAAAATAGTGCAGTATCTATAGACCCTATACAGTGGGCGAATTGGTTGCAGTCCATTGCAAAAAATCCTCAAGGACACGGAAAAATTGCCCGAGAGAATAACCAATATACCTATCTGAGCTCTGAAGAAATTAAACGCAGACGTTCTATTGAAGTTGTCAATATCCAATCTATTATGGATATCAGTAGCTCTTTATTGCAAAATCGAGAAGCTGATACGGCTCAGACTTATCAAATGTTGCAAGGATTGCGCTATATTCATCAACGACGTGAGAGTAAATATCAAAACATGTTTTTTCTTTTCCGTTGGTTTGCAAAATTGGGGGGAATAGAAGCCAAGCTAGCAAAAGAGAAGGCCATTATTCTTTCACTGGAAGAATCCGTAAAGTCAAATCTTAGCAAACTAGGAACATTAGATCAGCACCGCGAAAATCTTAATGAAGCAATTTTTGAGGGAGCGAAAAACCTTCATTATTTGAAGCAAGTCGTTTCTACAGAAGACACAGATCGCCAAGCGGAAGTGGAAGCTTTAAAGAAGAAGGTTTATGCTCTGAATCCTCGAGTTCCCACTATTAAAAGCCTTATCAAGGCGTTTGGTCCCGAGGTCATTAAGTCGACTTTACAAGAGACGATTGAATTCATTTACGCAGAGAAAGTAGCTCCCGAGCAAAGGGTTAGTTCAGAAGAATTGGCTAGGGATCAAGCGCTTTTTCAGTGCAGTGAATTGGAAGCCAAAGCCATTTATATCAAGCGTTTAATTAAGCATCAACGTACTGATTTATCGGTGTCTTTTATTTCCGCTATTGAACGGACATGGGAAGAGCTTGTTCAAACAGGTCAGCAAAAAGCCGTTGCTATGAATTTGAGTGGCCATCGCGTTCTGTTTATCCCGGGCAAAGACGGAGAAAAAGGCGAAGTATTCATCCATGATAGATATTTGGCTAAGGGAACGTATAAAGCGGCTTTTGTTGCGACAGAGTTCTTTACAGGTAAGAAAAAAGAGCTGCTCGATCAATACGTGGTGTTATTGCCGGCTAAACTAGTCGAAGATGAAATTCCAGATGATGCGGCTGATTCTTTTAGAGAAGCCGACAGGTGGACGCGCACAGAAGAGAGAAAGACTGGCAAGAAAGTCAGGTTTGAAGATTCAACAAGCTCCAGCAGCCAGGAAGAGTACTCAACTCTTTCAAGCGAAGAGGGAACATCCGATACGCGTATTATTGTAGATACGCAGGAAATCGAAAGACGAGAAAAATTAAAGAAAGAGGGCAAAGGCACAGAGGTTGAAGAGAGCACGGGAACCTCGGACAGTTATAATTCGGACAGTTATTCTACCGTTAAGATCAATAAAGCGCCTGATGCCACGTCAAAGACTAAAGAAAGCAGCCAAGTAGTCAAAAATGACGCGCCTAAAGAAAACACAGACGCTTCGGGCACCTATTCTACCTCTGATTTCTCTAAATTGCCAGGGGCTCAAGAGTTGGAAAAAGACGAAGATTATGAGAGCTTGGACTTTGACAATTCGCCAGAAATTAACTCAATAAAGGCGAATATACAGCTTAATAACACAATTATTAAGCCTATTACGAAGCAATCAGTAGAGCGATTAGCAACGCAGCCTTCCGAGGATGAGGAAGATTATAGAAGAGAGGCCGGCTATTGCGTTCGTTTAGGAAATCTGCCAGGTATTTGGCCTACCCATAGAGTGGCGACAGTCCAGGGACAAATTGCCATTATTCAAAAAAAGGCAGGTTACCGAGTTGAAGGCTTAAGAAGGGATGCCATCGATCTAGACGATATGGCTCATTTAGCGGAGCAAAACCGTTTATCCGTTAGAGATCAGATTGCCTTCTTAAATATGATTGAAGATTTCTTGTTAGGGGTAAAGAGTGTGCACGATCAAGGACTCATTCATCGCGATATTAAGCCTAAGAATATTTTATGCGGTACGGATAAGGCTGGGGTATCTGATTTTGGTTTAGTCTGTCCTTTGACCATTTCAAATGAGAAAGGCGAATCTATTCCAAATCCAGAAAGATATACTTTCATCGGGACTCCTTTTTATATAGCACCTGAAGTGACCGGCGTCAATAGCGGCGTTAATGGTAAGCCTTATGCTGAAGTCGATCAAAAAGCGGACATTTGGAGCGTGGGCATCAGTTTGTGGAAAATGCTGACAGGAAAACGCATGGAAGAACATCCTGCGATTGGTTGCTCTCATCCAATGAGGTCCCTATTCCGCGTTCAAGCGCTCTTAATAGGTCCAGGATTGAGAAAAGACTATGAAAATAAATATCCTGAACCTGAAGATAAAACGGGAATTGCCCATCTAATCTGGAGCTGTACCCGCATCGATTCTAAAGAGCGTCCTGATATCCAGACCGTCATTCAACGCTATAGAGCATGGAAAACGGACATAGAGTCGCTTCTACAGAAGCCCAAATCGTCAAGAGCGGAAATAGAGGCGAAGTTAAGCGCGTAAAATCGCTGTTTCCGGCTGTTTGAATCATTCAGGCATAGAAAAAACGAAGGAGGAAATCATTGCATGGTTTCCTCTTTTTGTGCTGAATGGCGCAATTGAGGAAGGAACAGGCGCAATTGGTTGGCGGCTAAATTTAACTCTTCAATTGTTCGATGGAATTGGTGGATGGACTGTGCAATCTGCTGAGCCGTCTGGCTAAGCTGGTTAATAGCTTGGTTGATCTGCTCAGCTCCCGTTGATTGAGCTTGCATCCCTTCATTGACAGTTTCAAAACGAGCAATGAAATTCTGGACTTGCTCCATGATCGTTGCCAATTGCCCGCTGACGAGACTGATCTGTTCTACTCCATTGCGGATTTCTTGCGTAAAATCGTCTACGCTCATGACGCTTGAAGAGACGGCAGTCATAATTTCATTGGCGGTCCTTTCGATATCGAGAGTGGAAACAGCCGTCTGATCTGCCAAGCGGCGGATCTCTCGGGCAATTACAGCAAAGCTGCGGCCGTATTCTCCGGCCTTCTCTGCCTCGATCGAGGCATTAAGCGATAGCAGGTTGGTTTGGTCGGCGACCTTAGTGATGGTCGTAATGACGTTTGTGATGTTGCCCGCTTTTTCGTTGAGGACGGCAAGCTTGGTGGCAATATTGCCGGATGCATTGACCATCTGCCGCATGATGGCTTCCATGTTCGTTAGGGAGTTTTTGCCTGTGACGGCCAAATGCGAGGTTTGCTCGGCGACTTGGCTAATATCTTTTAATGTATTGGCGTACTCTTTGGCTGTCGAAGAAATTTCATTGGCAGCGACGGCAATTTCTCTCGTCGTAGCCTCCTGAGCTATAATAATTGTCTCTTGCTCTTTTGATCCTGCGGCAATTTGATTGGCTGAGTTAGTTAAAGTAAAACCCAGCTCCTCCAGCCGTCCAATAATGACTTCATAAGTTTGAGCCATCTGATTAAAAAGATGAGAGACTCTGCTAAATTCCTTTTGTTCCGTGCCCGGATTAAGGCGAATACTTAAATTGCCTGTAGCAAGGTTATGGATCCCTCTTAACAATTCGTGAAATTGCAGAATCATGCCTTCCATTCTTTGCTTCAAATGATTGATAGAAACTTCTAGAAAACCAATTTCATCGTGATAGGTGATGGGAAGCCGCATAGCGGGCTTGCCATCTATTATTTCCGTTATCCGTTGTTTAATCATTTTCAGTCTCCTCGCCGAATGACGGCAAAGCCAAAGGCCAAAAGCGAACGCGGTTAAGCTAAACATAAGTGTTAGCAGGATTGCCAACCAGAAGCGATTCCGCAGAGTTGTTTGCTGTTCCTTCAATATATGATCGATTTTGTCTGTGATCAAATCCCCTAATTTTACTCCGGAATTAATGGCCTTATTATCTGTAGCCATTAAATCATCGTTTGAAAGGGGAGAGGGAGGATCATTTACAAGGGTGCGGCGGAACAGCTGGATCAATTGTTGAATCGATTGTTTATAAATATGAAAAGAGGAAAGAATCTCTTCACCCAAAGAATCCGTCTGCTCCGGAATCGCTAAAGCGATATTGTCTTTTAAATTATGCAGGTGCAATTCGATGACAGCGAGCCGCGCAAGGAGTTCAGCTTGCATTTTGAGCGTAATTTGCCGGTCAGAAATTGGTTCTTCGGCATTATAGGTCATTTGATAGAGAAGGGCTTGAAGATGGGGAATGTCAATGAGACTCGACAAAATGAGATGAGTAAAAGAGGGATTGGTATTGGCTAATAAATCGTATTGGTCTTCTAAAAAATAACAAAGCTTGAGAGTATCTTCTAATAGTTGCTGGTGAAGATGATCGCTTGCTTGGACAGAATCGAAAGAATAGATAGTTAACTTCTTCCACTCCTCATAGGCACTTGTCGGCGTGAAAAGAGGAAAGGAAAGCGCTCTTGAAGCAGAGGGGAGAGAAGAAATAGACTGAAAATACTCGTCGATTTGTTGATGAAGACGACTTAAATCTTCGGAAACATTCAATTGTCCTTTTAAATAGCGACGAGTCAAAGCTTGGTGGCGCGAGAGACTGTCGATTAATTTTTTTAAAATCGATTGGTATTGATTCCCTTGAATTTGCAACTCTAAAAGGCTGTTTGCGTCCTGATAGGTTCTAACGGAGAAATAGAAAAGAGGAAGAAGAGATAAGCTAAAAATGGCCGATAAAATGAGATAGCGTGGTAGGAGGCTAAAATGTTTAAGAAATGTTGTAGATGTCGCATTTTTCATATTCGAATTAGCAATAAATTTGATTCATCTTATTCATTATTAGAAACGCGAGCTAAATATTCCAAAGCCCTATTGTGTATATATATAAATTTAATAAATAATTTTTTAAATAAAAATACACACTCTTAGACTATTTATAAAAAAATATTTCGCAAGATTTATAAAAAAGAAAAGTTTTCACAATGACTTTTTCTTTTCCATACGCTAAAATGCCTTTTTTTTGCTTAAGAGTTACTTATGAAAATGTCTGTTAAAACAATTCTCTTTCGGTTAATTAGCCTTTCTCTTCTCATTGCAGCTTTATATGGGGCAGGCCGTTTATATTTTCATCTGACAGGAGGCTTTACCTTAGCCAATATTTCTTCTGATTTTTCTTTTAATCCTGAATGGGAAGTGAGGCCTTTAGCTAAAGAAGAAAAAGAGCGATTAACTCAAGCTTTAGATCAGCCTTATTATTACTTAGGCAAAGGGTGCCAATCTTATGTGTTTTTAAGCAAAGATGGCCGTTATGTCATTAAATTTTTTAAGTATCAGCGTTTCCGCATGCAGCCTTGGCTTGTCTATTTCCCTCCCTTGCCAGCCATTGTCAAGTATCGCGAAGAGAAAATGGAAAAAAAATGGGGGAAATTAGATAGCTTTGTCAAAAGCTGGAAAGTGGCATTTGAAAATTTAAGGGATGAAACAGGCCTTATTTTTGTCCATCTCAATAAAACAACCGATCTGCAAAAGCGTCTGACCATTTATGATAAAATAGGTTATTCTCACCAAATCGATTTAGATCAAATGGAATTTTGCATCCAGAATCGTGCCTATATGCTATGCGATGTATTGCTTGAATTGAAGGAAAAGGGCGACTTGCAAGGGGCTAAGCAGTTGATCAACGATCTGCTTGGTCTAATCTTGTCAGAGTATCATAGGGGATTAGCAGATAACGACCATGCCCTCATGCAAAATACAGGTGTTGCTCAAGGAAAGCCCATTCACATTGATGTCGGCCAGTTTGTTCAAAATGAAGCGATCAAGAATCCGACTGTTTATCATCAAGAGCTCTATACTAAAATGTATAAATTTAAGCTGTGGTTGAAAGACTCTTATCCAGAGTTAGCTGATTTTTTAGAGGAACGGTTGGCTGAGATTATAGGTCCTAGTTATGGAACAATGCAGCCTAAATTCCGGCCAAAATAGGAGAGTGTTTTAACAGAAGCTCTTTTATGAGCTCCTAAAGCCTAGCAGTTTGTTTTTAAGTCGATTTTTAGCTGGCACGTGTCGTTCTATTAAATCCGATTAAAATGGTTTTTACGCATTGACTATGGGTTTTGGTTGCGCCTCTACCCACTGCTACTGCCCATGCGCCACTTGCGCGGCTTGTTTGGAATCGCTTATCTATCCCATTGAGATTTGAGTTTTAATGCACTTTCAAAACGATTTTGCCTTGAACATGGCCTTCCTCGCTTTTGGCTTGCGCGTCCCCTGCTTTTTCTAATGGCATTTCTTGAATATGGATGGGGTGAATTTTTCCGGCTTCAATGAGATGGGCTATGTGTTGCAATTCCTTGCCATTGGGAGAGACAAAGACATATAAAGCTTTGATTTTTAATTGTTCGGCTATCGCTTGATTAGGAGGTTCGACAATAGAGACGATGCGTCCGCCTGGTTTGAGAAGCTGATAGCTATCTTTTAAGGTTTGTCCGCCGACTGTATCGAAAACGACATCGAGCCCCTGCGGGTAAAGCCGTTTGATTTCCTCAACCATAGAATGCGCTTTATAGTCGATCGCTGCGCTTGCTCCAAGTTTTTTCACGTACGCATGATTGGATTGGCTGGCAGTCGTTAGAACGTGAGCTCCTGCATAGTTGGCAAATTGAATGGCCAGGCTTCCTACTCCTCCCGCGCCTGCGTGAATAAGGACCGTTTCATTCTTTTTTAATTGAGCGGAATCAAAGAGTGCTTGCCAGGCTGTCAATCCGGATAAAGGAAAAGCAGCCGCTTGAGCAAAGGACAGGTTATGAGGCTTGAGGGCAACATCTTCGGCTGGATAACAGATATATTCGGCATACGTTCCCCATTTGATAACAGGCTTGCGGCAATAGCAAAAGACAGGGTCTCCGATTTTGAACTTTTTGACATCTTTACCTAAAGCAGAGACGATTCCTGCCGCATCCCATCCTAGAATAAGCGGAAAATCATGAGGCAAGCGTCCTTGAAGCATTCCTCTTCGAATCTTCCAATCAACGGGATTGACGGCAGTATAAGCAATCTGGATTTGCACTTCATCGGGGCCGGGAAGCGGTTTATCGACTTGTCCGACTTTTAAACGGTCTATTTCCCCAAAATTTTCTAAAATAATGGCTTTCATGGTGTTTGCAGGCATAGCGGCTTCCTAAGTGTATACATGGTTAATGTGGCTGCGTAACAGCCATGCTGTTTTTTCATGTGCACGCAAACGCTGAATTAGCAAATCAGCAGTGCCGGCATCTCCTAAACTAGAGGATAGCTCAATTCTTTCTCGCAAATGGCGGCATAAAGCTTCATGGTCTTGCAAGAGATGGAGAATCATGTCGTCTCCGCTTAAATCCCCATCCGATTCTTTTAGAGATGACATTTCCAGAAATTGCTTAAGGCTTCCTGGCGCGTGCTGCCCCAATATGCGTATGCGCTCAGCTATTTCATCTATGGCCTTAGCTAGCTCTTTATTTTGTTCTTCAAAAAACTTATGCAAAGCAAAAAAACGTGCATCCACAATATTCCAATGAAAGTTTTGAGTTTTTACGTAAAGGACGTAGGTATCCGCTAGAATTAAACTTAGAAAATGGGCAACTTGCTGACGAATGCTTTGTTCCAGATTAAGGTTGATCATCATCCTTTTCTCCCTTTACTTAAGTCAACTCAGGAGCTAAAGGAAAATCGATTTTCGGGTCTGCAATATGGTTGAAATAGTTTGTAAAAGTATTGAGGGTAATTAGCAAAATGATATCAACAATTTCTGGATCGTTAACGCCAGCCGCTTTTAAACCGGCTATATCTTGATTGGAGATTTGCGCGCGGTTTTCCACTACGGTTTTAGCAAACTTTAAGATCGCCTGCGTTTTCGGGTCTTGCGATTCACCATGCCGGGCTTGAATAATATCCGGATCTTTTAATCCTTGCCCCTTTGCCAACATAGTATGGGCTGAAAGGCAATATTGGCAGTTATTGGTTTGGGAAATGGTTAAGGCTAATTGCTCTCGCACTTTTGGCTCTAAGCTCGTATGACTGGCTGCTTCGCTTAAACTTAAATAGGCTTTCAAAGCAGTGGCAGAATTGCCCATACTTAAAAATATATTGGGAATCCTGCCCATCTTTTTTTCAATTTGTTTATAAATGTCTTTTACCTCATTCTTTGCTTCTTCAGGCTGGACTGGTTTGATTCGCGCCATTTTCTATCTCCTGTTAATTCATGTATGGCTCTATCTTGTATGGGTACTCCCTATCTCTATCGGTTAATAATCTGCGTGAAGAACGCAGGAGGTAGAGAACATTTTCCATGTTTGTAAATCAATCTTTTTTGGCAGATGACCTTAGAGACCGTTTTTTAAATTTATAATATTTTTAAACATTCAACCTTCGTGAATTATTTATGAAGAGAGCGATTAGCTGTTTACAATGTCTCCTCCATTAGGATGTAAAATCTGGCCTGTCATGTAAGAGGAATCTTTTGAAGCTAAAAAGACATAGGAAGGAGCGACTTCGAAGGGTTGGCCGGCACGTCCCATAGGGGTTTCTGAGCCAAATTCCTCTACTTTTTTTTCATTAAAAGTTGACGGGATCAGGGGAGTCCAAATAGGCCCCGGAGCAACGGCATTAACGCGAATACCCTTGTCAGCTAGATTACGGGAAAGAGAACGGGTAAAGGCTACGATAGCTCCTTTAGTCGATGAATAATCGAGGAGCATGGGGTTGCCCCTATAAGCCGTTACCGAAGTGGTATTAATGATAGCGGACCCTTCTTTTAAATGCTTCATGGCCGCTTTGACAAAATAGAAATTGGCAAAAATATTGGTCTTAAATGTTTTCTCTAACTGTTCTTTGCTAATATCATCAATTTTATCCTTAGGATGTTGTTCAGCAGCTCCATTGACTAAAATGTCCAGTTTGCCAAGAGTCTCAACCGTTTGCTGGACAGCCTTCTTGCAGAAGCTTTCTTCACCTACGTCACCGGCAATTAAAAGGCAGCGTCTGCCGAGGCTTTCCACTCTTTCCTTTGTTTTTTGAGCATCGCCATGCTCATTCAAGTAGACAATGGCTATATCGGCGCCTTCTTTAGCAAAAGCGATTGCAACGGCCTTGCCAATTCCGCTGTCTCCTCCGGTAATAAGGGCAACCTTGTTCTTTAGCTTATCGCTTCCTTTATAAGCAGGATCTTCTGTTTGAGGCGCGGGATTCATATTCTCTTCTATTCCCGGTTGAGTGTCCTGCTTTTGAGGAGGAAATTGTTTCTTATTCATTTTTATCTCCTTAATTACCAAGGCCTGTTGTGCCTAAATAAGACACAATCAGGCTGAATTGATGATCGATTTTATTGAGCCGGATTTCTTTTCTTTGTTGTCGTTTGCGTTTGCTCTTTTTCTGCTTCATCATTAATGCCTTGGCTGAAGAAGCCTCCTTCGGCTATATCAGTCAGCTTTTCATCCGCTGCACTTTCTTCATCCAACGTTTGCTGCAATAAATCAGCGATCTCATCAAAGTCAACCCGATCGCTGACTTGGGCGTCGTGAAGATGACGGGCTAAGGTGCGGGCCGAGCCGTAGCTAGCAATTTCGTAATGTTCGACTTGCTGGCAGCATATAATTAAATTCGCATCTTTGACATTTGGAGAGGTATTTTTACTAATCACTTCTTGCGCTTCCTGCATCATTCCCTGCATAGCAGGACAGGGTTTGCCTGTAGGATTTTCATTTAACATTTTGAAGATTTTCTTTAGGCGCTGCACTTGATTCTTTGTTTCGTCTAAATGCTGGGAAAGCGCGTCCTTTAACTCGGGATTAGTCGCGGCTTTAATGACTTTTGGCAAACCGTCGACGATTTGATTTTCAAAATCAAATATTCCTTTTAAGAGAGTCAAAAAGACCTCAAAAAAGGATCCTTGGTTTAAATTCCCTTGATTCATAGCCATAGCACACCTCCTTAAAAAAATGTTTACTACGTTTTGAATGTTAAACCAACGATGGAATTGCAGCAACTTCTTTATAGAAGCTAAAAAAAGGCAATATTCAAATGAAAGATTTATTAGATTGCTTAAATTAAGCGAATTATGGAAAAAGCAAGGAGGCTACGGAATGGATTGAACTTCTTTAAAGTAAAAGACTCGGGTAGGACGGTTAAAGATAAGCCATCCTAATATAATGTATTGCCATTTAATGGATTGCGAAAAAATGGAGTGCGTGGCCGCTTTAATTGAGAAATATGGGAGGCCATTTCTTCAATGGTTAATCCGGCTTTTAAATCAGCTTGGCTGGAAGAAGTCTCTTGATTGGATGCTTTTTCCCTCAGGGATCGAAGAGGGGTTTTTAATTGATGTGGCATAAAAGTTCCTGATTCTTAAATCTTAAAGCAAGAAAATGTAAAGTAAGTAGGAAAAATACTTATTCATTTACTTGAACATAAATAGACATTCAGAATACAGGGGTTGGAGAAAAATTAAAAGAAATATTAACGGGGTGGAATGAATTCAAATTTGAAAATGAGAATGCAAGAAGGGGTTGGCCAGATAAATTTTAAGCTGGCGGTTAAAATGAGTCTGGCTGCTGTGATTAGTTTATATGTAGGCTTAGAATTTAATCATTTTGTGAAAAGGCCGGACCCTTTAATTAGCGGGCTATGGTGCGTAGTGGCCTCTATTATTGCCTCGTTGCCGACTTTAGGCGGAACGTATACCGCGATTTGGAATCGATTTTTAGGGGTCTTGATCGGTTCTTTAGTAGGAGGGGGATTCGCCTACTTTTTTGGAGCGGATTCGTTATTTTTTGCTTTGGCCATTTTCAGTACGGTGATTTTATGCAATCTGATAGGCTTGCAGGAAAGCTATCGCATCGCCTCTTTATCGGTCGCTGTCATTATGATTCCTTGGGGAATGAATCCTACCCTTAGTCCCTGGATATATGCCTCCTTTCGTTTTTTGGACACATGCATTGGCCTGTTTGTCGCTATGCTTGTTGCTCACAGTTTATGGCCCTCCCAATCAATCACAAAGATGCGCTTGAATATGGCGGACATTTTAAGCAGGATGCGGGAATTTTACGAACAGACTTTAATTCCGACTGATAGCCTATCGAAAAGTGAAAAAGTGTTGCAAGGCCTTGCCTCTGATATCAATCAGGCTTTATTAAAAAATCAGTTGTTATTTGGAGAAGCTAAAATGGAGCTTCTGTTTTCTTCAACGTCAGGATGGGGACAGCTATCCAGCGGTTTAGAGCGTTTATGGGGCGCTTTGCAAGACTTGAAAAATGTTTTTAACACGAATGTGGAAGAAATTTTTGATGAAAGCTTAAAACAACGCATTCACTCTACCGGTGAAACTATAGATTTTGTATTTAAAGCCCTTGCCGATAAATTGCGTGCAGAAGAATCCGCCTTTAATTTTTCCATCATTTCTTCTGCTCAGGAAAGCTTGAATGAAGAATTATCGCGCTTTAGATTGACAAGGACGACTAAAAGATACAGCCTGGAAATAGTGGAGAACTATTTTGTCTTTTCTTATAGTTTGAGGATAATTTTACGAGAGCTTTCCGCCTTAAATACGCTGGTTGATCAGTTGGATTTGAATTCGGAATAGCGGTTCAGACACTTTCCTTTGTGCTCTGTAAAATGCGATTGACCCATTTGACTTCTTTTATCGAACATCTCTTCCATTCGGGAGTTTTCTTAAACTGCTTCAGCAAGTCTTTCGCAATCTTCAAGGCAAAAGAATTGCCGCTCTTATAAAAATCCCGAGCGAGAGGAATGCAGGATGGGTTAGGCGTCTTGTCATAATGGTCGATAACCGATTTAACTACGCTCTCCAGCAGCTCCTTGCCTTTATTGGCTAAGGCCGGCATGGACTTGGGATGCTTGAAGAAAGCTGCTTCAATCTCGGCGATAAGGGAGACTGTATCTTTTTCATGTTTATTACCAAAATAGGTATCCGAAATTCGATCCCGGATGATTTGATATGTGGGATCTAAAGCATAAATTGCCATTTCCTCGATTCCACTTAAATTATGGGCCGTTGAGTGATTGAGCCATTCGATGACTAGATCGCAAATGAGAGGCTTTTCTTTATAGGTAAGAGCGTCTCTTAATTTTTGATTGATTTGCTTAATGCTATCCGTCTGCTCGAAATTTGTTGGCTCTATTTCTCCCAAAGCTTGCAGAATTTTCAAAGTAGACGTACGTATAGTCTTGATTTGTTGAAGGAATAGGGGATTCTTAAATAAATCCTCTCTTTGCTTAATCTCTTGGAAAGAGGGGATTTGAGAAAGGGCAATTTGAGTTGCCGGGCCAATTTGGCCTTCTTTAATGAGAATTAAGCTAATTTCGCAGAGTAACTGATTGATGGTAGGATCGTTAATTCCCTCTAAAAGCGTTAAATTTTCCGTGCAAGAATAGATCTTTTCCGTTTGAATGAGCTGGATAATTTGTTTGAGTCCGGTAATAAGAAAATCCCTTGCCTGTCTTTTCTCGGATAATTTAGATGAATGCTTAATAGCCTCGCAGGTTAGAGCGACAAGGGTATTAAGATGGACGGGATTATTGGCATCCATCTGCTTGCTTGCTTTGTTTAATAAATTCAAAGCAATCGTTATCCGTCGATTATTTGCGGCAAGCATGCCTAGTTCTAAATCCTCAGGTAGAGCAGAAGGGCTGTCCGCTTTAAAAGCTTCTTCAGGAGAAAATTCACTCAGGAGAATTTCCAAACGGCTATCTTGATAATACTGACGCTGTTCGCTTCCCTCATTGTCTAGAATGACAGCTTCTAAGAGATCTTTCTTAAGCTTTCTATCTTCCTGGGCCCATTCTTTAAAATGGTTAAACCAGCGATCGGCATTTAAACTCTTGGCATTTCCCATGAAGAATAAAACAGGAATCAAGCGTTTATTTAGATTGTTTAAAGCGGTAGACGGAAAATCTTCTAAATGCGCCTGTCCGTTCTGGATGACGCCACCTTCTGGTTCAAGTAACCACATGGGAAAATTTAATTTTTCCTTTTTAGCAAGCTGTTTTTTAAAGAAAGCGGCTTCTTCTAAAGTGACAAGGACGGTCTCCCAGTCATGGGTTTGAGGATTGAGAATGGCCAAGACATTATAAACAGGTTTTTGATGGAAGGTAAAGAGGCTGTCCGCATTTTCCACAGTCCGGAGAAAATTTTCAGACAGGCTTAGGCTTTTATCAAAGCAATGCGCGTATTTTTTTAAATGAGAGTGATGTTCTAATACATCTTTCAAAGGCCATATAGCAGGGTGGCTCGAATGTTGCAAAGGATAGGGGGGGAATACAGGCCCTCCGGCGGCAAGCGCTTGAAATTGGCCAGCTTGCCAAGCCCGTTCTTGCTGGGGTGTAAGGGTTACTTGTATTTGTTGAAAAGTATCCAGTTCAACGTAATAATCCGTTTGCTGTTCTTGATGCTGCTGCGTCGAAGTCTCTTCCAGCTGTTCTACTGTCGTTTCGCGGCCCCATTCTAAATTGCCCAATTGCGGCATAGTGGGAGGGAGTTTGGTTAGAGCGTGCTGGATCGTTTGATTGATGCGTTGATAAGCTTTGATCAAATCTGGAGACAATTGATTAGATTCTGGCAATAGTTCTCCATTTAATGAAATGACTCCTCTAAGCGGATAACCCGTCAGGGGAATTAAACATTCATCAGCTTTCCTCAATAAAAATTGTTCAGAGGAGATTTCTCCCCCATGAGGTTGAGCGAATTTTTCAAAAAGAGCCAAATCGTGTTTTCTGATCGCTAGATGCCTTGCCTTTTCAAAAAGGCGGTTTTCCTCTTCGTCGCTTTCTGCTTTATAAAGCTCGCGCAAAACAGCTTCCTTGATATGGTTGCTGATTTTTTGAAGGGTCGAGCGGGGATAATCCATTCGTTGCCTTTCCGCTTCATTGAATTCTGCGAAAGGAATCAAATCCGCTATAGAAAGTAGACTTGGATCAGGCGTTGTTTCTATTGCTTGTTGAGGAAGATGGGGCTTTCCAATCTCATCGCCTATCATAGGAAGAGTGGAACGGAGGAGCATTGTTTCAAGATGTTGATTTTTAAAAAGGCCTCTGGCTCTCATATCTCCTTGAAGAACGTCTCGCAAAGGCGTTGTATTGGAAAATGTTGGCAGAATGTAGGCATCTTTGGGCAAAACTAAATCAGCCCCTGTCAATTTGTGATGAGGATAAAAGGCAAAGAGTTGTTCTTGTTTTAAACCTGTGAAGGAAAAGATCGTATCGGGATCTGTAGCAGGAAGCGTGATAGGTTCAGCTTCTCCGGATTTAATGCAGCAGAGCATGTTGGAGACATCATCCCAGTATAAAACGCCTTGAACGGCATGCATCGCCTGATCCGGGTGGTTTCTCATAAAAGCTAAAATATCTGTTGCGATTTGTTCGCTGCTACAGCCCTTGTAGATGGGACCCAAGTCAATTAGAGCGCGGAATTGAGCAGCATGCGGATTGGTAAGGTTAGGCCATCCAAGAACTTGTTTGAGATGATCTTGCACGTTGCCTTCTTCTACAACATGCACTGTTTTATTTGCTCTTAATAAGACTTCTAGGACTTTGCCGTTTGTTCCCTTATCGAGGTTAACTTGTACATCATCTGGAAAAGTGTCCGCACTTTCCATCGTTCCTGTATATCCTTGCTTGACTTTGGGCATTGAGGCGAGGTTTTGTGCATTATGAGTAATCTGTTCCGGATAAATTTTTATAGTGGGAAGCACGTGATCCACGACATAAGCGAGCATCAAGCTTAAACCGGTTTCCTCTCCTTTTAAAAGAGCCTGCTGCACCTGATGAATGCGGTCTGTTTGCCCTCGATTAATGGCGAGCAGCTCGAGTCCAGTCGCTTTGAAAAAGGCCTGGGCTGTCGGCATATCGGATGTTTGAGGAGGATAGCCGGCTTGGCTCCATTCAAACCTCACTTTTTTCTGCAGGTTTTCTATAAACTCAATCGTCTGTTCAAACTTGAGGCCGTTAGACAAATAAAGCTGCAAGGTTCGATTGGCTGTTTCCCAGGGATCTGCAAACTCCGAATTTTCACTAGGTTTGTTATTGGCAGAATAAGGGATGGCGATCAATTTGGTAGATTGGATACGAGAGAATCCATAATGCTCTCCCGCGCTTTTTTTCCAGCTTTCCTGCAACCATTCATTCAATTCTTGACGCAAAAGCGTATAAAGATCTGCCGCCTGTTTCTTCATAGGCTGATTTGAATGGTATAGGGTATGAAGGTAAGCGGGGGCAGGCTTATCCAAATCCGTAATGAATGCGTGAAGTTCGGTAATAAATTGCAAATTACCATATTCTCTTGCCAAACCGAGCCTCTTTTTTAATTGAGGGAGGGAAAAAGAGCGTCCGGAAAAGAATTTTTCTATGTCTTCTAAAGATGGATTGGGCCCAAACGCAGTGTAGATGGACAATAATTCATCGTCCTTTAGGACAGAAGCGGATTTTTTTATCATTTCGTTCAAACTATTTTCCAGCGGTCTTTCTTCCATGCGCAAGAGCTCTGATTGATATTTTTTCAGCACCTCTTGATCGAGAAAAAGGCGCTCGCACCATTTATCGGACGCAATGATCCGGGCTAGAAATTTTCTCGATAGAGTTTCCTTAATTTTTTCATATTGTACAGGCTGAAGCTCGGATTGTTTATTCTCTCTTAGGCGAAGGCCTGCTTGCAAGATATCCCGGTCCGTTGCAGCTAATAGGAAGAGATCGGCCAGTATTTCGTTAGCTTGTCTTGGAAGGGAGATAGAGTCGCCTATGGGAAAATTCAACTCTTTCCTGCAATTTAAAGTAAGGTCAACTTCGTCAAAGGTAAAGACTCCTCTTGCTTTAATTAATTTTAAGGTCTCTTTGAGAACTTTAAGGGGGCGGCTAATGGCTTGAATTTGTTGGTCAATGCGCTCAGCCTCTAGGTGGTTTTCAGCGCCCAATAATTCAGCCCGCGCTTGATAAAGCAAGCGTAGCTCTTCTCGTTTTCCCCAATATTCATTCTCCATCGCTTCAAGAGATTCTGGAGATAAAATGATCGAGCTCTTCTTTTCGATCGCTTGGACAAGCATTTGATAGCCGTTAGTCAAATAGGCGATATTAAAATAGGCCGGATCTCTTTTATACATAAACGTTTCAGTCTTTTGTCCGAACAGTTTATCAGATCGTATTTTCATGTCCTGCGCATTTGTGTCATATAGCGAAGGGGGAGGAATCAGAATGGAAAGGTGATAGCCGTCCGCCTTTAATAAAGCCATAAGCGTTCCTAGGACCAATGTCTTTCCGCCTCCCATGATTTTTTGAGTGAAAAGATTGGGGAATTGAGAACGGACCTGGTCTAATGATTCGACTCCAAGCATTGTCTTAAGGTCATTAATTTGGTCGGGACGCACCTGTTTATTCATAAGATAATGGAAAACGAGAAGGGGAGCGGAAGTCAAATACGCTTCATCGGCAGCATCCAGCTCCATCAGTTCGCCAAGCTCTTGCATGGTTTCTTTAATGGCATCTGCATCGGTGTCGGATTCTATTTGCTGGATGATCTTATCTATTACAGTGATTTTATTTTTATTTTGCCTCAAGTCTAGCGAGTTCACAATAAAGGATCCGATCATATTATGCAGCTCTTCCACTTCAGTCTCGGATAGAGAAGGGTTAAGTTTTTGATAGCCCGCTTTGCTTTGTTGGGCAAAGGCAGCTAATAAATCCGGAAAAGAAACTGAGGCCTGTTTTCTGCCTATTTGTTTCAATTGATGAGACAGATATTGGGGAGGCTTTTCGTTGATAGCAGGAGCCTTATTTGCCAGTTTGATGAGGTTTTCAAATAAAAAGAGGGGAGCTGTTATCTCTTCTATTTCTTGCTTTTCCAATTCGGCTTTCCATCGTTTAAAGTCTATGGCCTGAGAAAAAACAAAGCTGGTAGCCTCATCGCTTTTTTTGCATCCCTCTTGATAATCTTCAAGCAGCTTCCTGTATCTTTCTTGTCCGTAGAAGGTTGTTGGTTCATATTTTGGAAAGGGTGCATGATCTTTGGGCGAGACAATTTTCTTATAAGAGGATTGTCCAATGGCCGCTTTTTCCCTTGCTATTTTGCGCAAATCCGGTGAAAAGGCAAGGGACAGCCTATCCTCTTCTATAGGAAAAGACGAGGGAGGAGAAGGAAGGTCAGGAATATAAGAGGTGGCAAGCTTTATCCTCCTTTCTGTTTCTACTAAGTAAGGATGATCTGAATTGAGAACATCCTTGCTCTGTAAGTAACGGTTAGCCAGCTTTTCCAAGTCTTGAAATGCGGTTTTCTCATCGCGGATCCTTCCTTCTTTCAATGCATCAAGGCATTTCATGATGCCCGAACTTAAGGGGTGCTGCAGGATAATGGCCTCAAGAAGAGCTCGGTATCCTTGGTTTTGTGGGTTAGGTTCATGGCGCATATCATATAAAAGATGAAGGAGAACTTTTTTTTGTTCCTCATTTCCTTTTGTAGCAATTAAATAAAAATTGAGAAAATGATCTAGGAAGCCCTTGCCAGGGCGAGTGCGAGGGAAAATTTCCAAGACAGCTTTCACGGCTTCGGTAGGTGTTTTGGCTATTTGAGATCCTAAAAAGGAAGAGGTTGAACTGCGAGAATAAGAGTCTTTAATGGGAAGCAAAGCGATTTCAGGGGAAGTGATCTGCACAAAAGGAGCATAAGTTTTGAAATCGGAATCAAATTGTTCTAATTCTGCCAAAGCGGTAAAGCGCAAGGCCAGCTGTTCATTGTAATAAATTTTTAAGAGATTTTGAAGCCAAATGATTTCTTGTTGCGGCGTTAGGCGGGCTTCTCTTTTTCCCTTCTTAGAACTATCTAAGCGGAACTCGCCATTCACATTCTTCCTAATATTTAGATAGCTTTTGTAGAGGTGGCTTGCATAATCGGCGAATGAATTCTTGCTGCTGGGTTCGGAGGATAGATTAGGCATTCTTTTCCAATATCCATTTCCGCTAAGATAGTCCTCCCAGTCGCCTTCGTTTTGATAGAGGCTTTTAATTTCCGCAGGGGTTTCAATGGTTGTTTGCTTAGTAGAAATCAAGCGGGGATTTCTAAACAAATTATCGCTGACTAGCCAAGACGCATAGTTTCTGACAGCGATGGCATTGGGATCGAAATCGGCATTTTCTTCTTGGCTATGAATAATCCATCCCAAATATTTGAGATCGTCGGGTTTATATCTTTGTAGATGATAAGCTTTCTCTAAATGCGAAAAAGCATCCTCATAATTTCTATGCATGAGACTAAGATAAGCGCTTATTGCGTGCTGTTTGGGAGTTTTAGGATTCAACTTGTTGCCAGCCAAATCAATGACTTCATATTCAAAAGTGAAAGGAGGGCCTTCGAAAGACGCGTTTTTTTCTGTAGAGTAAGCTTTAATAGGAATAAGCGCCTTCTTTTGTCCAGAGGCATTTTCTAAAATAAGGAATTGATGATAATTTGGAATGCCTGCTAGCTCTTGTTTCTGAGAAATGAAAAATTGGGGATCAGACTCCCAAACCAATTTAGGTTCCACTATTGCAGTCTTTTCGTCGGTTTCTGAGGCATCCCCCCTTTCGACCATTTTTTGGATGAATTTAAGGGGAGAGCCTTGGGAATCGCAATAGCGGCAAAAATTAAGGCTAATGTCTTGATTTTGATCGTCCTGCAGAGCAAAGATATAAGAGGGGGAGTCAAAATGGGCGAGCGCTTTGCTATCCGGAACTTTCTCTATATCTATCCATTCCTTAATTTGGCCTGAAGGCTCTTGAATTTTGCCTTCTGTAGTAAAGAGATAAGCCACTTCTTGCGATTGCTTATCTACGACTCTAATATGTGAATCTTCTAGCGATTGCCAAAGAATATAATGGTCTTTATTTGGGTGTTTGGGCAAAGTCGGCCACTGTGGATAGCCCGGTGCTTTTTGCCATGAAAGATAAACATACGGAACTCCATCTATTATCCTTTCCATGCGCAGGGGAGGGGTTTTATCCTCTTTTGTTTGCCAA
The DNA here is from genome assembly GCF_001545115.1 of Candidatus Protochlamydia phocaeensis. NCBI lineage: Bacteria > Pseudomonadati > Chlamydiota > Chlamydiia > Parachlamydiales > Parachlamydiaceae > Candidatus Protochlamydia > Candidatus Protochlamydia phocaeensis. The sequence goes on from NZ_FCNU01000028.1 coordinate 270,123, forward strand.
GGAAACTCTTGTTGCTTAGGAACAAAAAAATGAATGGGTTGCCCTCTTTCGTCCAGAACTTCATAACAAATGATATTGGTATCCGATTGGGGAATAATGCTGCTGCTAAGAAACCGTTTAGATCCGAAGGCATGCTGGTAATCAGGGTCTTCATAAATGGCTTCTAGTTGATTTAAACGGACGCCATCTTTTTTGACCTCGCCTGTTAAAAGATTCATTTCATAAAGAGTCCCTTGCAGGTTGGTTTTACAAATGGGGAATTCAAGCTCCCAGCTAAGAAGAGAGGAGATAGGAATGCCATAGATATTCTCTAAAATGCGGTTGAAAACCGGTGCAAGCTTGGAAAGATCCGAGGGATCATTAATCAGCGGAAGCAGGCTGAATAGCGCTGATTTAGCCCCTTGCTCTGCGGAAGGATCGCTCTCTTTTCTTAAGGCTGCATAAAATTGAGCGTAAAAGGAATGCTCAATTAAAGCCTCTATTTCTTGCCAATCTTGAAGAGGAAAATTTAAATAGCTTGAGGCAAGAATCAAATGGACTGAGCGCTGCAAGGACGCTTGTTTTGGCTCTGAAATGGGAAAAGAAAGCAGCTCTTCTTTTAAACGTTTCCGCACCTCTGCGACTTCTTCTTTGATGGAAAAGTTAAATTCCTTTTGACTTGTTGTATGGGCTGTTTGGGCATAATCTAATAGCCTTAGCTTAAGCTGATAGAAAAAAAGCTGAGCCTGAGATAGTTTTGTCTGATAGTTAATTTCCTCTTCGCTCAGGGATGGCTTTCCCTTTTTGCTTTCCGCCATCATAAAGGACAGTTCTGCTAAGTTTTTTTCAATTGTTTCTAGGTAATGCCCTATCAAGGCCGGGTCTTCTTCTATTGCAGTGGGCAATCTTTCCTCAGAAAAGAGAGCTAAACTGCAGAAGACCTGATTATCCCGGTCCAAAATATCGTTTAGATGGGAAGACAACCACATTCTAATATGGTAAGGGGTCAGGAGAGGTTGGCTGGTTAGGGAGAAGAGAGATTCTAATTCGGATGTGTATTTGATTGTATAGGCATTTTGGCTTTCTTGGGGATACAAGGCCTTGCTTTTTTCCTTGTTCCCAAAAGCAAAATGCGTCGAAGAATAAGAATTGGATGGATCCGTGTTTTTTGGCGTATGCCTTCCTATCCGAAGCGGAGTGGAGGCTGCCCATTTGCCTTGGGATTGAATGAAAACTTTAGCCGTCTTATCCGAGGTATTAATTTGAATCAGGAACTTATTTGAAGAGTAATTGCAATACTCTTGCCAGGCAAAAGCAGAGACATTCTCGAGAATTTGCGAAAATAAGGATAGATCCCTTTGAATAAGAAAATAAGTAGGTGCATGGCCTGTCTTTCCTTCCCATAGTTTGGCTAAATGCCATTCTTGGCGAGAAATTTTGCGTTTAATGTCGTAATTTAAATTTTCATACTCTCTATCTTCTTTTTCCCATGTTGAAATGGCGTCATGAATGTCTTGCAGGTAAAAGGATTCACCGCTGTCTTTGGGGATGGGGAGTTCAATTTCGGGCCCTTCCCGCTTCCATTGAATATAATTAAATAAGGTATAAGAAGGGGGTTTAGAAGGATGGGCCAGCCTCATATACTCAAGAAGCTCGTTTAGTTTATGTCTTGTCTGTGTGTCATAAATCACATTATGGACATCAGTTTTTAAATTGAGCAAAGGCGTATAGTCGATGCAAAAATTTTCTAATTTAAATTCCTTATTGGGAAAATTTTCTTTCTCAATTTGACAGGCAAGCTTAAAAGCAATGGCTTGAGCTTTGTATAAGGCAATTATGCGCTCGGGAAACGCTATCGGTGAAGACTGCATGTTAAAGAGCAAGTTTCTGGAAATCGCATAAATATGCAAGAGGCTCTTTTCCGCTTGACCGATTGAGAATTCTTCCCAAGCTTCTCCTATATTTCCTGTAGGAAGAGGAAGATTTAGCAAAGTCTGCGTTGCTAATTCAACGGCCATCTCTCGCTCCTTTGCCGTTCCCTGGTTTTGCGAAACGCAAAATTTTCGTATGACCTCTAAGTGGTCAACTAAGCTGTTTCCTCTAAGCTCAGCAATATGAGAGGGCGTTAAAATCTTCAAATGTGGCTGATCGGAGAGTTGAAGATCGACCGTGGATAAGCCTTGGGATTTTTCAACTTGCTTGAATAGGGATTCTAAAGACTGCGATAAAGCTAAGGTATTCAAAGGGGCTATAAGTGGAAAAGAAAAATCAGGATGCCTAGTTCCTATTGAAGAAGGAGCCATGCCAACCGCCCTAAAGATTTGAAAGGCTGTTATTAAGCCGCGAGCGGCCTCTCTAATAGGTAAGCGGGTGGCCTTGATTTGCTCAGGATTTTTTTCTTGGATTCTTTTCTCTAATCTTTCTAATAAAGAAAGAAGCGCTTGTTCGGAAGGGGGCTCTTGCGATTTAAAGCTGATCTTCTCCTCTTCTAAGGCTTCAGAGATGTCTCCTAAAGTCATTTCTCCTAGATTATCTTCCAGAAAATGGGAAGAGTGAAGATTATCTTTTGATAATTTGAGAATATTCCTGCATAGGGATTCGGCAGATTTCCTCAATATATGCTGCAGAACAGGCTGATCTTTTAGGAGATTTTCGTTCTCGATAGCGGCTGATAAAGCCGTCTTTTTCAAGAAATAAGCGGTCGGTTTATAAGACTCTTCTCCCAGCATAACATGCATATAAGCCAGAAGCACCCGGATAGAGCAGCTTCCAGAGCGCTGGGCTGTGATATAGAGATTCATCTCTGGGCTAGTCGTGACTAACTTATCTTTGAAGCGAGCAAATATGCCATCATATAAATCCAAGGATGAATAGTTAGAATCTTTTTGTTCGGGATTGATTCGGGGTTCGAATAGCGCTTGCAAGAAAGTTGAATCGGTCGCTTCTTCTTGCGATAAATCTTTATAACAGCAAATGGGATTGATATAGGTTTTATTTGGTTTTGGCAAAAAGGCATGATGCTCGACACCATCTCCTGTATTAATAGACAGGCAATCATATTTTCCCTGGCCCACACAGCGGAACACGCACAGCATTGCATGCCCGCCGTTCTCTGCGCTCCAGCCTGATGGCAAAACCAGCGATTCTCCCTCTCTTAATCGGTTTATTTGATGAGAAAGGCGTTTGGAAAAGGTTTGAAGCATTTCCTGTTTCTTAAAACGAGGCGCTATTTGAATAGCTGCTAGCTGATCGGCAAATTCAGCGCATTGGGCAAGCTGCTTGGAGAGAGAGTCGAAACGCTCTTTTTGATCTTGCTTATGTATCAATATGTGCTTTATTTCAGGATCTGTTTCCGCCTCTTGCATGACGGAGCCTAAAAGGCTATTGATAAAGTAGAGCGATTGGACAAAATTATTGCCTTCTAGCCTTTCTCCTCTGTCATCTTTCATGTCTTTCATGAAGTTATCGGCGAGCAGGTTGGCTAAATTTTTAGTGTTGACTAAATCTCTTAAGGCCTGTTTTGGATCTTGCTTCTCTCGTTGCACCTGAAATTCTCCAAGTTGGCGAAGCTGCCAATCGGATTGAAGGGGACTAATGTCTGCTCCATCATCTAAGAGAAATTGGATTAGATCATCTTCTCCTATTTCTAGAGCAAGCGAGAGAGGCGTGATTCCTTTCTTATTAGGATCATTAATTAAAGGCGTATGGGCTCCCATCGCCATTAATTTTTCCGCCACTTTGAACTTTTTGCTCTTTAGAGCCATGAGCAAGGAGCTATCTTGGCTTTTTGGATCTCTAATCAGCAAGAAAGGAAGGCCTCTATCTAAAAGCTGGTTGATGATCCTTTCGCTGCTAGGATTTTTCCATTGCATCAAGTCATTCCAAATTTGAGTTGCCTGATCTTGAGGCAAACTTTGCAAGTCTAAATTATGTTGTAGAGCCTTATTCAGGAGATCTAAAGCGGGAGATTGCTGATCTTTGAATTGAGTCAATCTTGAAATAATAAAGGCGATAAAAGATAAGCGCGAGCCCGGCAATACAATATTAGGATTAGAATCAAAGTCAAATAAAATGGAGGCAGATTCGATAGATTTTTTTTCAAAGGCATACTGCAAGGGAGTTAAATGATCTAAATCTGCAATGGGCCGATTATCCGGAGGCTTGAATTGGCATAAAGTTTTTAACAAAGAGGGATTTTGGTCGATCGCGCGTTTTAATACAGTTGAATAATTTTCAGATGAAAGAAGGCCCATTTCTTCTAAGATTTTTAATAGCCCTTTCTGCGTTTCGGGAGACGCTTTGCTAGAGTGACTTAACAGGGAATCAAGCACAAGGGAAGATCTTTGATCCATCCAAGAATGAATAGCGGGAAAATGAGAAGCCCATCTATAGAAAGCATCCAAGTCTTTCAAATAAGGAGTCTCGGAGCCAGTTAATTCTTGATGCAATTTGGCAACTTGTAAAAGCTCCCTTCTAAACTCTTCCTCTGAATGGTTGGAATTGTCATAACGGCCATATTCCCTTCCATAGTTGCCAAATAAAGAGGAAGATTTCTTTTTCTCTTCCGGAATTTTATATCCCCTTACGATCAAAAAAAAGGCAATGTTTTTAAGATTGTTGATTTCTTCTCTTGTGCTAGATTCGTTAGAAAGCTTGCCGTATTTTTTTAAAAATGCATCCAAATCCCCATATTTTGAAATAATCACTTGTATTTCTCGAGATCCATCTCCTTCAATACCCACTCCATGATCAATCAATAAGTTGAAAATTTCAAAACTAGGAATAGAAATAACAGCAGTGAAGAGAGAGGATTTGTTTAAACGTTCATTTTCTAAAATGCCTTGTTTAATCAATAATTTTATTAAAGGGATATTTTTGCGCGAAATGGCTTGATTAAGCAACGCAGGGGCATCATCTGCCGCTTTAAAAAGTGAAAAAGAAGAAATGAAAGAGGCCAATTCATTGACTCTTTTTTGCAGTTCAGGAGACTTTTTATCGATATGGTGATGGATAAAATTCTTCACGATGGAATGAGTCGCTGCTTGATGGGTTTCCATCCATTCCTGATTCGACTTCAAAACTTTTAGACAGCGATCAAAGAGAGCGGGAAAACTCTCCATTTCTTCATGAAAAATTTCCTTAAAAGAGTCTGATTTTTCTATTACTTCAAAAATTTTTAGTACGACTTCCGCTTCTACTGCCGCATTTTCTAACGTCAAACGGATAATTTCCCGATCTAATTTCTTGTTTTTTTGATTATTTACCCATTCTAAATCCTGTACAAAAGCATTAATAAAATCTTTCAAATCTAAGGGATTATTTTCTAAATGCTCAACAATCTTCTTTTCTTCCTTAAATTCTTGGAGATTTTGATGGAGAGAATAAGACAGTCCTAAAGGCAAGTTAGCCATATTTTCTACTTTTGGTATGAAAAAGGTAAAAGATTAATTGTAAATCTTAATTAATATTATAATAGATAATTTAATATTGCTGCATTTAATTAAATGTAAAAATTATTAATAAAAAATAAAGATAAAGAATAGATTTATTTTTTTTAAATGAGGAATCTGACTTTTATCTTTATAGGTTTGATTTTTCCCAGAAAAACCTTTATAGAGGTGAAAAGAGCTTGAAAATTTTGGAAATAGTAGAGCGGATGGCTGAATCAGCATGCTAAATAACTATAGAATAGGGTTAATACTTGTCTTTCTAAGCATTCTTCTACTTAGCATGGCGTCTTATTTTAGCTTTTCTAAATTGATGTCTGCTATCGGAGAGCGGCGGCAGATAATCGATCAAATTCAGAATTTTTCTAATTTATTCTTAACGCTTCAGGATGCCGAGACGGGGCAGCGTGGATATATTATTACGGGACGCAAGGATTTTTTAGATCCTTATCAAACGGCATTGAGAAGAATAAAAGGTGATTTTCAAAGACTTGAATCGGACAATTGGACGGGTTCTCTAGAAGAGTCGCAATTGCGCGAGTTAAAACGCCTAATCCAATTAAAACTAGATGAATTGAGCGAAAGCATTGACAGGCGTAGAGTCGGCGGATTTGAACAGGCTCAGGCAGGTGTGATTAGCAGCGAAGGGAAAAGGTATATGGATGGCATTCGCTTAATCATCTCTCAAATGATCAATGATCGGAGAAGTGAGCTTAACCGTCTAGATCAAAAAGTGGCTTCGGATGTTGAGTATTTCCTTTTTTTGTTCATTCCCCTTCTTTTTTTATCTAATTTTTTAATCTTTTTGTATTCCTGGAAGTTAGAGGGAAATCGGAAGGCGCTCTCTCATTTACAAGCCGATTGGAATTTAAAAACGGAAGCAGACCAAACGATTTTAGGTCGAGCCAAAGAAGCCATTATTCTCACTGATACAGTAGGCACTATTCTCTCTTTTAATAAAGGGGCTGAGAAAATATTTGGCTATGAAGGAAGGGAATTGATTGATCGAGAGTCAATTCTAAATCTTTTTGAGGGGCAAGAGCTGGAACAAAGATTGAAAGAGTCGGCATGGAAGAGCGCCTCTAAAACAAGTCAAAAATTTGAAATTTTGGTTTCGGCCAGCCGCTATCTTATTTGTGCGGATTCCGAGTGGAGAATGAGTAGAAAAAATGGGACAGCGTTTCCTTGCTTATTGTCTATTACGGCTTTTAAAGATCGGTCAAACAATATAAAAGAGTATTTATTTATCGGATCCGATTTATCCGAACAGAAGAAATGGGAAAATGAGCTTAAAAGGGCTTATGAAATCCTTCAAGCGGCGAATTTATCTAAGCACCAACTTTTGTTTAGCTTGGAGCAAGAATTAAAACCGGCTCTAATGGCTACTCAGAGTCGATTAAGTTTTTTCCTTAGCAATAAGAGATCTGTTTTGAATGAGCAAGACTTATCATCTATAAACCAGCTTTCGGCTGCGATCAAGCAGCATTTCGATTTGGTTAACAAAATTGTGGAAGCAGCTAACCTAGAAGAGGGCGTAGAGCTTCGTAAAGAGAAAGTAAATCTTTATACGTTTATTCCCCATATTTTAAATGAATTGAGAGAGCATCTTGAAAAAAAAGAGATGAATTTACAGCTTATTGCCGATATACCCAGAGATCTTCTAGCTTTAGAGACCGACTCGGACATGCTTAAGAGGCTTCTCATCAACTTACTCCATAATATTGTGAGTCGCTTGCGCACAGGAGAGGTGATTATACGGGTAAAACCCGATCCTATGACGCTTCAACCGATAGAAATTGATATTATCGATAATTCGATTGAGAGCATGCCTGTAGGCGAACCTGCTTCTGAAGGCCAAAAGCTTCAGCCGAATAAGCGTCATCATATTGAGATAGACTTGTCGATCGCTCAATCGATGGCAAGATTTTTAGGCTACCAAATGCAAGAATTGCCTTATGGAGAGAATGGAAAAATTTTCGCGTTAATTTTGCCGCAAGCAAAGAAGAAAGAGAATGCGCAGGATTTGGGGATACCCCATTCTCAGCTTTTCTCTTCTCGATTGAATTCTGAAAAAGCTGCTTTTAATCCGCTTCAGTTTAAAAATTTTACTATTCTCGTCATTGATAACGATAATGAATTTAATGCTCTCTTATCTTCCTATTTACAGGAATGTGGTTGCCAGACCTTGTCAGCTTTGACAGGGGAGGAGGCTTTAAAGCTTGCTAGAGAACATCACATCGATTTAATTACAATGGACATGTTGATGTCTCCAATGAATGGATATGATATTGTTCAAGAGCTACAGAATGATTCTCGATTAAAGGGCATTCCCTTTGCCTTTATTAGTATTGTGGCAAAAGAAATTCGGGGCAAAATCTCCGGTGCCCTTGCTTTTATAAGTAAACCTATTACAAAAGAAGATATTCAAACCCTTTTGCTAAAGTGCATGCCTACAGAGAAGGATACCTCTAATACAGGTGAAAGAGAGTGAGTCTATCTTAGATATTTGCGGATAATCTCAATTAAATCATTGGGAAGAAAGGGCTTGGCAAGAAAATCGTTTAATCCTGCCTCTTGGGTGGTTTCCTGGATGCCCCGCATTGCATGCGCTGTAAGAGCAATAATGGGAACATTTTGATAGTGCTGCCTTTTCCGTAATAGACGGGTTACTTCCATCCCATCTATATCGGGAAGGGATAAATCCATTAGAATGAGATCGGGTTGATGAGTTTCACAGTAGTTTAAAGCTTCTTGTCCATGAGACGTGACCACTGTTTTAAATCCATAATAATTGAGGATCTTTTCTGCTAAAATACTATTATCTTCGTTATCTTCTACAATTAAAATTTCTTTCTTTTCCAACATGCAGGCATCCTTCCCTTAGAGATTGTGGATCGTCTCTTAGAGGGTATTAAAACCGCTACAGACCTAGATTCGCATTCTTTTCCCTAGCAAGCGATAGGAGATAGCGCGCAACCTAACTCAATAGGGTTTGCTATCTCCTATTGTCTCCTAGAGAAAGGAATCTCAAATATCAATTAATATGGATTTTAATCCCCTCTTAAGCTGCGCCACTCACGTGGCTAAAAATGGTTTTTTGCGTGCTGTCCGCGGGTTCCGGCTGCGCCTCCACTCAGGGCTACTACCCTGCTTGTCATTTGTTCATATCTGAGGCTTTGATGCAATCGAAAGGGCAAAAAATCAAAACTGAGGTTTTAGGTGTGTTATAAAAATAATTCAAATCACCTGCAAGGAAATTATGTATAAATCTCTCCTTATTTTTTATTCATCGGGATTTTTTAGAGCGTATTTTTAAGCGCTTTATTTTCTTTTTAAAGACAATTTTCATTAAAACGACTGAAAAAGAAAAATAAAAGATAGAAGATAAAAGAGTAGATCAAGGCCATGTCCTTGCATTTAAATTCTTATTGAGTTTTGGGAAGGATAAGAATAAAAGTGCTGCCTTTGCCTTTCTGGCTTTGAACATCAAGCGTGCCGCCATGTAAATCAACAATTTTTTTGCAAATGGCAAGTCCAAGCCCCGTGCCCCCAAATTTACGGGTAATCGAGCTATCTGCTTGAGAGAAAGGTTTGAAAATTTTAGCAATTTCTTCTGAAGTTAATCCAATACCTGTATCTGTGATTTGTATCTCAACCGAATGAGGATGGTTGATCAAGACAATTTGAATAAAACCCGATTCTGTAAATTTGACGGCATTCCCCAATAAATTTAAAAGTACTTGCTTGACGCGGATTTTATCTATTTCCATTAGAATATAGGGGCGGCCGATAAATAGCTTGATAGCAAGCTGCTTTTGTTGAGCTAAGGGTTGGATTTCCTCAATGCAGGAATTAATAATTTCGACGATGTTTTCAGGAGAAATTTCTAATTCCATCTTATTGGCTTCAATTTTTGCCAAATCTAAGATGTCATTAATTAGCGTTAATAAATGAAAGGACGATTTTTCGATCTTTTTTAAGCTGCCTTGCTGCTGCTCGTTGATGGGACCGTCCATGCCCATTAGCAGGCATTGATCAAAGCCAATAATTGCATTAAGAGGCGTGCGCAGCTCATGGGAAATGGTTGCCAAAAATTCACTTTTGGCTTGGTTGGCGGCTCTTGCTTCTTTCATGGCTTTAATGAGCCTTTGTTCATATTCTTTCCTTTCCGTAATATCGCGAATAATGACAGTATCAAAATAGAGAGAGCCGCTTTGCCAACGGGTATGAGAAATTTCTACGGGAAAATTTTTTCCATTCTTATGTTTGCCTCCCATTTCCATCGATTTCGTAGATTCAAAATGTTGAATGCTTTGGTGGGGCAGAATGAGGCTGAGCGGTTTTCCTAAGATTTCTATTTCCGCATAGCCGAATATCTGCTCGGCCCCATAGTTCCAGGACATAATTTCTCCTTTTTCAGAAACCGAAATAATGGCATCAATGGCTTTTTGGGTAATAAAGCGCAGACGCTCCTCGCTTTCTTGAAGGGCTTTTTCAACTTTCCGCCTGGCCGATTGTTCAATCATAATGGAAATAATATCAGCAATGGTCTGTCCAAAGTGGCGGTCCTCTAGCGCCCAATCTCGATGATCTCGGGTTTCTTCGCAAAACAAGACTCCGAGCAGTTTTCCTTCAAATATGATGGGAATATCTAGTTTAGAGATAATATGAAAAGTCGCTAGATAAGAGGCTAGCTCTTGATTTAATTCGGGATTATCGATTGATGGAATAATTAAATGGGAACGCTTTCTTAATGTTGTAAAATAATGGGGAAAATAAGAGGAAGAAAGCTCGAGATGATCGGAAAAAGAATGGGTCGAAAAGGAATACAGACCAGCGCAAGAGAGGACTTCATTTTGCGGTTTAGACTCGTAAAACCAGATGCTTACACGGTCGACTTGCATAACCGCAGCGGTTCGCAGCGTTACCTCATGGATGGCATTTTTCAATTCCGAGGTTGTAAACTTGGTCAGGTATTCTAAGGCTTCATGACGTCTTTGCAGATAACGCTGTTTTTTTGTCCAATCCTCTTCAATTCGCTGTCTTTCATGAATTTCTTGTTGCAAAATACGGTTAATTTCAGCCAATTCTTCCGTTCTTTTTTTAACTTCTTGTTCAATTAACAAGCGTTGATTGACCAAGACTAAAAAATAAAAAGTTGTTAAGCCCGAGAGCAGCAGGCCGATAATCGGCACCTCCCAATGAGTGGTGTTTTTATATTGGTTGAAAAAGTAATGAGTGGGTGTGGCTTCAATCGTCCAAGAACGGTTACCCATATTAAAGGTATGGCTGCGTGTCCATTGTTTCCATTGCGCAAGGGGTTTCTCTATCTTCTCATTGTTGCCTGTATTCCAATATAAAAGCTTTCTACTTCCATTATGATTGTCATAAATTCCAATATTAATGCCGTTAGAATCAATGCGGGTTCTTATTCCTTGTACAATCGTTTCAAAATCTGAAAGCCCAATGAGGACACCTCTCAATAAGCTGTCTTTGTTGGGACGCCCTTGGCTATTATAATCCGCAGAAAAAATGGGATCGAACAAAAAGAATCCTTGCTTAAACCCATCCTGAAAAAAGGCAACTGTGTCTGAAATGACGACCGAAGAATAATCGGCAACGTGATCTAATAAATATTTAAAATCCGAAAAAAATTTAATATCGATGTATAAGGGATTTCGAGAATGGGAAATTTCCAAATAATTAAGCGGGAAAAAATGATTGGTTCGTTTGGCTTCTTCATCAAAAGAAATAAAATTCAAAGAAGTCTTTTGATCCCAAGGGGGAAATTCCTTATTGTCACTTGAAAACCAACCGATTTCCACTAAATTGGGATAAAGGTCAAGAGAGTTGCGGACAAAATAATGAAAGTTATGTTCATTGACCTCGGATGACGAATAGTAAAATTGTTTAATATAATCCATCTGCTCGATTGTATCTTCCAGCGCTTCTTGGATAATATATAAACGGATATCTGATATGCGGTTAAATTCCGATTGGAGATGATTGAGATCGTCGAGCTTATAATAGCGGTAAGCGCCAAAAGTCAGAAGGCATCCTAGAAGGAAAATGATTAAGGCCAACCCGTAGTATTTAAGTTGGCCGGGATAGGCATGCCAGGATAGAAAAGTGAATTTAAAAGGGTTGGTATTCATAGCCTCATGATTAAGAATACAATTGATAGAATCCGCTTTTTCCCGGCTATTTAATTAAACTGACATAAGATAAATTTATCTACTTTTCTGCTTTATACCGTTGATATATTTTTATTTAAATGCTTAATTGATATGTGATTAAACAGGATAGAAATTATGCTGCCTTTTTTTTCTAAAAAATGGGAAAAAATTCAAGCCTGGCTGCAAGCAGCGGCGAAGAGTCCTGCTAAACGGGAAGACATGGCCTACCACGTCTTATGCGTAGATGACGACCCTGACTTTTGCGCCTATTTGCAGCAATTGGCAAGCTCTCTAAAAATCGGACTGGATAAAGCCTATTCAATTGAAGAGGCCAAGCAAAAAATAGAAGAGGGGGGGCAGTACCAGGCGTTTATCATTGACGGTCATCTGCCGGATGGGTCTGGATTTGAGTTAGTTGCTTGGCTCAGGGAAAAGAAAAAGCTTGATCTGCCAATAGGCTTTCTTTCGCGCATTTACCACGATGCTGCAAGTTTCCGCATTCTCAAGGAAGCTTTAAACGTCGATTTAGTGCTGGAAAAGCCCATCAATCCTCAGGAAGCCGAATATCTTTTCAAGCAATTATGCCATATTGAACCCACGTCTTCTTTGGATCAGCCGCTTCCCGCAGATTTTTTAGCCGATATAAGAGAGGCTTATCAAAAATCTATCTTTGATAAGATTGAACGCTTGGAAAAATTAATTTTAATCGTTCAAAAAGAGCCTACTATTGAAAATGTCCAAGTTCTAAAAGCAGATGTCCATAAGATCGCAGGAAGTTCGGGCTCTTATGGCTATTTTAAAGTCAGCCAATTATGCAAACAGCTTGAGGACGAACTCTCTCGGCAAATCGAGGCTCTTCGCTTGGGAACATTCAATCCCTCTTGGACGGCTTCTTTGGATGAATTTTTTACAAAAATCAAAATGGGCTTTCAAATGGCAGAACGGGAAGGCGGAGAGCAGAAAAAAGAGCCCGGTTCCTTTCAACACAGCGCGCTTCTCTATGCGATAACGGCAGATCAGCCTTCGATTGCATGCCTAGAGCAAAGCGGAAAGGACAATGTAGCTGCGGCCTTGATAGAAGAAAATCCTGAAGTTGCCATAAAAAAACTTTTCTCTTCAGAGATTGTTCCCCACGTTCTTCTGGTACAAGCTCATTATGATCACTCTAGCCTAACGGGCGAAGATTTGATCCGCAGTTTTTATCAAAGAGAAGATAGCTTTTTTAATTCTATTGGATTTTTAACTGAAAGCCAAGACAGTAATAAGCAAGCAGAAGCCATTAAAGAAGGCCTTGCTTTAGTTTCAACGCTTCCTCTGTCTACGCAAGCCCTTAAGCTTTTATTAGAGCCTCCTCCCTCGCAGCCGATTTTGGAAGGGTATAAAGTTCTCATTGCAGATGACGATCCAGATGTCTGTCAATATATTGTACAAGCGTTAAAGCCATTGGGCGCGGAATTAGAATGGACAACAAATTTTTCTGAACTATCTGCAAGGGTATCGCACTTTCAGCCGGATGTCATTCTATTGAATATCAGTTTATCCGACGAAAATTCTTTTGAAATACTGAATCAATTAAAAAGCCTCCATAATGACAATCTCTTAATTGCCATGGTGACGGTTAGTCAAGAGGCTCGCTTGATTGAAAAAGTCTATGAGGCCAACGTCGACGATATTTTATTTAAACCCCTTGATCGCGTGACTTTACAAAAGCGTCTTTTCAGTTCGCTCAAAAAAATGTATCGGCTGGCTTATAAAACCCATCACAATGCTTTGACAGGTTTATTTAATGCCCAGGCTTTTTATGACTATCTACAAAAAAGGTATCTGCAAGGCTATCATTTTTCAGCGGCGCATACCCTGGCTATTTTAGAGTTAAGCCCGCTAGAAGGTGTATCCGATCAAGAAGATCATTTACCTGAAGAGCATATCTTAAAAAAACTCAGCCAGTCCATTCCTGATTTGTTTAAAAAATGCGAAATGGCTGCTTATTTGGGCAAAGGACGCTTTGGATTGATCTTCAATGATATCGATGAACATTTTGGCCGCCTCTTCCTTCAACACTTTTTAGAGAATCTAAGCCGGGATGTTCCGGACTCTAAAGATATTCATTTTCACGGCGTCGTCTTATCTTTATTAAAAAATTATCAAAGCTTGGAGCAAATTAATCAGGATATAGAAAAAGCCTTAACAAAGGCAAAGCAGGACAATCAGCAAATCAGTGTCCTCACGCTTAGCGAACCAGAAGTGACCAAGGGACAAAAAGTGCTTCTTACGGGAGAAGCCTCTTTCTCTTTAGATCCACTAAAACAAGTGTTTGATCAATCCGGTTTTGAAGCCATGCAAATCGAGTGGGCAGAAGAAGAGATAAATGAACGGCTAAGCGCCAATCAATCGACATGGCCTTTGTTAGTCTTAAGCGGTCCCTTAGCAGGAACACACGCACAGACTTTGCTAAAACGAGCAAATGCCTCTATGCATCTGCATATTCCCATTCTTTTCTTTTCTAAATTAAAGTCTCCCCATTATTTAATTCGGTTATTAAACGAATTAGATTATCTTCGTTATCCTTTCAAGTTAATTATTTTAATTGAAGAGATGGATATTGAAAACGCTTGATTGTAATAAAAAATCGTTTTATTCTAATCGTTTTTTTTAAATTGTTGAGTTTTTTGCTGTTAAATGCTTGAAATCAGGTTTGTTTGGAATTTAAATGAAAAATCATGTTCTCCTAAAAGTTTTTATTGCTCTTGCGCTGGGCATTTTTGCGGGTTGGATAACGGGGACAGATCAAGCCATAGGTGGAGTGTCTTATGTCAATATTTACAGCTTGATTGGTCAGCTATTTTTGAATGCCCTCCATCTTGTCGCTGTTCCGCTTGTCTCTGCTTCGATCATTTTAGGCGCTGCCAAGATGGCATCCGATTCTTCTTTTGGCCTGTTGGGAATTAAGACATTCGGTTTTTATCTTTTATCCATTTCTTTAGCTATTTTAGTTGGAATAAGCGGCTTCTTTTTTATTTTTTCTGAAATATCAGCTGATCCTCTTGCCTCTATGTCAGCAGTCAATCCTGCACATGCCCTTCCGGTTAATCTTCAACCGCAGGCAGGAGGAGCTTTTGAGACTTTCACCCAAATTCTTTTTAGGCTTATCCCTTCAAATATTTTAGCGGCTGCTTCGCAAGGGCAGATGCTAGGATTGATTGTTTATAGTATTCTTTTTGGATTTTTCCTTTCTAAAATAGAAGCTGGATCTGCGTCGGTGATTTTGAAGTTTTGGGAAGGAATTTTTCAAATCACAATGAAAATGACTTATTTAATTATGACAGCGCTTCCCATCGGCGTATTTGGATTAGTCGCTAAGGTGACGGCGACAACAGGGTTAGAATCTATTGCCTCATCGGCTTGGTATTTTTTAACTGCTATTGCAGGCTTGCTTGCCTATAGTTTTGTGATTATTCCCATGCTGTTGATTGTCATTGCGAAGGTCAATCCCATTCCCTATTTTTATGCCCTATCTCCCGCTCTTTTCACTGCTTTTTCGACAAGTTCGTCCGCTGCCACTTTGCCCATTACACTGGAATGCGTTGAAAAGCGAGCAGGCGTGTCTAATCGCATTTGCAGTTTTTCCATTCCGCTTGGAACTTCTCTCAATATGTCAGGAGGGGCATTATGCATGACCGTTGCTTCCCTTTTCATTGCTACGGTTTATGGAGTTCCTCTTAATGTCCATACGATCGGCCTCATTGGGTGTATGGCGCTTTTGACGTCGATGGGCGTTGCCGGCATTCCCTCTGCTAGCCTGATCTCGGTGACATTGATTCTCAATACAATTGGGGTGCCTGTTGAAGGCATAGGGTTAATTATTGCTGTTGATCGCATCTTAGATATGCTGCGAACAACGGTGAATGTGTTGGGGAATGCCACTTGCGCTGTCTTGATTGCTCGCTCTGAAGGAGAATCATTAGCGAAAGAGCTGGTCGATTTCAAGAGCCAAGCGGGTAAGCTGCCTACATCGTTTTAAGAAAGGGAAGACAAAATAAATTCAAAACTCCAGTTATTGAGCAGATTCTCTGCCTTCTAGGAAGGCAGAGAGGAGAGGGGCGATTAAGACGCTTTAGAATTGCCATCTTTAATGGTAATGCGCAAGATCTTTTGATCTTCAACAGGGCGGTCTCCGGGGCCTGTTTTAGTCGATTCGATCTTTTGTACGATATCATATCCCTTGATCACTTCGCCAAAAATGGTGTGCTTTTTGTTTAACCAAGGAGTCGCAGCTGTCGTAATAAAAAATTGGCTGCCATTCGTCTTGGGACCGGCATTGGCCATGGCTAAAAGGCCTGGTTTATCAAATTTAACCGCATCTGTCACTTCATCTTCAAATGGAGTTCCCCAAATGGATTTTCCGCCGCGGCCTGTTCCAGTAGGATCGCCTCCCTGAATCATAAAACCCTTAATCACGCGATGGAAAATTACATTGTTATAATAACCGTCCTGGGCATGCTTGATAAAGTTTTCTGTTGCTTTGGGCGCAATATCCGGTCTTAAGGCAACTTCAATGTTACCTTGAGTTGTTTCAATAACAGCAATGGGATGTTGGGGCATAGATGTCTCCGTGGCATGTAGAGGAGTTAAACAATGAACACAAAAAGCAGCTAAAGCAAAAAATGCAAATGTCAAAACTTTCATTATTTCTCCAGGTTAAAGTAAAGTGGATAAACACTAAGAAGCATAGCGAAGCCTATTATTTATCGCAGCTAAATTTTAAAATGGGCGGCTTGAAGTTGGTTCTCATTCGCAGGCTTGTGCAGGCTCAGGGTGATCAAAAGCTTTTGCAAGAGCAGAGACATTGAAATTATTATGAATTTGCAGGCAAGGTCTTATATTTGATGTTGTTTTAGCTTATTTTTCTTTATACAATCTTATTAATAAACTTCTAAAATTTATTAAAAATTTTATTTTTTATATATCTGCTACCAAGCTCAATAATATGCCAACTATTTTATCCTCTCATTTTGCCCATTTCGTCGCCCAATTCGAGCAATTAGCCGACAACCGTTCGCTTTATCTTTCGCAGGAAGGCGAAAGGTTTTCGCTGGTTACGGAAAAAAAAAGGAAAACCTTAAACGCTAAAAAAATTTTAGATTTGACTCAACAGACATTTGAAAACCTGAAGGATTTCTATTGGCTTGAAGAAGAGGAAAAGGCAGCAATCCAGCAGCCTATGCAAAAGTTAGTCCGTTCTCTACGGGCTTTTCAAGATCGGTTATACCAGACAGCGCCTTGGTATTGGAAAATTCTTCGTTTTTTTGGCTTTAAACGAGCCATTGAGAAAAACATCCATCAAATCAGTATAGATATTTTACAATCCATGGCAAAGATGGAAATCATCACGCCATTGTTTGTAAAAGAAACAATAAAAGAGTTCTGCCAACAGCCGAGGTTGTTCTTAACAAATTTCTATCATTTCATCTTGGGAGGTCATCTAACTAAAGTCAATGAACTAGAAGGAAATGAAAATTCTCGGACTTTGAATCAAATGCTTCACTTGTTAAAAGCCTATAAGAAAACCTTGTCCGTTAATTCTTCAGAGGCCTTGCTTTATGAGCAATTAATTAACCAATTTAATTTCGCTTGTCAATTTTCAGCGGCCCGCATATTGAAATTAAAAAAAAACCTGTTTTTTGAGCGAGTCCAGCAGTTTCTTTCCGATCCTTCTCGAGGCAATGTTCTTATTCTTCCCGGCGGAACTAAAGATCATTTTGTTCTGTATGAAATTGAAAGAGAAGCCGGGCGGCCGACTTTTTCTTTGCGAGTGATTAATAGCAATCCGAGCACGCAAATCTGGCATTTTAAACAAATCATTGATGATAAGCAAGGAATCAACTGGGAAATGGATTCCAAAGAAAAAATCTCCTACTTGGTGAATATTATAAAAAAAGACGTGCTTTCCCCAGAAAAAATTCAAAGCCTGACGTATACAGGTTTGACAAGCGAGCAAATTTCTTTGGATTTTATTACAAAGATTTCTTGTAAAGAAGATGAGGATATGGAAAGTGTCGTGCACCGTCTAGAAAAGAGCTTGTGCAAGTCTGATGAATCAAACCGTTGCTTTAGCGGACGTCCGTATAGGAGGCAAATTAAAGGTGTTTGTACGCAGAAACCTCTTTCTGTTTGGCTGCATAATCAATTAGGCGAGTTGTCTTACCAGAAATTTAAAGTTTTTGCGACTGAAAGATTGATTAATCGCTTTCAATGTCGGTTCAATCAATTAGGAACGGAAGACGAAAAGAATATTTCCCATTTAACTTTCTCGACGCTTTCTTCTCTGGGATTGGAATTAGAAAATGAAGAAGAAGAAGCCGTAAAAAGAGAGTTTGAAGTCTTTGTACAGCGCGCGGAAAATCTAGAAAAAGAATCAACAGATAAAACGGATTCAGAGGCAGAAGTTCTTTTGTACGATATCAAAATTTTTGCGAAGCGATTATGGAGAGAAAAAAAAGGAAGAACGCTATCCGCTCCAGAGGCTATAGCAGAACTGCTGGCACAAGCGCAACTTGTTCTAGATAAAAGGAGAAGGAAGTTGCAGGCTCTAGAAAGCAGACAGCAGGCTTAGCCTTCCTTTAATGGTCGGAAAATAGTTCTTTGCCTCTTTCATGAGAGATCACTAGCCAATTAACCTATTTGCAGAAGCCTTTTTCTTTTATCTAATCACTTTTATTTGACAAATAATAAATTTGTTGATTTTTTATTTATTAAATGTTAATTTTAATTTTTTATAAAATTAGTTGATTGAATTGTAATCGAAATAGTTAATCTATTCAACTATCGCTAGTTTAAGTTCAAACGGAGGAAAGATACTAGACCTTTAAGATGAATGCTTACAGTTTCCTTAAGGCTTTGGTGTCTTTAAATCTGACCTAATTCTTTACTTTAGGCCGCTAGGCGGCATTTCTGCCAATCAATTGATAACAAGTTTGGCTACTCTTTTGGCCATTCACATGTCAAAGATGGTTTGGTAGGAAGCCTATGCTCTACGACTCTCATTCCAAATCCTAGCTAAAAGCTATTCTTAAAAGTTTTTCTTTAAGATAATTTTTTCCTTCATAAATTTTCCATTTTAATTGGGTGTAAAGGTTTTTGCCATGTTTGCTGATTGTGTTAATAATTATATGTCCGCTTTTAATCGTATTATTAAGGATTATCCAGCTTCTAATAAGGATTGTATTTCTAATTCCGCTAATAATTTGGAAACGGATGACAAAGTCGTTCAAATCCAACAGCGGACATGTTGTTTAGTTAATGTTAGTTTTGAAGGCCTCTCTATTAATGGAAGGAAGAGGAAATTTAATCAAATCTCTTCAGCAGTGCCGGCAAGCGCTTCTGATGTTTTGATGGGGAGTAAAAGACAATGCCAAGACTTAAATTGTCCCTCTTCCGAAATAAAAGCGCTTGATTCTGAAACAGGAGGGGAAGCTTCTAAAATAGAGGGGGAAAGTCCGGCTGCATTTGATTTTTTGCAGTTGGATGTAAATGTAGTCGATCAAATTTTCTCCCATTTAAGTCATAAAGATCTTTTGCAATTCGAACGCTTAGCAAAAGGGTATAAAGACATAACAGGGCCTATATGGAAGAGTTATGCCCAGAGGGAACACTTAGACAGCCTCTGGTGGCGGGACTCCGATCTGACTCCTAATCGAGAGTTTGGTTATAAATGGAATTATTGCTTAAGCAAAGTCATGATCCAATATGTCAAAGAAGGCTATCCTTGCAGATTTAGTAAAAGCCTTGAACTCGCTAAGAAGATCAATGCCCGCTATGGCAGAGTGATAAAGCGTTTTCCTTTTTTTAAAGCTTATGTGAAACAAGACATCTTTCGTATAGGCAGCTCGCTTAGAGCAAGCAGAGGTGACACGAATTTATTCATAGAAGAGCTAAAAGAAGACGAGCTGAAAAGCGGAGATTATCTATTAAATGCTTTATTTGAAGCAAAGAAGTTAAGAGGGTCTATCTCTAAAGTCACAGATGTAAAGCACTATCAAGACTCCTTCGATTTGTTGGAGGAGTACATGGTTGAGGCGATCAAAAAAGGCGGGGCTTATGCAAACCTATTTCTGTTTTATGCTTTAAGTATTCCAAGCTCCTATGCCAATTCCAATATTGCTCCTTCTGGAAATCAACCCATTATCAAAATGGAGGACATGGTCTTTTCCTTTCATAAGCGGCTGTTAAAAGTCTGTGCGGCTCATGATCTGGAAGGTTTAGAGTATTTATTAAAAAATTATCCTGATTTTTCTACTCACTTCTATCCGTATGGTTATTATGTTCCTCTGTTATTGGCTGATTTCATTAAGGAAGCGATCAAAGAAGGAAAGTGGGCAGTGGCAGATGCTTTATGCGCAAAAGCTTTTGCTAGTTATAAAGAAGACGTTGCAGAAAATCTTTGGTTTAAAGCCATTCAAATTAAACTTCAATTAAATCAAATTCTAGAGGCTGAGACGCTTTATCAAGACGCCTTGCTGCCATTTGCTGATAAATCAGATTTAACAGCTTTGGCTAAGATTGCGTCTATAAAAATAGAATTAGGAAAATGGCAAGAAGCAGATACCCTTTTAACCTTTATAATAGGCCATCTGGACCAGTCAGGACAGAAATCAACGGATGCTGCTCTAGCAAATCTCTTCACTAGAAAATTAGAGTTATTAAGGGAACTAACGTTCATAAAAATAAAATTAGAGAAATGGCAGCAAGCGGATGACCTTTATACGCAAATGCTAGCGATCATGGGAAAAAATCTCACAGCAAAAACATTTGTCCAGGTGGCTTTTATAAAAGCAAAATTAGGAGATTTGAAAGCAGCAAGCCAACACTATGCAAAGGCGATCAAAGCCTATGGCAATGACGTGCCGGCAGGCATATTCGCTGATGTGGCTTTGATAAAGTTGCAAATGCATAGATATAAAGACTCCGATGTCCTCTATGAAAAGGCAATCGCTACCTCTGGCAATCAGTTGCCCTTAGCGGTATGGAATGATGCGCTCGGTGTAAAAATCAAATTGAAGAAATGGCAAGAAGCAGAGAGACATTTGGAATGCATTCAGGCTATCTATGGCACTGGCATTTCTCCGGAAATAACCGAGAAAATGCACGTAGTGAAAGATAAATTAAACCACTAGGGCGTTCTGTTACTTAATCGGAGAGGAAATGGGCGGCTGAATCTATATCGAAAGTATGCTTTTTTTCTAAAAATTGCAAGTGCACTCTCGCCCTTTCTATGCTTAGTGGAGAGACTTGTCTTATTTAATCCATTTTCTACAAACAACAGGATAGACCTAGCAGGCGTTGATTGCCTGCTTATCTAAAAAATAATAATTAATTTATATAAGGTTTTAATTCTAAGGTTATCATATGCAAGTTGATGGTTCTAATTATCCTCTATATCAAACAAACCCCTTATCTTTTCTTCCTATTCCTTCGAGTTATACCCATTTTAAGAGGAAATGGGAAGAGAGTGCCCGAAAGGCATTAAACGAAATCAATGCAAATCCTGTAAGAGCCATCAAACGGCGCTGCACGCTAGATGTTGTACAAGGAACCTGTAAGGTCACAGAGGTTTTTAGAGGCGAATGCTCAGTGGCAGATTCGGAAGAGAAGGAAAGGCCTTTTTCCGAGCAAGATGTTGAGAGAAGGATCGGCAGCCCAGAAAAAGGGGGAACTGAATCCATTCTTTCTTCCTTTAATAACAATTTTGTTAAAGATGTTTCTCTTATACAAGCAAGCAGGGAAGAGTCATTTGATTTTTTGCAGCTGCCTGCCGAGTTAATCTGCCGGATCTTTTCAACATTGGATCACAAGGCTCTTTTACAATTTGAAAGGCTAGCGAAAGCCTACCAAGGGATCACAGAACCTATATGGGCAGATTATGTCAGAAGAGCGTGCCTCGATCGCCTTGAGTGGCCAGAGATCGATCTTCCGTCTAATGAAGAGCACCCCAATAAGTGGAGATATTGCCTAAGCCAAGCGATGATCCAATATGTTGTCAAAGAGAGGCATCCCATCCGGTTAGGTAAAAGCCTTGAAATGGTTCAAAAAATAAAAAAGCGTTTTGGAGGGATCTTTAAGCGGTTTCCATGTTGCGAAGCTTATATGGTCCAAGACCTTGCTCGCTTAGGAAGCTTTTCTCAAAGCACTAAGCAGATCCATCAGAAAAAGCTCTTTAAAAGACTACTTGGGGAAAAAAATAAAGGAGGGGATTACTTATTAGGAGCTTTATTTGAGGCTAGGCGTTTAAAGCCAGTTACGGTTAGATGGCAGAAAGATTTTTCTAAGGAGAGCAAAGAAATAGAGGTAGAAGAGCAGGCTATGTTGACAAAAGAGTATTTTACCAAGGCTATACAAATAGGCGGGGCATATGCTTTTTTGATTGCGGTTTCTGTGCTCAAAGATCTTCCCATTTTTTTTCAAAACGTTTCTTTTTATAAACATCTGCTAAAATCCTGCGTTCTTTATGATTCAGAAGGCTTGGATTATTTACTTAGAGAGTATCCTGATTTTGCCGCTTTCCTTTATCCGAACGGATATCATTTTTCTAAAATATTATTTGATCATATGCAGGAAGAATTGCAGGCAAAGCAATGGCCGACAGCAGAAATTTTTTGTACAAAGGCTCTTCAAGCTTACGATGGTCAGGTGCCGAAAGAATTTTGGAGCAAAGCAGCCATAATAAAAGTACATTTAAATAAATGGCAAGAGGCGGATGTTTTATATACTCAAGCAAGAAACGTTTTGGGTAGGACTTTTCCCAAAGAAGAACTGATTAATGAGGCGTATGTAAAAGAGAAATTAAAAAAATGGGAAGAGGCGGACGTTTTATATACTCAAGCAAGAAACGTTTGGGGTGGCAGTATTTCAGGGGAAATATTGACCCATATTGCTCATGTAAAAATGCAATTAAAAAGATGGGAAGAAGCCGATGCTTTATTTAACCAAGCAAAGAACGCTTTGGGCAGCAACATTTCAGTAGAAGGATTGATTAATGCCGCTTATGTGAAAATGCATTTAAAAAAATGGGAAGAGGCGGACGTTTTATATACTCAAATAAGGAACAGATATGGCAGCAATATTCCAGCAGGTGTATGGGGTTCTACCGTTTATGTAAAAATGCAATTAAAAAGATGGGAAGAGGCAGAGGGAGTATATGCTCAAGCAAGGAATGCTTTGGGCAACAATATTCCATTAGGATTGCGGCTTAATGTCGCTTGTGCAAAAAAGCAATTGGAAAAATGGGAAGAAGCAGAAAAGCTTTATGATAATGCAATAGAAGACTTAAAAAGCTGGGATCAAGCGGAGATTGCTTCTATATGGGAGCAAATTGGTTCTGTAAAAAAGGAAGTAAAGAAATGGGAAGAAGCGCTTGACTACTATGAAAGGGCCATAATAGCCTGGGGAAGTCATGTACCGGAAAAATTACAGACTGATGTCGCTTTTGTAAAAGCGAAATTAGAAGGCAATATAAGAGCTAATATTATTTAGCATTTTCTTATTAATCGGAGTTTGGAGTTTTTTGCCCTTTGAAAGCAGTCCAAAGGGCAAAAACTCCAAACTCAGGTTAAGAGAGACTGCTTTTTCTCGCCTTAAGAGGTGCGGCGGTGATCGATTCTTTTCTCAAGATTCTGTTCGTCAATTTGTTGAGAGCTATCTAAAGTGTGATTTACTTAACCAAATGAATCAAATAAGAAGCTAAGACTAGTTATAAAAGAGCCCCTTATCTCTTTAAAACCTAATTATTCAATACAGTTATTTTATCTATTAAATTTCATTTAAAGCCTTTGTCTTAATTGAGGTTAAGTAATAAATTGATTTGCTTTTATTTTTGTTTTTTTGCTAATTTTAATTTTGTGTGAAAATGCTTTAGTTTTATAACGTTTATTCAATAATTTTAATACATACTCTACGCTAGCAATCAAATAGTTAAACTATTTACTAGTTTAAACTTTCAAATGGAGGAAAGATACTAGACCTTTAAGATGAATGCTTACAGTTTACTTAAGGCTTTGGTTTCTTTAACTCTGACCTAATTTTTTATTTTAGGCCGCTAGGCGGCATTTCTGCCAATCAATTGATAACAATTGGGTCCCCTCTTTTGGCCATTTACATGTCAAAGATGGTTTGGTAGGAAGTCTATGTTCTGCGACTCTCACCCAAATCCTAGCTAAAAGCTATCCTTAAGAGTTCTTCTTATTAAGATAAATTTTCTCATTTATAAATTTTCCATTTTAATTTGGTGTAAAGGTTTTTGCCATGTTTGCTGATTGTGTTAATAATTATATGTCTGCTTTTGATCGTATTGTTAAGAATTACCCTGCTTCTAATAAAGATTGTATTCCTAATTCCGCTAATAATTTGGAAACGGATGACAAAGTCGTTCAAATCCAACAGCGGACATATTGTTTAGTTAATGTTGGTTTTGAAGGCTCCTCTATTAATGGAAGGAAGAGGAAATTCAATCAAATCTCTTCAACGGTGCCCGCAAGCGCTTCTGATGTTTTGATGGGAAGTAAAAGACACTGCCAAGACTTAAATTGTGCCTCTTCCGAAATAAAAGGGCTTGATTCTGAAACAGGAGAGGAAGCTTCTAAAATAGAGGAGAAAAGTCCGACTGCATTTGATTTTTTGCAGTTGGATATAAATGTAGTCGATCAAATTTACTCCCATTTAAGTCATAAAGATCTTTTGCAATTCGAACGCTTAGCAAAAGGATATAAAGACATAACAGGGCCTATATGGAGGAGTTATGCGCAAAGGGAGTGCTTAGATCGCCTGTGGTGGGGGGACTCCGATCAGACTCCTAATCGAGAGTTTGGTTATAAATGGAATTATTGCTTAAGCAAAGTCGTGATCCAGTATGTCAAAGAAGGCTATCCTCGCAGATGTAGTAAAAGCCTTGAGCTCGCTCAAGAGATACACGCTCGCTATGGCAGAGTGATAAAGCGTTTTCCTTTTTTTAAAGCTTATGTGAAACAAGACATCTTTCGCATAGGTTGCTCATCTCGTAGAGTAAGCATAGGTGGCAAGAATTTGTTGAGAGAAAGACTAAAAGAGGAAGGGTTGAAAAATGGCGATTATCTATTAAATGTTTTATTTGAAGCTCGGAAGTTAAAATTATCTATCAATAAAAACATAAATTCGGATGACTATAAAAACTCTGTTCGCCTGCTGGAAGAGTACGTGGCTGAGGCGATCAAAAAGAGCGGTGCTTATGCAAATCTACTTGTATTTTATGCCTTAGATTTTCCGCTTTCCTATGAGGGCAACAAGGCTTTTCCTAATTTAAATTGGTGCGATTCCGGAATGCAAGACATGTTCTTTTCCCTTCATAAGCGGATGTTAAGGATTAGCGCGGTTCATGATCCGAAAGGTTTAGAGTATTTATTAAGCAATTATCCCATTTTTTCCACTTATCTCCATCTGCAGGGCTATGATATGCCTAAATTATTTTCCCATCTTATGGAAGAGGCAATCAAAGAAGGAGACTGGACAATGGCAGATACGTTATGCGAAAAAGCGCTTGCTAGTTATAAAGGCCAAGCGCCAGCAAGCATTCGATTTACAGCCATTCGAATTAAACTTCAATTAAATCAAACACAAGAAGCAGAGAATCTTTATCAAGAGGCCTTGCTAACCGCTGCCGCTAAATCAGATTTAGAAATTTTATTTAAGATTGCTTCTATAAAAGCAGAGGAAGGGAAATGCCAAGAAGCAGAGATGATTTTAACTTCTATAGCGGCTCGCTTCAATAAGACAGAACAAGATGCAGTGGTTTTTATAGTCGAAAAAATATGCCCTTGGGATGAGCTTCTCTCAATCCTAATAAAATTAGAGAAATGGCAGCAAGCAGATAACGTTTGTAAGCAAATATTGCCGGTTGTGGAAAAAGATCTCAGAGCAAAAGCATTTGTCCAGATGGCTTTTATAAAAGCAAAATTAGGAGATTTGAAAGCAGCAAGCCAACACTATGCAAAGGCGATCAAAGCCTATGGCAATGACGTGCCGGCAGGTATATTCGCTGATGCGGCTTTTATAAAGTGGCAATTGCGCCGATATAAAGAATCCAATGGCCTCTATGAAAAGGCGATCAAAGCCTCGGGTGGTCAACTGTCCTTATCGGCATGGGATAACATGCTTGCTGTAAAAATCAAATTGAAGAAATGGCAAGAAGCGGAGAGGCATTTGGAATGCATTCAAGCCGCCTATGGGACTAGCCTCCCTTCGGGAATAGCCGAGAAAATGCGCTTAATAAAGAATAACCTAAACCACTAGGGCATACCATTACTAACCAGAATGAAATGGGCGGCTGCCCCATTTATCGAGGGATTGCTTTTCTTTTTTTTCTAAAGTTGGAAGAGCTATCCTCTCTATGCTTAGTGGAGAGTTTTTTTTATTTAATCCATTTTCAACAAGCAACAGGATAGATCTAGCGGGCGTTGATTGCCTGCCTATCTAAAAAATAATAATTAATCGTATATAAGGTTTTAATTTTTAAGGTTATCATATGCAAGTTAATGGTTCTAATAACTTATCTTTTCCTCTTTCCTCTTTTCCTCCTAATTCTGCGAGCTATACCCATTTTAAGAGGAGATGGGAAGAGAGTGCCCGAAAGGCATTAAACGAAATCAATACAAATCCTGAAAGAGCAATCAAACGGCGCTGCACGCTAGATGTTGTACAAGGAACCCATAAGGTCGAAGAGGTTTTTAGAGGCGAATGCTCAGTGGCAGATTCGGAAGAGAAGGAAAGACCTTTTTCCGAGCAAGATGTTAAGGATGTTTCTCTTATACAAGCAAGCAGGGAAGAGACACTTGATTTTTTGCAGCTGCCTGCCGAGTTAATCTGCCAGATCTTTTCAACATTGGATCACAAGGATCTTTTACAATTTGAAAGGCTAGCAAAAGCCTACCAAGAAATCACAGAACCTGTATGGACGGATTATGTCAGAAGAGCGCGCCTTGACCGTCTGGAGTGGGCAGAGATCGATCTTCCGTCTAATGAAGAGCACCCCAATAAGTGGAAATATTGCCTGAGCCAAGCAATGATCCAATATATCGTCAAAGAGGGACATCTCATCCAGTCAGGTAAAAGCCTTGAAATAGCCAAAAGAGTAAAGGAGCGTTTTGGAGGGATCTTTAAGCGGTTTCCACGCTGCGAAGCTTATATGGCCCAAGATCTTGTCCGCTTAGAGAGCTTTTCTAAAAATACACGGCAAATTTTGCCCAAAAAGCTTTTTAAAAAGTTGTTCAAAAATGAAGTTAAGGGAGGAGATTACTTATTAGGAGCTTTATTTGAGGCTAGGCGTTTAAAAGAAGCTGGGCGTGTAGTCCTGTCTAATCCCTATGAACAATATTATAGGCACAAACAACAAAAGACAGAAATGAACACCAAGCTCACAAAGGAGTATTTTACCATGGCTATACAAATAGGTGGAGCTTATGCCTATTTGATTGCGGTCTATACGTTTAGAGATCTTCCCTCGCGTTTTGGTGAATTACCTCTTTATGCCTATCTGGGAAAACCTTGTGCTTTGTATGATTCAGAAGGCTTGGATTATTTACTTAGAGCTTATCCTGATTTTGCCGCTTTCCTTTATCCGAATGGATATGATTTTCCTAAAATATTATTTGATTACATGCAGGAGGAAATTAAAGCAAAAGAATGGCCGACAGCAGAAATCTTTTGTACAAAAGCTCTTCAGGCTTATGCGGACCGAGTACCGGAAGAATTTTGGGAAGAAGCAGCAAAAATAAAAATGCATTTAAATAAATGGAAAGAGGCTGACGGTTTTTATAAGTGGGCTAGAGAAGTGCGTGGAGATAATATTTCAGCAGATGTATTGGTTAATGCTGCCCATGTAAAAATGCAACTAAATGAATGGAAAGAGGCAGATCATTTATACACCCAAGCAAGGAAAGCCAATGGTGGACCTCTTCCAGAAAGTATAGTGTTTAATGCTGCCTATGTAAAAAAGCAACTAAATGAATGGAAAGAGGCAGATCGTTTATATACCGAAGCAATGAAAGCCAATGACAGAGCTAGAGCTATTCCAAAAGATGCATGGATTGATATTGCCTATGTAAAAATGCAACTAAGTGAATGGAAAGAGGCAGATCGTTTATATACCCATGCAAGGAAAGCCAATGACGGAGCTCTTCCAGAAAGTGCATGGATTGATGTTGCCTATGTAAAATTGCAATTACAAGATTGGAAAGAGGCAGATCGTTTATATACCCAAGCATGGGAAGCCAATGGCGGAGCTCTTCCAGAAAGTGCATTGCTTAATGCTGCCTATGCAAAAAAGCAGCTAAATGAATGGAAGGAGGCAGATCGTTTATACACCCAAGCAAGGGAAGCCAGTGGCGGAGCTGTCCCAAAAAATATATGGGATCATGTTGCCTATGTAAAAATGCAGCTAAAGGAATGGAAAGAGGCAGACAGTTTATATACCCAAGCAAGAGAAGCCAATGGCGGAGCTCTTCCAAAAAATGCATTGATAGATGCTGCTTATGTGAAAACTCAATTAAGGGAATGGAAAGAGGCAGACAGTTTATGTACCCAAGCAAGGAATGCTTTTGGCCCCCATATTCCACAATTGGGATTGATTAATGCTGCCTATGTGAAAACTCAATTAAGAGAATGGAAAGAGGCAGACAGTTTATATACCCAAGCAAGGAATGCTTTTGGCTCCAATATTCCACAATTTGGATTGATTAATGCTGCCAGTGTAAAAATGCAACTAGAAGAATGGAAAGAGGCAAACAGTTTATATATCCAAGCAATTAAAATTTCTGCCGTCTCTATTCCAGCACAAGTATGGAGTCAGTTCGCTTTTGCAAAACGGAAATTAGAACAATGGAAAGAGGCAGACCTTTTATATACCCAAGCAAGGAAGGTTTTTGGCTCCCATATTCCACAAGTGGTATTGATTAATGCTGCCAGTGTAAAAATGCAACTAGAAGAATGGAAAGAGGCAGACAGTTTATATATCCAAGCAATTAAAACTTCTGACGTCTCTATTCCAGCACAAGTATGGATTCAGTTTGCTCTTGTAAAACAGAAATTAGAACAATGGGAAGCAGCGGACAGTTTATACATGCGAGGAATTAAAACTTCTAACCCCATTGTATGGGATGTGAATCAAGCGTACAATATGCTTGTTGTGAAAACAAAATTAAAAAAATGGGGACAAGTAGAAAGCATTTATAATCAAATAATGAAAGCTCCTGACGCGAATATTCCAGTCGAGAGATTGGCTGATGTCGCTTTTGCAAAATTAAGTTTGGAAAAATGGGAAGAGGCAGATACGTTATATAAGCAAGTAAGGAACGCTTGTGGCAGCCCTATTCCAGCACAAATATTGATTAATTCCGCTTATGTAAAAGGGAAGTTAGGAGAATGGGAAGCGGCAGACTGTTTATACACACAAGCAATGGAAATTTCTGGTGGGGATATCTCAGCAGAGGTATTAGCGGATATCGCTTTTGTAAAAGCGAAATTAAAAGGCATTCTAGAAGCCAATATTATTTAACGTTGTCTTATAAATCAGGGATCTTAAAAAAAGCTGCCCAGCAGCTTTTCCTTTGAAAAAGAAGAGATTTAACATGATTGATATTGTCTTAAGCCGCATCGCTTGCGTGATATAAAAGGCTTTTTACGTTTTGCACGTGGGGTCGGCTATGCCGCCCCACGGCTACTATCCCTACAGCGTTTGCATGGCATGTTTAGTCTAGCAAGTTTTTTATTTACGCCGGTCAAATTTGAGATTTAATACATCCTTTTAATGGTCGGAAGATAGCTCTTTGCTTCTTTCATAAGCTGCTAAAAAAGTATGAATGATGCCACTGCGAATGGCATAGTCCTCCAACGCTTTCAAGCCCTCAATGGTTGTTCCGGCAGGGGAAGTGACTTGCCATTTTAACTCTCCCGGATGCTTTCTTGTTTTTTCCAATAAGGTCAAACTGCCCTTGATCATCTGCAAGACTAGGTTTTTAGCATCTTCGGCACCAAAACCCATGGCCATTCCGGCTTCAACCATCGCTTCGATCAACGTAAAGATAAATGCTGGACCGGATCCTGTGAGGGAAGTCAGTGCATCGATTTTGGATTCGCTTAGCCAGTAGACCATGCCGAGCGGTTCAAAGAGCGTTTGAAGTTTATGCTTAAGTGCTTGGGTTAAATAGGGATTGTCCACCATGCCGATCACACCTTCTCCATAAGTCAGAGCGAGATTCGGCATCATTCGGATAATTAAAGAGGAATGAAAATAGCGCCTTAGAACGCTATGCGGCGTCCCTGCCAATAAACTGATGATAATTTGATCTGTCTTGAGATGGGGCGCGATCAGATCGCTGATCTCTTTGAGATTTTGCGGTTTAATTGCCAAAATGATTATTTCAGCTTCCTGAATCGCTTCTTCAGCAGATGGGCAGGCGCGGGCTTTAATTTCGCGTGCCAATTCTTGCGTGGCAGGGAAATCCCTGTCGAATAAGGCAAGCTTGTGGAAAGGGCTGAGTCCTTGGGCAATTCCCGTTCCCATGTTTCCGCAGCCAATAATGGCAATATGCATTTGTTTTTCCATATAAACCTGAGGTTGGAGTTTTTTGTCCTTTCGACTGTGTCAAAGCCTCTGAGCTGAACAAATAGCCAGGCGATCCATATTAAAAATATGGACCACCTTGCCAATTTTCATCTGTGGCAGCTTTCACGTCAGTCCAAAGGGCAAAAAACTCCAAATTCAGGTGATAAATCCTTTATGACGGACGTGTATGATAATTCCCGCGTATGATCCATTTATAGGTTGTCAGTTCTTTTAATCCCATCGGACCTCGCGCATGCAATTTCTGCGTACTGATGGCGACTTCGGCTCCCAATCCCAGCTGTCCTCCATCCGTAAAGCGCGTAGAGGCATTGACATAAACGGCTGCAGAATCAATTTCGCTGACGAATTGCTCTGCTAGCTGGACATCCTGGGTTAAAATGCC
The DNA here is from genome assembly GCF_001545115.1 of Candidatus Protochlamydia phocaeensis. Classification (NCBI taxonomy): domain Bacteria; kingdom Pseudomonadati; phylum Chlamydiota; class Chlamydiia; order Parachlamydiales; family Parachlamydiaceae; genus Candidatus Protochlamydia; species Candidatus Protochlamydia phocaeensis. The sequence continues at coordinate 300,753 of NZ_FCNU01000028.1, forward strand.
ATCGCTGTGGCCCGAACTATGCTCGCGAATATGATTTAAAGCTTCTTGTGAATCTTCTACTACTTTAATTCCAATTGTCAAGCTTAGCCATTCAGTATCCCAGTCGTTTGCTTGCGCTGTCTGACAAACGACCGTGCCTGCAGGTAATGCTTTTAAAATATGCCAGGCTTTTTCATCCAGATGAAGTTTAACGCCCGCCTCTCCCAATGCTTTGGCTAAAGGGGGCAGGAATAAAGGCGCGGCCTGAGCATGAACAAGCAACGTATCTAGGGCATTGCAGACCGTTGGACGCTGTGTCTTGGCATTCAAAATGACAGGGAGCGCTTTATCCAGATCTGCCGTCCGATCGACATACAAATGGCAAATGCCAATCCCTCCCGTCATGACGGGAATCAGGCTGTTTTCCCGGCAAAATTGATGCAGGCCGGCACCACCACGGGGAATAATGAGGTCGATATAAGTCGGCATCTTTAGCATGTGGATAACCTGGCTGCGGTCTGCAGTTGGGATAAGCTGAATCGCATGAAGAGGGAGGGCTGCGGTGTTTAAAGCCTGTTGAATAACAGAGATAAGGGCCTGATTGGTGTGCAACGCCTCTGAGCCGCCACGTAAGATGGCGCAATTGCCCGATTTAAGGGCAAGCACCGCCGCATCAACCGTGACATTGGGTCTCGATTCATAAATGATTCCCAGCACGCCGATTGGCGTACGGCGTTTACAGACATTCAATCCATTGGGCAAAGTGGTATGTTCAAAGGTTTCTCCCACCGGATCGGGCAAGGTGGCCACATGCTGGACGTCTTGGCTGATTCCTTTTAGACGTCCGTTTAACGATAAGCGATCTATCATGGCCGGGCTAAGGCCGGCTTGTTCAGCTGCCAGGCAGTCTTTTTGATTGGCTTCCAAAATCTCTTTCTGGCTATTCTCTAAGCCATTTGCTAAGGCTTCCAAGACTAAGTCTTTCTGCCGGGCAGTCGCTTTGGCCATCGCAATAGCCGCTTGCTTGGCATGCTGCCCCATTAAAATTAAATCATTTGTCTGCATGTTAGCTGTCCTCTTTAAATCGGGTGCGGGTCATATTATCGCGATGGATGATTTCTGGGCCGTAGCTGTATCCTAAGATGTCTTCAATATGCTGCGAATGTGTGCCGATCAGTTTCTGGATGTCTTGGCTTTTATAATTTGTAATGCCGACAGCTATGGGATAACCAGATAAGGAAACCAGTTGAACTAAAGCCCCTCGATCAAAAGATTGAAAGGTTTGAGTAATGCCTATCGGCAGCAAGCTGGCTCCATTATGGCGCAGCTTTTGCTCTGCCCCGGCATCAATTTGGATTTTTCCTTGATGCTTTTCAGATAGCAGCCAGCGCTTGCGGCTTTCCCTGGCGGTTGTTTCCGCCATAAAAAAAGTGCCGATCGCATGCCCATCGGCAATATCGAGCAAAACATTGGGATGCTTAAAAGACGTAATGACTGTGCTTGTTCCGCTTTGAGAAGCGAGCTGGGCTGCTTGGACTTTTGTATACATGCCTCCTGTGCCAAGGCCAAGAGATGCTGATGCTCCGCCGGCTAAGGCAAAAATCTTTTCATCAATGTGGTTGATCCGTGGAATGAGCGCCGCTTGGTTATCCAATCGAGGATCGGCGGTATAAAGACCTTCTTGATCGGTCAAAAGAATTAATCGATCGGCCGCAATCAGATTAGAGACCAAGGCAGCCAAGTTGTCGTTGTCGCCTACGCGGATCTCTTTGGTGGCAATGGTGTCATTTTCATTAATAATGGGAAGAATGCGATGCTTGAGCATGCAATGCAACGAATCGCGAATGTTCAAATAGCGCTGTCGATTGGAGAAATCGTCCCGCGTCAGCAAAAGCTGTCCGACTTGAATGTGGAAAATGCTAAATAAATCCGCCCAGATTTGCATCAATCGGCTTTGTCCAACGGCAGCAAACATTTGCTTGGAAGGCCAAAAGCGCTCGACCGTGGGATGGCCTAGGCATTCGCGGCCGGCAGCGACGGCTCCAGAAGTGACGAGAACAACTTGTTTGCCTTTTTCTTGCAGATGGGCAACTTGGCGGGCAATTTCCAACATGGCGCGGCGGGAAAGCTGCTTTGTTCCTTGTGTGAGCGTGCTTGTCCCCAATTTAACGACAATCTTATGCATATTTACCTAACTAAATAAAAAATTAACGGAAGGGAAAATAAGAAAAAATGAAGGGTGGGCTGACCTTACCCCAGAAGGGGGAAACGAGGTAAATAGAAAGAAGGCATTAAATCGAAAGAAAAAGATTGCACGATTATCTCCGTTCTTACGGAATTCAAATTAACAAAAAATGTAATTAAAATCATCAAAAAGATATAAACAAATTAAAAATAAGGTTATTAGCAATTCGCCGACAGTCTGTAATAAGAGGGCGGCCGTAAAAAAACATTAAATTAGCATGTGGATAGGATGAGATATGAGAGTATTTGTAACAGGTGCTTCAGGATATATTGGAAATGCTGTTGCCAAAGCTTTTCGAAACAAGGGGCATCATGTCTTCGGGATGGTCCGTAGCGAGAAAGATGCCCATCTGTTGAGCTTGGATGAAATCTGGCCGGTTATAGGGGATTTGGATAAGCTTGAGAGTTACCAGAAAGCATTGGAAGAGTGCGAAGTGGCGGTGCATTGCGCATTTGATTGGGAAGAGAAAGGCGTAGAGCGCGATGCTAAATTGATCGATAACGTGCTGGCCACTTTTTCCAAAAGTTCTCTGCCGCATGCGTTCCTTTATACGTCAGGCATATGGATTTATGGATCTCGAGGAAATCAGGTTGTCGATGAATCGACTCCGGTCAACCCGATCGAGATCGCTAAATGGCGCCCCATTCATGAAGAGAAAGTGTTAAAGGCTGCGGCTGCTAATTTTAAAACAGTCATTTTAAGGCCTGGATGCGTATATGGAAATGTGGGAGGATTAACTAATCTCATTTTTACATCCACTCAAAATGGCATGATAAAAATGATTGGCGAGGGGCGCAACCGCTGGCCTATGGTGCATGTGCAAGATTTGGCATTGGCCTATGTGGCAGCTGCCGAAAAAGAAGCAAACGGGCTTATTTTAAATGTAGCGAATGATACCAGTGTAACTGTAAAGGAATTGGCAGAGGCGGTTGCCAGAAGCGCTGGCATCGAAGGGAAAATTAAGAGTTTAACGCCAGAAGAAGCGCACCAGCAGTTTGGCGATATGGTCCAAGGATTGTCTATCGATCTTCAAGTCAGCAACTCGCGCGTTAAACGTTTATTAGGATGGCAAGTCCATCATCCCTCTTTTATCAATGATGTCGATATCTACTATAATGCATGGAAAACAACACAAGTGGCTGACGAGTTCTAAGAAATGCATTAAAACCGCTAATGGCTTAGATTTTCAAATTTAAGCCATTAGCAGTTTTAAGAAATTCTCTAAGGCGATTGTTAATAACGGTAATTTTTTTTCAAAAATCAATCTTAATGCTTGCAGCCATTGATGCGGCCAAATGTTGGATTATAAGCAGCCGATAGATAAATAGCTGTAAGTCAGGCAAAAGCTACAGCCCGGGCAAGAAAAACACATGCCAATGAAATCGCTCGCCTTTACTTTGTACTTTGCAAAAAAGGAAGAATTGTGGAGAGGACGATTTCCGGATACTCTTCCTGCGGAATATGCCCGCAATTGGGAATTAGAAGCGCTTTGGCAGAAGGAAAATCTCTCTTAAAATGCTCAAAATGCTTCAAAGGGACAAGCCAATCATGATCTCCCCATATGATTAGCGCAGGCTGTTTGATTTGGGGGAAACGCCGGCTTAATTGAACGAAAATCTGCTTATCGAACTGCTGCAAGGTAAGAAGAGTGGACTTTGTTCCTCCCGGGAAACGATATGGCAGGCAATAGGCCTCGACTTGCTCCTCTGTCACGGATTGGGCATCAAAAACAATTTGCCTTAAACTGCTTCTCACAACGGTTGGTCCAAGAAAAGGAGACCAGAGCGGTCCCAGATGACGCGAAAGAGAGAGGTATAGAGGAAGATCGAGAGGATAGCCCAACGCGCTGATTAAGGTTAGGGATTTGACTAAATCGGAATGGTCAAGCGCTAAGCTAAGCGCTAATCCTCCGCCCATTGAATTGCCCGCAATATGCGCTTGGGAAATTTGATGGCTTTTCATAAAAGCCTCCAGCTGTTCAACGAAGAAGGGCATATCATATGGAACGTGATCAGGCTTATCGCTTAATCCGTAGCCAATTAAATCAACGGCCCAGACGTGGTAGCCCGCTTGGGCAAGAGGAGTAATCAAATGACGCCACGTATAGGTATGGGCTCTAAATCCATGGATAAGCAAAACATGGTCGTTTCCTTCCCCTTGTTCTATATAATGCATGGCTAAAGGCCCATAAGCCGATGGCCATTCCCAAAATTGCTTATTATTTTTGACTCTCGCTTGCTCTACAGGATCAAAAAGCTCGACGCTCATGAATAAAAATAAGCAGACAAGCACAAAGGCGCCGCTTGTCATTAAGATAAATAGGCAATAAAGGCTTTTTCTCATGATGTCCTAGGAGAGTGCCCATGATCTGAAAATAGGGTAATTCGTATGTTGAATGTATTTATAAACGGGGAAAAATTTTTCGTCATATTAAAAAGATGGCTAAAAAATTTCCGCATTTCTAAGAAAATTGAGCGGCAAAGCAGATTTATTTGAAATCGTGGACAGTCTCTTAGAGGAATTTTTAAAATCGCTAACGAGGGTGTTCCCTTATTCAGGCCTGCCATTCTTAAAGAGAAATTGATCTCAAATATAGGTTATTATGAGTTTTAATACGCCTTTAAGCGACTAATTAAATAATCCACACGTGCTTAAAGTGTATTTTTTAAATCAAGCACTATATATAATAAAATTGAAGGGATTTGAAATAGCAATAAGCTTCTTTTTTCAAAAGATTTAAACAATGAAAGTGTCCGGAAATGCGATCGCTCTAATCCTATTGCCTATTTTCCCAATGAGTTAACGGAGGTTTTATGCGCTTTATTTTTAATTTTTTCTTTTTTGGAATTCTGTTCTATCTCATTTATTTATTTTTCCCAGATGCCTTTCATACCTTGGTTTCATGGGCGGATCGCACCTATGAATTCTTTAGAGATCTCATTTTACAAATAGCTGGTAAAGTTCACTCATCAAGAGATCATTCGGCCCCTCCGCCTCATCAGGCGCTAGGCGCTCTTTTACCTATTTGGATGTTTTTAAAGCATAAGTGGAAATAATGCAGCTTTCGCAAGATGATCTGGACCAAGCTGTTCGGGAGAACATTTTAAGCCGGCAACAAGCAGATGCGCTAAGGGAGATGATAAAAAGGCGTCAGTTGGGAACTGAAGGCGGCTTTCAATTGGCCACTATCCTTTATTATCTAGGCGCTTTAATTGTTTTAGCTGCCATGGCTTGGCTAGCCTCAATAGGAGAGAAACAGCTAGGCCGTTTCGGCCTTTTTTTTATTTCTCTTTTATATGCCTATCTCTTTTTTCACCTTGGATGGTATTTCTGGCATCGCACTCTTTATCGAGTAGGAGGAGGGTTGCTGTGCACACTTGCCGTTTGCATGGTTCCTCTTGTGGTTTATGGATGGGAAAGAGGAATGGGACTGTGGCCTATACAAGGGGATTTTGAAACATCGGCGCATTATCAGCATTACCTTTTTATTAGCCATCAATATTGGATCTCTTTAGAGGTGGCTACACTTGCCGCTTCTATAATCGCCCTATTCTTTATTCGTTTTCCTTTCTTAACCGCGCCTTTGACCCTTGCCTTATGGTTTTTGGTCATGGATAGCGTCCCTTTAATTTTAGGAGAAGTGAATGAGGGAGATAAGGTTTATCAATGGACCTTGCTTATCTTTGGCCTATTTTTAATAATAAGCGCTTATTTAATTGACCGACGGATGCCCGAAGACTTTGCTTTCTGGGGCTATTTATTTGGAATAACGGCCTTCTCGATCGGATTGGTACAAATATTGATGACGGATACGTCAGAAGCGGTTAAAGTCCTTTATCTCTTGGCCAATGCAGTTCTGTTCGCTCTTGCAGCCTTGCTCAATCGGACGATTTTTTTAATAGGAGGAGCCATAGGGATTTTTGTTTATCTTAGCCACTTAGCATATGAAGTCTTTCAAGATTCGGCTCTATTTCCCTTAATTCTCAGCCTAATAGGACTTGCTATCATCTATTTAGGGATTCTCTATCAACGCTATCAGCTTCGCATTCAAAAGGCTATCAATCGCTTCTTGCCTGCCCAATGGGGAAGTTTATTGCCCCACAATCGCCATTCTTCTCAAGATTAATTCTTGCCATTTAATTGCTTATCTCTTGATTAGTTTTTTAATTAATTATTGAAATATTAATCAAATCTTTAAATTAATTATTTAAAATCTTTGTCAATTATTCCGATAATAAGGAGATTGTTTTTATGTTAAAAGTCGAGAATTTGCTGGCAGCTGATTTATCTAATCTCAATTATGGCAATCGAATTGGATTTGTAGATGAAACACATAAAGCGTTGATCAAGACGAATCCGAGAGGAGAAATTGGAAAGTTTGGAATTGCCTATCATGGAACGATCGGCAGCTTATTCCACCGCACCATTGATGTGACTGTAACGGATGCCAACACTCGCAAAGATCGGAAAATTCACTTGAATAGGGAAAGTACAATTAAGTGGTTGAATAGCCAGCTTGATTCCCAAGAAAAAGTGAGTGGGCGAGCTTCTTCTGAAGAAATTGTAGCTAAAATCAATCGACTATCGACCATTTTGAAGGACAGCGAAACAAAGAAAGCGGAACAAATCGAAGAAAATTTAAAGCAAGGAATTGACTTTAAGGCCTCTTATCCAGCCAAATTGAATCATCGGCCCTTATACGGTTTCTTTGACCGTATCAGTTCTTTTCTGTGGGGAAAATTTTATGATTGGACAATCAGTTCTTGGAATGCTTTCCGCCTGCGGTTCGGCTTAGGGATTGCAGAAAAAACATGGAATGAAGTGTCGGAAAAACGAGCGGCTGCAGCCTTCAGGCAAGCCCTGCAAGTGCCGGCTTACAAGCAGTTCCTAGATTCAAAGGGAGGCGTTCCCCGCACATTTGCCGATTTGCCGATTACTTCGAAAGACAATTACATCAAGCCTCATATTGGACATGACGAGCCGCAGCTTTACCTGGATGGAAAAATTCCGGAAAAAGCCAAGAGGGATACGTCAACGGGAACGAGCGGCAAATCGACGCCTTGGTATCGCGGGGCGCAAGAGCAGGAAAGGGTTGAATTACTGACTTCGTATGCGGCTAAAGTCGTTCTTGGCGATCGTCCTTATACTTTTATCAATGGATTTGCCGTTGGTCCTTGGGCAACGGGAATTACAGCGACGCTGGCAATGAATCGAGATAAAAATGCCGGAGTTTGCGTGATTGGACCTAATATTTCTGAAATTTATGATTGTATCAAAGAGCAAATTCGCATCCGTCCTCCTGGATATCCGATTGTCGTAGGCGGCTATCCTCCTCATATTCGGGCTGTTATTGACATGGCAGTGGCTGAGGGATTCCCTCTTCATGAGCATAATATTATCGCAGTTGTAGGCGGAGAATCCATGAGCGAAGATATGCGCGATTTAATTGTCGCTCAAAAAGGCGAGAATGGAGAAATAATCCGCACGGGACTTAAGCAGTGCTTTTCTTCTTATGGGGCGTCCGATCTCGATATCAATATCGGTTATGAATCGGATTTTGAAATTGAGCTGCGCAAGCTGTGCCATAAGCCAGAAAATAAAGCGCTGGCGGAGGAATTATTCGGCAAAAACGAATTTAAGCCGATGATTTTCCATTATGACCCCTTAAACTACCTCATTGAAGCAGATGAACAGCAGAATTTGATCTATACCTGTGTTCGCCAGGACCGCATATCCCCTCGTATCCGTTATAATTTGGGAGACAGGGGCAAGATCATGGCCGCTAGCGATGTGTTGGCTGTGTTAGAAAAGCATGGCATTAAATTAAAGCACAAGCCGAATACAAACCTACCCCTCTTATTTGTTTGGGGAAGACAAGGCTCTCATATTTCTTTTAGGGGGTGCAAAGTTGCTCCTGAAAATTTGGGAGAGACTATCCGTCGCTTAGACAGCCAGCCGGCCCATCAAGGTTTAAATGAAAAAATTGCCCACTATGGCTTTTATCAATATGAAAAGAACGGCCGAAAGGTGACCGAAATTCTGTTGGAATTCAATGAAGAGGGAGATTTTAATGGAGCGAATGAAGAACTGCTGAAAAATGTGATCGATACATTGGCAGAGGTCAATTCCGATTTTATCACTCAAATTCAAAATTGCCCGCAGGCAGAAAAGCCCGTTTTAAGAGTATTTAAAAAGGGAGAAAGTCCCATGGATATTCAGCAGAAAAAATATCCCATGCGTAAGAAACAATATATTTTTACCGCCGGCGATGAGTTCATTCCTGCCCATGAAGAGCAGATGGCTAACAAAGGCAAGCTTATTTCTTTAGCTGCTGAAGCAGCCACTTAATCTTTCCCTTAAAGAGGCCCTAGTCGGGCCTCTCTCTTTGTCTTCTTTTCAAACCTTTCTATTCTTATATTATTCATTTTTTAAAAATTTTTATTAAAACTCCTTTATTTAATTCTTTTAATTCTAAATTTATCGGGTAAATGTTTTGTGATAGATTTTAAACAGTCTAAAATCTAGAATCTTTTCAATTGTTGATTAAATTTAAATCTTTTGAATAAAAGAAGGGGCAATAATGAATATTGTTAATCATTTACGCAGCTATTGTCAGTCTACAGCTACTTATTTTAATTCTTCAAAAACATCTTTATTTTTAAATGAAAAAGTTAAAGAGGCCTCTTCTGAAGTTTTTTCCGCTTTATTGCCTAATTTTTATACCTTATGCGAGATGAATAAATATCCATACATGAGCGAATTGATGCTAGGCTCGTTTTGCACAGCGGCTGGCTGCTATACGATGTATACAAGTTATGCAATTGGGAAAGTGGTCAAGCAAGAGGCTCCATCCAATGCGGCTTTTCGAAAAGCGTGTGCCTTGGGAGGGGCTTTGTGCGCAACATACGGCGTTTATACATTAACAACGCTTGCTTTAAAGGTATTTTCTGATTTCGTTGAGACGGGTTCTTTACAAGATGAAAATCATTTCGCGCATTCGTATGTCCATTATAATGGCCCCTATTCGGCGAATGGGGTAAAAGAGCAAGCATCCGAGAATTTAGATCGCAAAGCACAAAAGTTCCTTGACGTTTTTTTAAGCTGTCCGGATGCGAAGAAAGTGTATGAAAAAGTCACTAAAGATGGGCCCATTCAGATTAGATTTGTCGATCCCTCTCTTGATGAAATGGTTGCTAAAAGCCACGGCTACTGGAATATAGAGAATAGGGAAATTGTCATCGATAGTACGTCTGGCGATCTGCAGCAATTTCACATCTTGATTTACGAAATGCTGAATGCCTCGCGCAGTAAAGCATTTTCAGCGACTTTCGAAGAAGCGGCTCAAGGGACTTTAGATGCTTTAGAATTTGCCAAGCAGCTTGAAAAAGGCGAGTATGAAACGACAAAAGGGCATTGCTATGTAACGGCGAATTGTGTTGCCAGTCAAGCATGGTCTTTTCTCCCTAAAGCTAGATCTATTGAGCAATGCAACGAGCTTTATAACAAAGGTTTTGAGGAGCGCTGGGAAGAGATTAAGGACCGCCCCCATACTCAAATTTATATAGACATGTATAACGAGCGTTTTTCTGGCAGCAAAATGAAAACGGAAAAAGATGAATTGTAGTTTCAGTGTAGACCAGGCGAGTTCGCTTGAGGCAACTCGCTCATTTACAGTGCGCGCTATGTTTATTTCTTAGCTGCCAAAATTTGTTTAGCAATCTAATTGAAGAATAAACCCCAGCGCGCAAAAGAGGGAAGAGGCCATGCGCCTCAAGCCCTCTTGTTGTAATTAGCTTATTCAGCCGCTTTCATTTGCTGTCTAATCCATTGATTAATGCTCTGTTCTGCAATATCTAGTGGAACTGTTCCATGTCTCAGCCACTCGTCGTGGAAGGCGCGGATGTCAAATTTCTCTCCAAGCTTTGCAATTGCTTCCTGCCGCATTTCTTGGATCTTCAATTCGCCGATCTTATACGCGAGAGCCTGACCCGGCATCACGAGATAGCGATCTACTTCCGTAATAATTTCATGGTCGCTCATGCCTACATATTGCTTGAAGAATTGAATGGCGTCTTCGCGGCTCCATCCCATCGCGTGCATGCCTGTATCGACGACGAGCCGGATGGCGCGCAGCATCTCATAAGTCAACCGGCCGAACTTGGAATAGGAATCTTGATAAAGGCCCAGGTCTATCCCCAAGCTTTCGGCATAAAGACCCCAGCCCTCAATATAGGCCGTGAAATGGCAATTTTTGCGGAACTCTGGCAAATGGCTGAGCTCTTGTGCTAAAGTGATTTGAAGATGATGGCCTGGGACAGCTTCATGCAGGGCCAAAGGTTCCATTTCCCACTTTGGGCGCTTTTCCGGATAGCTGGTATTGATGAAGAAGTAGCCGGGCCTTTCATGTATAGGCGACCCATGGCAATAATAGGCGGCTATTTGAGACTCTTCCGAATAAGCGGGGACAGGGACGACCTCAAAGGGGAGGCTTGGAAGCTTAGTAAATAAGGAAGGAAGCTTTGATTCAATATGTCGGGTAAGTTGCTGATAGCCTTTTAACAGCTCCTCTCGGTTGGAATAAAAAAATTGCGGATCGGATTCCAGGAAATGCAAAAAATCCGCAAAACGGCCTTCGAATCCAGCTGAGGCCATTACGGCGAGCATTTCTTGATGGATCCGTTCCACTTCCTTTAATCCAATTTCATGAATCTGCTGAGGGGATAGATGCGTCGTCGTCGAGCGGCGCGCTTTAGCGGCGTACCATTCTTGTCCGTTGGGAAGGGCCGTAAAGGCAATTGACTTGCGGCAATTCGGAATATAGGTCTCTACCAAATAAGAATAAAAATCTTTTAGGGCCGGGAGGACTTCATTATAATATGCGTCTTCAGCTTGTGTGAGCAGGCGCCGTTGGTTGCTATGGGAAATACTCGGCGGCAAGTGCTTGAAAGATTTTAGAAACGGGCTATCTAAGGCCTCATCTGCCATTTGATTCAGAAGCTGCTGAGGAATATGCCTAAGAGCAATGCGAGGAGGGGTAATACCCGCTTTTAATCCTTCATTTAATAAAGCAGTGGCCTGTTGAAGATAAGGAGGGATCTGATTAAGCCGGGCAATGATGTTTTCATAATCCTTTTCTGTCGCTGCCGGCATCAGATCCATAATGAGCGCGATATTGAGATGAATGCCATGCATTTGGTTGACAAGCAAGTAGTGGTTGTTAAATTGAAACTCTTCTACCTCTTCTGTCAAAAGCTGCTTTAAGATTTGATGGCTGACGGCATCTTCCTCTGATAAGGCAGCGGCAGAAAAAGAGTTGAGCGCAGACAAAAGCTGAATGGCGAAGCGTTGGTGCCGCTCTAGGCTTTCAAAAGACAGATCGGGCCAGCAGTCCTGCTTGCCCGGATAGCCTAAATAAGTCGCCTCATCCGGATTTTCGCTCATTCTCCATTCCCAATATAGCTCAAAAAGGCAATGCAGACGCGTAGTCTCTTCGCTCTCGTTTGCAATCTGTTGTAAGCGCCATTCAAAAGAAAGCGGCGAAGCAGCTTCTTCCGCTTGGCTAAAAGGTGAAACGAAGCTGCTGAGAAAAACAAAGGCCATTAATAGATTTTTTTTAAGAGCATTCATCGGATTACCTCATCTAATGGGAAAGAGAGTTATTGAAATGGGCTGATTTTAATTCTTCCATGATGGATACGCTGGACGAAGTTCCTAAGCGGCTTGCGCCAGCTTGCAATAGACTTAATGCCATGGAAGCATCTTTGATGCTTCCTGAGGCTTTAATAAAAGGACTGAATTGCCTCATCAACTGCACATCTGCAATTGTTGCGCCGCCGGAACCAAAACCTGTAGATGTTTTGAGGAAATCAATGCCTGCTGCAACAGCTAAGCTGCATGCAAGCGCTTTCTCTTCTTCGCTTAAGAAACAAGTCTCTAAAATAACTTTTAAGGGATGTGGAGAGGCTAAAGAGACTAGCTGCTTAAATTCTTCTTCCAATGCGCGCAGGCGCCTCTCTTTTAACCATCCTATATTTAAGACAAAGTCCACCTCATCTGCCCCATTTTGAAGCGCTTCTTCTAACTCTTGGCATTTAATCCGAGTTGAATGGGTGCCTGTTGGAAAGCCTGCTACTGTGACCAACCTAATAGCGGATCCGCCAAGAATGGAACGCGCCAGCTTAAGCCACTGATTATAGCAGCAAATTCCATAGAAATTCCAACGCAGTGCCTCTTGACAAAGCTTTTCTATATCGGCAGCCGTTGCGTAAGGCTTTAATTGAGTATGTTCGATTGATTGGGCAACTTTTTCTGCTTCCATGATTTAACTCATTTTTTGAATTCATTCGGGCGTTGCTTTTGCGATCGATTCTAGATCAAGTTTTGCAAAAAGCAAAGTCTAAAAATATTTGCAAGGCGAAGTCGGTGGACGGGGGGAAAGGATTTTGAATAAAAACATAAAGTTTTTATTTTAAATATTTAAGGTTATGCTTTCATTGTCTTGTATTTAAGTGTTTTTTAATTGATAATAGCCTCGAGACGTATGACTAGTAGGCTGGGTATGGAGTTGGAAGCATCATTTTGTTCCTTTAATCTAGAAGGTAAACTTAAAGAAATTTTTGGCTATAATGACTTCCGAGCTTATCAAAAAGAGATCATTCAAGCTATTTTAGCCGGCAAAGATGTCATGGCTATTCTTCCCACTGGAGCGGGCAAATCCCTTTGCTATCAGCTTCCGGCTATGTTGCTGCCGGGAACGGCAATTGTAATTTCTCCCCTCATTTCTCTTATGCAGGACCAGGTAGTTTCCTTGTATAAGAACGGCATTCCAGCAGCCTTTCTCAATAGTAGCCTTCATTATCAAGATATTCAAGATGTATTGAATCATCTGGCCGATTATAAGCTTCTGTATGTTGCTCCTGAACGATTGGCCGATTCCCAGTTTATCAATCGCTTAAAAGATATTCCGCTTTCTTTTTTCGTTGTCGACGAAGCGCACTGTATCTCGCAATGGGGGCATTCCTTTCGGGGGGAGTACCGCAAGTTGTCGGTATTAAAACAGCTTTTTCCCCAGTGTCCGATGATGGCTTTGACGGCCACGGCAACGTTGGATGTGGAAAAAGATATTATATCCCAGCTTGCCATGGAGCAGCCTGTTTTGATCAAAGGAAGTTTTGATCGGCCCAATCTGACGATTCGCATTCATCCCAAGATTCAGCCTGAAAAGCAAGTATTGGAATTCATCAGACAAAAGTCTCAGCAGCCCGGCATTATCTATGCTGCGACCCGCAAAGGTGTCGAATCGACTTTTTTGCAGCTGCAGCAAGCTGGATTTCAAGTGGGACGCTATCATGCAGGCATGACGGATCAAGAAAGGAGCGCTTCGCAGCATGCCTTTTTGCATGACCAGGTGACGCTTATGGTAGCGACCGTAGCCTTTGGAATGGGCGTTCATAAGCCCGATATTCGCTTTATCGTCCATCTCGATATGCCGCGGACAATCGAGCAATACTATCAGGAGATTGGCCGTGCCGGGCGCGATGGATTGCCTGCCGAATGCCTGATGCTTTATGGCGCTCAGGACCTTGTCATTTATAAAGTCTTCTTGGAGCAGCTAGAAGATCCTTCCATTCGCCAGCAGATGAAGGCCAAAACAGACAGTATGTACCGTCTATGCACCTCGCTTGATTGCCGCCGTAAAGGTCTTCTTAAGTATTTCGGCGAAGCTTATCATTCTCACGAATGTGGGACATGCGATAATTGCATAGATGAGGATAATAAAATTGACGGAACGGTCATTGCACAAAAGATTTTATCATGCGTTTTCCGCATGAGGCAGAATGTCGGTGGCCGTTTGGTCATTGATGTGTTGAGAGGAATGAAGAACCAAGCCGTCTTGGAAAAAAGCTATCAGGATTTATCCACTTATGGGCTTTTGGCCGATTTATCTGAGGCCGAGGTGCGCTATTACATCGAATCCCTTATTCAAATGGGATTGATCATGCGAACAGAAGGGCAGTATCCTATTCTAAAATGGACGGAAAAATCAAAAGAGGTCATCGAAGGGCGCTTGCCGGTCTGGTTTAAGAAAAAGCTGTTTCAGTCCGCCTCAGCTAAGCCCGCTCCAAAGCGCAAAGAAGCTGCTGTTCTTTATTATAATGAGGCCCTATTTGAATCCCTAAAGCAATTGAGAATGGAAGTGGCAAGAGAAGAGCAAGTCCCGCCATTTGTCATTTTCAGTGACCGGGCCTTGCAGGAAATGGCGACTTATTTCCCTCAAAATCAACAGGATTTTTGCAAGATTAATGGCGTAGGTCCCATCAAATGGATTAAATATGGATTGAAATTTTTAGAGGCGGTTAAAGCTTTTACGCCCGCTTCATTGCCCTCCAAGCGGGAAGATATCCGCTCTCCTGTCCAGCGTCAACAGTCGCGGCAAGAGACCGTACGCCTCTATCAAGAGGGCTATCATCTTGAAAAGATCATGGAAAGCCGCCAACTTGCCAGAAGTACGGTGATTACCCATCTTGTAGAAGCCATTCAGCAAGGGACGGAACTGGACTTGGCGCCTCTTATTCCCCATGCCAAGCAGCATGCGATTAAAGAGGCGATTTCCCTGGTTGGCCCCAGCCGCTTAACTCCTATTAAGGAAAAGCTGCCAGAGGATTTTACTTATGAAGATATCCGCTTAGTGGCTGCTTCCTACCGTTTAAAAGAAAGCGAGTGAGGTCAATTCAGCTAAGGCCTTGCTTGTTCGCTTGCCCATAAAGATAGCCAGTTAATAAAGCGATCAATATAATGGGTACAATAATGTCCGTATAAAGAGGTAGGCCTGCGTTGCCCGGCGCTTCATTCTGATAGACCATCAACTGTCTGAGATGTTCGTATGCATCTGCCCAAAACCAAATGGACAGTCCAATGATAGTCGCCGCCCAAAATAACCCTCGAAACCAAATGCATAGAAGGCCTAGGATGCCAAAGGAAAGATTGGCGTAAGCCACTTCCAGTTGGAACGGATTGCCTGGAGGCCATCCAATGTATTCGGCGATTTCATTTGATAGGAAAGCATGGCCATAAAAAGCAAAAAGGCCTCCCAATCCGACAGTAAAGACCAGTTGATACAATAAAAGAATTTCAATTATCCTTGCTTTGGTTGCAGGCTGACGGCTGAGCAAGAGATGCAATATGGCAATGATCCAGCCTAAAGCAAAAATAAAAGGGAAGGGATTCATAACGGCCTTTATTGATTTTTTTGAAATCATGCATTTTACTTGTGATATATAAGGAAGACATATAAAAGTCTAGAGGTCTAACATGCAACGAGAGCCAGCTTTACTTTTACAGCCCATTAATTCGACAGCTTATTCTCTTTCTGTCGAGGAACTCAGGCGTGAAGATGAATGGGCGAGTGGACTGATCTTAGGGGATGACTGGGCCAATGGGTTAACGCATGGCGTTGGTCTTTTATTGAGCTTAGTGGGCTTATTTTTTCTGATTGCCTATCCGCTTGAAAGCGGCGATCACTGGAAGCTTGCCAATTTCTTTGTCTATGGCGTTAGCCTTGTATTGCTTTATACGGCATCTACGATCTATCATTTTTTGAAGCGTCCCCATTTAAAGAAAATGTTTCAAAAAATCGATCACTGCGCCATTTATCTTCTCATAGCCGGCACTTATACGCCTTTTACGATGATGCCTTTGAAAGGGTTTTGGGGATGGCTTTTGTTTGGAATTGTCTGGGGACTGGCAGGAATGGGGATCGTATTCAAGATCTTTTTTATCCACCGTTTTAAAATCCTTTCCACTCTAGTTTATTTGGCCATGGGATGGCTTGTTCTCATCGCGCTTGAACCCCTTGTCAATAATATAGCCACCGAAAGCCTATATTGGCTGATTGCCGGCGGATTGTCCTATTCATTCGGAGTCATTTTCTTTGCTCTAGATAAAAAACGCTTCTATCATGCCATCTGGCATCTTTTTGTAATGGGGGGAAGCGCCTGCCATTACTTTGCCATTCTTCTTTATCTTTGAAAAGCAGGCTAGTCGCTCTATTTGAGAGTATTTCCCCCTAAAAAGGCGGTAGGAGATAGCGGACATTGCCCGTTATCTCCTACCGCTTCTTAGGGAAAAAACGCGAATTAAGGGCATTAGCGGTGTTAATACCTCTTACGACAGCTTCTTAATACATGATAGTGAATATATTAATGGCTTATGGAAAGATTTTGCTTCAAGTTCAAATGCGCTTCTTGGTAGAAAGTGGATTTAAATAAAAAATTTGATAAACCTCAAAAAAAGAAGACTTATGAATAGAAATGAAAATTTGCGGCGGTTGTTCTTTTTTTTACTCACTTTAAGGTTATTCTTTCCCTCATTGACTGTTGAAGCCGCTTCTATGGTCCAAGTGAATGATGGTGATATAGGGACATCTATTAACCAGTATCAGTATACCGGAAATTGGCTATATGGAGGGGAGCCTGGCGCTTATGGGGGCGATAATCATTGGTCTAATACTCCCGATTCGACCTATCAAATTAATTTTGTAGGTACTCAAATTGATGTTTATTCAATAAAAGCTCCTATCCATGGAATAGCTGGAATTTCTTTAGATGGCGGGCCAGAAGTCTTAGTGGATTGTTATGCTCCTACACGTCTAGAAAACACCTTGATATACTCTAGTCCATCTGTCAGTTATGGGCAGCATCATTTGCAAGTTCGTGTGACAGGCAAACAAAATCCGGCTTCTCAAGGAAGCTATGTGGTAGCGGATCATGTGGCGATCCATTCGGCTAATCCCATTATCACGTATGTCAATGATGCGACTATAGGAACAAATGAGAATCAATTTAACTTTACAGGCGCTTGGCAATATGGGGAGCAAAGTGGAGCATATAACAATGATAATCATTGGTCTGATCAAAAAGATAGCCGTTATTCAGTCAGTTTTGTAGGCGCACAAATCCTGCTATTTGGCGCTCAGGCTCCCTATCATGGGATCGCAGCTATTTCCATTGATAATGGGCCGGCAGTCAATGTTGATTTTTATGCCCCTGTCCGCAAAGATCAAGCGCTCCTCTATACTAGTCCGATCCTAGCTCAAGGTCCTCACACCCTTACTGTGACAGTGACAGGCACAAAAAATACCAATTCTACAGGATTGTCTATTGTTGCCGACCGTGTGTCTATTTTGTCCTATCCTCAGTCGGTTGTGCCTGAGCCTGATACGAGTTTTGAGGAGTTGAGTACAGGTTTATTTCGCTACCGTCCCATTTCTTTATTAAATAGAGAATGGAATGTTGAAATGTACCTGTATGGCTATTCCAATTATCCAGCTGCTGCTGTTAAAGCCTCAGCAGCCAAATATAAACTGGCTGATACCTTTGGAGACACGTACTTTAATAATTTATATGAGTGGGACTATACTTTTCACTTTGGACAAGGAAATGGCTATCCTCATTTTCCCGCTAATGTATCGGATGCTTATCAGATGATTGAAAATTGGTATGCCTCCCAACTCGCTAATCAAGAAAAAAATCATCCGGCTTGGATCACGGCAATCACGGGTCATTATTATTATCCCCATTACTCTGCATTATGGGGAGGGGGCGAAGTGGACATGCTTATGTCAGAGGTGGGTGAAAATATTAAAAGTACAAATGCCCATTTAGCTTTTGTGCGAGGGGCTGCAAGACAATTTGATAAGCCATGGGGGCTTCAATTCTCTCCTTGGTATGGCTCATTTGTATTGGATTACACGGGTAAATCCGTTTGGGGGGAAAGCGGAGGCGCAAGTTACGGGCATTCGCTTGAATTAGCTAAGCGGACTTACTTTTTAACCTATATGGCAGGCGGCAACGAGCTTCATGCGGAATCGGCAAGTGTGAATTGGTTCAATGGCGACACGCTCAATGCAGATAAAACATTTAATCTCTCTCCCATGGGAAAGATCGGACAGGCTTTTTATTCTTTTTCTCATTCCTTTGTAGATCGAGGGATTCCCTTTACTCCGATGGCCATTGTTTTGGATCAATTCCATGGATTGACGGGACTTAGTTCGAGTCAAACGTTTTATGGAATGTTAGCGTCTAATTCTCAACAGGTAGGTTTTAACTATACGACTGAACAGCAGGCGGACGTTCAGCTTTTTAACGCCCTTTGGCCCCAGAGTTTTTCCCAGCCGGCTTGGGATGAATCGCAATTTTATCTTGTCAATTCTCCGCATGGCGATATGTATGATGTTCTTTTAAGTGATGTGGATCTTTCGGTTTTAAGAGCTTATCCTGTCGTTTATATAGGGGCTAGTGTCAATATGACCCCTTCTTTTGCGGCTCAATTAGAGCAATATGTTAATAGAGGGGGAACATTAATTTTAAATAAATCAGCTCTTTCGTATTTTACTTCAGATTTTATAGGAGCCAGCTTTGGTTCGGATCAAAAGGCTGTCTTTAATCGGCTAATTTGGAAAGCCAGCGGCCAATCGATTGATTATGCCTCAAGCTTAACAGTCCCTTCTTTTCAAGCCACAACAGCAGCTCCCTTGCTAATTGGAACAGCGGATGCGGGAACAAGCACGCTAGCGATCGTTAACGCAATAGGAAATGGCAAAGTCATTGTCATTCTTCCTGAAAACCTGCAAGACACCACTGTGATGGGATTTTTTATAGGATCTTTAATTCAACCGCTTAATCCTTTCCTGATTGAAGGGGATATTGAATATCTCGTAAATAGAAATAGTGAGGGATGGGTGTTGACTCTGATTAATAATTTAGGAGTTAAAAAGTCTCCTTCTACGCCTACTGTCATAGATCCAACTCAAGCTCAAATGGTTCGCGTAACTTATAGAGAAACTGGCCAAACGATAAAGAGTGTGACAGAAATGATTAATCAGACCGTCATTCCGCTTCAAACTCCTAATGAATTCACGCTTACCGTTCCTCCGGGAGAAGTGATGATTTTCAATATTCCCATTGTTAACGGAGGCAGTTAAGCCGAAGGGATCTTTTGAATGTAAAGCTTTCTCTTATCTTCAAAAGATGCCTAGGCTTTTTCGAAAACAGGCTTTTCGCTGGCTAAAAATTATTTTTCCTTCATTAATGACCTGATTTTGGAGTTTCTTTGCTTTTTTGACGCAGTCGAAAGGACAAAAAAACTCCAAACACAGGTTAATGGATTAAAATATTGAGGGGGCGCTTGTAGGATTATCGGGGGGCGTCAAATCATTAGATAAAACGTTGACGGTAGGCTTTAAAAGCCCTTGTAAGTAATTTAAAGCTTCCAGAGCAGTTATTCGTTTTAAAGGATCCAGATCAAGCATCATTCTGAGTAGGATTTCTATTTTATCATCGGGATTAAGGGGTTGCTGATGGTATGTATGCATCAAGTGGGTTGCATTTAATTTGGTGTAATAATCTAACTTCCGTATTCCATACCAAGGGAAAGGGCGCTCTTTCCACAGCTGCCATAACACGCATCCTGCTGCCCAGATGTCCAAGCTGGTTCCATACATTTCACGAGAACCTAATATAGCCTCTGGGGCCAAATAATCAAGCGAACCGGCTGTGTGACTCAACGCTTTTGAATCAATATTTAAGCAGGATAGTCCGAAATCCGTCAAAACAAAATCCTTAGGATCGAATAAAATATTTTCCGGTTTAATATCTCGATGAATAATGCCCTTCGCATGTATCTGAACGATTGCTTTCAGTAGATCTATGCTGCAATTGAGCTTCTCTTCGTCAGAAAGAGTTAAATGTTTATAATTTAGTCCTGCGATAATAGAAAAAAAATCGCAAGGATAATATTTCATTAAAATGATCTGCGTGGAATCGTAATAAAAAATTTCATGCACTTTTACAATATTGTCGTTTCCTTGCAGAACATTTAAAAAGATCTCTTCATTTCTGGCTGCTTGCGTGGAAGAAGTAGGGGAAAGGCTAGAAAGGGACATAAGATAAGCCTTCAGCTTTCTAGGCTTTGTTAAATTAAAAGCCTTGAGAACTCTCTTGAAATTGCCTTGTGAAATATAAGTAGAAGGCTCCGGTCTATCAAAAAAGAGTAATAAGACGCGTTTTTTTGAATGCACTTCTATTCTAAAGGATAACTCGCAAGAGTTTGGATTTTCTGGTGTTGGGGGAGCGTATTGCACATGGCCTTGAAAAAGGGCGGGATAGGAAATTGACTTGTTTTCGCAAATCTCTTTTTTATTGAACCTAAGCCAATTATAAATGTCATGAAGCGGTTTTTCTTCCAAAGGAATTCCCAGCTGAATTAATTGCTGAATGCGGAATTTTTGCTCTTCAAATGAGCAATCGATGAGGTCTTCAGAAGGATTCTTTGTGGGATTAAATGGCGGAAAAAGAGTACTGAGAAGCTCAATCCGCTTGGTGCATTGGGTGACCGGCGTGTTATTAAGGGCCGCAAAGGGATAAACGACGGTATATTCCTCAAAAACGCGTCTTCTTTTAGGCGTAGCAGGTGAATAAACAGGGGTGCCGTTCGATTGAATATGCAGCCCCGCAGCTGTATCGGTTTCTTTATCCAGCTCGATGACATGTTTCCGGCAGGTAGGAGCCTCTCTTGTTGTTGATAAAGGAGGATTTCCTGTGGACTGTAAGGCATAAATGGGAAGAGATCCCATTAAAGAAGGTGAAGCGGAAGAGAAAGGGTGCATAATTTATTTCCTTCATTTTCTTAAGTGATTGAGAGCTGCCTGGGCTGTCCAGCGCTGTTGAGGGTGGGGATGGAGCGTATGCCAAAGCAAAATTTCGATCTTATCGGAGTGATTAAAAGGGGTGTAGTGATAGTCATTAATTTCACGTAACACCGATTTCTTTGTGAAGTGATCAAATTTTTTACTTCCGAACCAGGGAAAAAGCTGTCCTTTCCACAAAATCCATAATATGCATCCCGCAGCCCATACGTCTAAAGCCGGACTGAACGTCTCTGTTTCTTGTTCCCAGCCCTCGGGAGCTAAGTAGTCCAATGATCCTTTGCATCTAGATAAAGCGTCTTGATCATCCACAAAGCAGGCCAGGCCAAAATCTGTCAGGCTCAAATTTTTTTTATTTATATCCATTAAAACATTTTCAGGTTTGAGGTCTCTGTGAATGACGTGTTTGGAATGGATGTAAGCGAGCGTTTCAAAGAGTTGAATGCTGAGGCGTAGTTTTTTTTGAGGGGATACAAACGTTTTTTTTAGAATCAAGTCGTTTAGCAACGAAAATAATTCGTTTGGCATATACTTCATTAATATGCGCTGTTGATTTTTTGCGTAGTAAAAGATTTGATAGGTTTTGACGACGTGCGTTTGTTGATTGAATAAAGATAGAAATATTTCTTCATTCTTCATCGCTTCAAGAGCGAATTTAGTCGAATGTGAAAGAGGATCGGCATAGGCATAAACTTTTGGCTTAATTAAATTGAAAGCTTTGATAATTTTTTTAAACGAGCCGGAAGAAATATAAGTAGAGCAATTTTCCGGAAATAGGAGAATGATCCTTTTATTTGAATGGACTTCAATCAAGAAATCGCTTTCAGGTTGCTTAACAAAGGGATCTTCTGCCGTAGAGGCTTTAGACCGCTCGCTGATAGTCGCTTTAAAAGGGGCGGGATAAGAAATATCGGAGCGATTGCAAATCAAATGCTTGTTTTTTGCAAACCACGCATATAAGCACTTAAGGGCCGTCTTCTCCAGAGGAACGCCGAGTTTGATAAGCTGTTCGCTGTTTTCTTCCGGATCTATATCTGCTTGCTTCTTATAAGGTTTAAGAGAAAGACGAGAAAGTTGATCTTCTAGGCCTAAAACAGTCACAGATGCATCATAAATCTTCTTAATGCATTGTTGGCAAGGCGTTGTTTCAACGGAGAGAGAAATAAGCGGTAATGTGTCCTCTTCTCGCTGTTTACTTGCAAAAATAGAATGGGCAAAGTTCGATGCTAATCGGCTGATCGTTTGTTTAATCCATGAGCTTTTAGGCATTTCCAAAGAAGGCTGAGGATCCGGTTCAGGGAGAAGCAAGTCTTCTTTTCCTTCTAAATTATAGCTCTCTGATTCTCCTAAATTATCGCTCTCAGATTCTTCTAAATTATAGCTTCCTGTAAAATTCATTGAAAAGAGCGGAATGGAAGATTTAGTTTCGAAATGCATAATAATATTCCTGAGTAATTTAGTATAAATTAAAGAGCCAGAAAGTATCTAATCATAGGATAGATAGCGCATCGAAACGGGCGACTAAGATAAAAAAATATCCGGATCGCGCATCTTAAATTCTATTAAAACTTAAATAGCCTGAATTGCTAATAGGCTATATTTGGGAGTATTTTCTCCTTGCTTCCTAGGCCAAGAAAATAAGGAAGCCTCTTATAACAGCCTGCCTTCGTGGTCGAAAATATCCTGAATTCATTAAAAGCTATTTAATAAGTTTTATAAATGGTGAAAAATCATAAATGATTCGCTTTATAGAATAAATAATAATAAATTTTATTACCTCTTGTTCGCTTATATTAACAACAGTATATCTTGGATATCTTTTTCAATCAATTCCAACGCTTGCTCCCAAAAAATAGGTTTTCTTAAATCGACTTGCAAATGTTTTTGGGCCAATTCTTCCGTTGTCATGCGGCCCGTATCGAACAATAAATCTTCATAAATAGAAGGGGCACGTGGCCCTTTTTCGCGTAAGCGGGCATAAAGGCCTAAGCTGAATAAATAGCCAAACGTATAAGGAAAATTATAAAAAGGAACATCCGTCGCATAAAAATGCTGTTTTGATGCCCAGAAATGGGGATGCCCTTGAGATAGCGTTTGGCAAAAGGCCTCTTGTTGGGCCTCTTCCATCAAATGGTTAAGCGTTGAGGCTAAAACAAAGCCTTTTTTTCTTTCTTCATAAAAACGCAATTCAAAGAGAAAGCGTGCATGGATGTTCATGAGAAATAAAACCGAACGCTGCACTTTGTAATTTAGAAGGACTTTTCTTACTTCCGGTTTCTGCGCCTCTTCAATCATCGCATCAATGACGGCCATTTCCGCTAATGTGGAGGCTGTCTCGGCTACATTCATGCGATAGTGTTGCGCAAAGCGGGGAAGAGGATCAATAATGGCATTGTGATAGGCATGCCCAAGTTCATGAGCAAGCGTAAAGACATTATTCATCGTACCGCTATAAGTCATAAAAATCCGGCTTTGGCGGCTTTGAGGAAAATGCGTGCAAAATCCGCCCGGACGCTTTCCGGGACGGTCTTCTGCTTCGATCCATTGCTCTTCAAAGGCTCGCTTGGCAAAAGCTCCCATATTAGGGCTAAAGCGGTTGAATTGCCGAATAATGATTTCCGCCGCTTCTTGGAAAGGAATGAAGGGAAGATCATTTGTGGATAAGGGAGATTCGACGTCGAACCAGGCAAGTTTTTCGGTTCCTTGCAAAGAAGCCTTCTTTTCGAGATAGCGCTGCAGGCAGCCTTTATGCGCTTCAATACTTTCCCACATAGCTGTCAATGTATCTTCTTGCATGCGATTACAGAATAGCGGCTCTGCCAACACCGAGGTCCATCCCCTCGCTTCGTAGAGATTGAGCCGGAAGCCCGACAAATGATTGAGAATTTGAGCAAAAATTTCCTCTTGAGAAGCCCATGCTTGTTCCCATGCTTGAAAGATGGTCTGCCTAATGGTGCGGTCGGGATGGAATAAGCGGTTTTCTGCTTGTCCGATGGATAAGCTGGACTGAGAAGAAATGTTTGGGTCGGAAACGGAAATGCGCATCGATCCTATAAGAGTCCCATACAAATCATTCCATCCTTGATAGCCATCGATCCATAGCTGATGCACTAATTTCTCTTGATTCAAAGGTATTTTTTTCTTTTGCCAAGTCCGCTTTTCTTGTAGGCAGAAGGCTAAAGCTGATAAGCGGTCATCTGTGATCAATTGCCGGAAGGTTTCTTCTGGCAAATGAGCGAGAGCTTCATCGAGCTGAGAAGAAACGTTCTCATAAGCCGCCCTCAGGGTTGCAATTTGGCTTTGCAATTGCACCGCTTGTTGGTCTTTTGTATTTTGCGCTAAAAGGCAAGCGATAAAACTCTCCAACTCATGGCATTCTTCATCTAGTTTTTGTAAAGAGGAAATAAGGGAAGGTAAAGAAAAAGAAGCAATCCCTTGCCGCAGGTGGGCTATTTCGTTCTGTAATTCTTTTAAAGCCTGCAAAAGAGCCGAAGAGGAGCTGCCACCCGAAAAAAACGTATCGAGATTCCATATTTGAGAATAAGACTGAGGCATAATTATTTTTTAAAACTTGGGTTGTAAAGATAAAACGTGATTTTTTATAGTGCTTTTGCGTATGTAAAAGATTTGAGCAAATTTTTCAACTGTCCTTTTTAGCAATGCTTTTCATAAGAAGATTGAAGGAGACCGCATGAGTGCGGATATGCTTTTACAGCCTTTGTTAGCGCAAGCTGTCGCGACTCTCGACTCTTTTGAGCCCTTGCATACGATTTTAATGATCATCAAACAACTACTTGCATTGATTGGGGCATTGGTCATCTTAACCGGTTCGCTGTATGCTGTCTGCCAATACTTAATGAAGGTGTTTAGCTCCCGACATCAGCGTATTTTAAACTTCGACACCATTCGCCTTGATCTAGGACGGTCCATTATTCTTGGGCTTGAATTTATTATTGCAGCCGATGTCATAGAGACAACCACAACGCCTGATTATTATGCCTTAGGCATATTAGGGCTTTTGGTTGTCATCCGAACATTTCTGAATTATTTCCTCAATAAAGATTTAAACGCTTTAAGCGAAAGAGAAGCATTGATCGATCAAAGCCATCAAGATCGCTTGGATGTCTAGCGTAGGTGCCTAATTCAAAGACTTTTTTTCTAAACTGAGTTGATTGTCCTTAATGACTTTATAAATGAATAGGCTGACCAAGGCGGCAAAAAAGCACCAGACAGAGACAAATGTCGATGTATAGAAATAATCGGCTGTCAGATAGCCTAAAAGGACAAAAAAGCCGAATAGCCAAACCATTCTCACGCTAGAGATGAAGCAAGGCAGTAAGACAATGAAAGGATATAAATAAGTCTGAGAAGGAACCTCTCCGCTATATTGCAAGCTATGATTGACGATCCTAACGGAGACATCTTGATGAAGCGCATAAAATAAATTCAGGCTGGACAAAGCAAGTCCGCAAGCTAAATCAAAATAGAGGACCGTGCGGCGCCATTCGACTTTCTCTATTAGCGCAAAGGAAAGAGGGAGCCAGATCGGCCAAATAATAAAGGCAAAAATTAAAAAGATTCGCTTTGCATCTAATAAGAGGGAAGCGGAAGAGAGCTGTTTATTTAATTGAAGCCAGAGGATGCCTTCTGAAAACTGCTGAATAGCAAATAAAAAAGGAATGGCGGCTAAGAAGAAATAAGACTTAGATGAGCAATTTCTTAAAGAAGAGCCTCCAATAGCCCCTAAAACGGCTGATGCTGTAAAACTGGCTTCGGCAGAAAAACACATGGCTATCTCCATATTCAAATAAAAAATAATACTGAAGAAAGAATTTCTCTAATAGACAAATCAAATAAAAAATAATATGTTTAAGCATAAACCTGTTCGAGATCTAGCCTGGGTGATTCAGAGCTGCCCTTTAATTGATCCTTCCGCTAGGCTTCCTTGCGTGACATGGCAGGAGTGTCAAAAATGGTATGCGCAATTTTTGCCTGAACTTGAGACGTTAGATCGAGATCCTGTTCCTTTGCTTACGCACCTTTCTTCATTTTCATCCAAGCGTTTAGGCGACTATTTTGCCCACCTTATTGAGTTTTGGCTTCAACGGCGTCCAGATATTGAGCGTCTGCACGCTTGTGTGCAAATCAGGGATGAGCGGACAATCGGAGAATTTGATTTTATCTTTTTCTCATTGAGCGAGCAGCGCCTTCTCCATTGGGAGGTCAGTGTTAAATACTACTTAAGTTATACCAGCCAATTGGAGACATTCTTTTTAGGCCCCAATCCCCATGATCGCATGGCAAGTAAATTAGAGCGTTTGAGCAACCATCAGCTGCATTTATCACGCCATCCTTTGGCTCAATTATGGATAAGCCAGCACTACGGAAGCATGCCGGCCAGCCAATGCTTCATTAAGGGGTATTTATTTTATCCATGGGGAGAGCCATTGAATGCCACAGCTGTGCCGCCGGAGGCCCACATCGGCCATTTGCGAGGATGGTGGATCGCTTATCTTTCCAATAGCTGGGAAAAATGGAAAAGTCAAGAGGATGGCGGGCAAACGAGATGGGCCATTTTGCCAAAGTTGTACTGGCTTTCTGCTTATTTGTGGAATGGGCAAGACGGAATAGGGTTATTCGAAAAAAAAGATTTTATCGCGGCTGTTGAAACACACTTTGAACAACACATGCATAGTTTGATGGCAGCGCAACTGACGCTTAATAAGCAGGGAGAATGGGAAGAGGCCGGGCGGGGAATTCTTGTCGCCCCTCAATGGCCATTTTGGGAATAGGATTCATTCAAAGCTGCTTTTAGCTGCTCCTCAAATCCCATTAGGGTCAGGGCTCCGCCCGAATGGAGGATGAGCGCATTTCCCTGTAGCGATTGTTCGCCAATGATGCGCTTAGCCTCTCTAAAAAGCTTAATGGTATAAACCGGATCAGTTAAAAAGCCTTCTAATCGAGCCAATCCGATGATGTCTTGGAATAAGCTTTGGTTAATTTGGCCAAAGCGTGGAGTCTTTTGCGGATAATAAAGATGAAAATTATGGAGAAGCGGCATCTCCTCAATTTGCATTAGATGCAGGAAATGCGCATGAAAATGCGAGAGCTGATCTAAAAAATAAGCGCTGGTGTCGGCCATTAAAACCACATGGATCTGTGCCGGCTTTTCTAGCCAGCTGTAGGCTAAAATTAAGGCTATAGCAGTCAGGCCCGTTCCCGAATCAATAAACAGGTGGTCGAAAGAAAGATCGCGTTCTTGCTCATTGCGCAAAATATCTAAAGGCAGTGTGAGGGCGCCTGGCAAAGATGCGGTTAAGCATCCCCCTTCAGGTAATACAAATGCTTTATGCGGGCGCTTTTGGGCGTAAAGATGCGCTTGCTCTTCGGCGGATGCCCAGTCTTGCTTTGAAAACCAATGGATTGAAGAAGGAGGAACGAGAAGCGTGCTAAGGAAAGCGTTGCCTGTTAGTTCTCGTCTCGGATTTCCGCGGACAAATAAAGTGGGGACCAAGCCATTTTCAAGCAAAAGCTGAGTGATGCCTAAGACATGGTTTGAATAAGCACTTCCCACTATGACAACTTCTTTGATTTCCTCAGCCAGTAAGAAAGGAATGAGTGTGCGGTACTTGCGTATTTTAGATCCTGAAATACCGAATCCCAGCTCATCTTCGCGCTTGACAAAGCAAGAGAGGGAAGGAAAATGAAAAGATTTGAGAGGATGAACGCGGGATTGAAAGGGATAAGGAGCCTGTGGAATAGAGCGTAGGCATTTCTCAAGTCGAAGCTGCTTATTAAGGGCATTAGGCATGTTAAGAAATATAGTTGATCAAAACTTTTTCAACGCGGCGTCCTTGCATCTTAACAACTTTAAATTTGAATTTCTGCCAAGTGAAGCTATCGCCGACATTAGGAATGCTCCCAATCTGGCGCATGCAGAATCCCCCAAGGGTGCGGTAGGTTCCCTTTTCTTCCTCAGGCAGCTGATCGAGGTCGAACTGTTCTTTTAATTCATCGATAGGGAGCATGCCATCGACCAACCAAGAGCCATCCTTGCGTTGAATGATTGACATTTCCGGTAAGATAGAGGTTGTAGGGACATCTCCTACAATCGATTCCAAGACGTCATGCAAAGTGATCAGCCCTTGGACGCCGCCATATTCATCTGTCACTAAAGCTAAATGGTCGGGTGTTTTTTTGAACAAATCGAGCAGCTGCACGACGCGCATATTTTCGGGGACAAACAAGGGTGGTTTGACGAGCGTTTTGAGATCGAAAGTGCCTTTTGCTAAAACTTCATTGAGGATATCCTTAGAGGTAACCAAGCCAATGACTTCATCGAGCTCTCCATCGCAAACGGGAAAGCGGTTGTGGGGAGAGGCGTCTACTTGCTTGCGCAAGTTCTCTATGCTTTTATTGAGGTCTAACCATTCGATATTCATGCGAGGAATCATGAGAATTCCCACGCGGCGGTTTCCAAGCCGGAAGATGCTTTCTACCATGTCATGCTCGACTTCTTTGATGACGCCGGCTTGCGTGCCCTCTTCTAAAATTAATTTGATTTCTTCTTCTGTAATTTTCTCCTGCGTTTTTCCCCTTGATAGCAAGCGGGCAATATATTCGAAAGAAACGACAAAAGGATAAGTGATCCAAATCAAGAATCGAATAAAATAGGCAGTAAAAGGAGCTAGTTTTTTCCAATAGAGCGCGCCGATTGTTTTCGGAATCATCTCGGTTAAAAATAGCATGGTTAAAGTCAAGATAACGGAAGCCATGGCGAGCCATTGATTGCCGAATAGCTCGACGACTTGAGCTCCTACCCCCGCCGCGCCGAAGGTATGAGCTGCTGTGTTGAGTGTGAGAATAGCGGCTAGCGGGCGGTCGATTCGCGTTTTAAGATCTGCCAAAATATGTCCGGCCTTGGGCTTCTTCTTTTTCAGCAGCCCAATGTAGCCATTGGTGCAGCATAGCAAAACAGCCTCCAAGATCGAACATGTAAAAGAGATCAAATGCGAAGTAAGGTAATAAAAAAGAAGAATGATCATACCATGGAATCGATTATAATTTCCGTATCTGCTGATTTTTTAGATTTCTTTTTACGGCTTGAAGTAGACTCTCCTGAGTCAACTAAGCTCTCATATTGGACTTCATGCGCAGGTTTTAAGCCATTGGAAGTAATACACCATCCGTCTCTCGTATACAAATACTTGATATCTTTGCCTAAACGGAAACGGTCTGCAACAGCATGCTTGCAAAAGGCTAAACGTTTAACATATTCTTGCTGCGATTGTAAAGGATCAATTTCTTCTAGAACAGATTCTTCTTTAAGATGGCTGGCTTTTTCTCCTTGCCATTTGTTATCTTCGGAGGAAGATAAGCTCTCCTCATTCCTTTTATCGATCCCTTTGCCTTTATCTTCTTGATCTCTATTTTCTTGCGATAAGTAGCTAACGGGCAAGGGTTGATGAGCTAACACTGTTAGGTCTGAAAAGCGGGCAGGTTTAAGAGATTGCAATTGGGCCTTGAGCGGATCTTCGTCGGGAAGATGTTGAATGAGAAGAGACAGAATTCTAAAATAGACCTCGTCTTTGCTCAATTTTCCTAAGGCTTCGTAATGTCTTAGGCAATCTCCAATTTGACCATCAATATTGATGTTGATATTGACGCTTTGTTCCTGGAAACGGCTCCGTGCGATTTCGCGAATCTCTTTCAGGCGCTTGATGAATTTCTTGAAGACTTTGGCCTGCTCGATTCCTTCCCTGTTAATGGTAGCCAAAGTCGATTTTTCGTCTTCATCAAAAAAAGCCTTGGTCGAATAGGTCGTTGTGGCTAAATCAAAAATTTCCCCTAAAGCAGCGCAGCCTAATCCAACCCATTTGGAAATGGGTTCGGGAGAGAAAACAGCCACAGCCGCTCCTCCAATCACGAATACCTTAGAAATTCCATTCAGCACAGTTGTTGTAATCACAGCCGATCGCGTATAAGTCGAACAGCCCCCTTCAACTTTCTCTTTCCGCTTTTCAATTTCTTCGGAAAGCGTTTGCAAATGCTGCACTTGCGCTTTTACGACTTGATAAATTTTATCCAATTCTTCCGGTTCGTAATAATGGCTGAGATCATCTAATTTAATTGAGGACTGAACACTTTTATTGAAGGCTTCTATTTGTTCCTGCACAATATGATAAGAATCATTCCAGTCACGAGCTATGTTTGCCATATTTCCTCCTTTCTTATCTTTTAGGCTTTAACCAAAGCAGACAAATCAGGGGCTGGGAAAGATGAAATTGCGGAGCTGTTAAGGAATAAGTATCAAAACATTGGTGCGTCTTTCGGCATTTATTTTAAGATTTAGCTAAAAGATAAAATTTATTTAAGTGTTTGGGTTCTAACTTCTGTATTACATAATTAAAAAATTTTTTATATAAAAAAATTTTTAAAATTAAAGGGGAAAAGAAAGGCTATTTGACAATGGAATTAGCTTTACAAATTGGTTAGCCGATTGCTCTAACAGGTGGGATAAAAACCGCTAAGGGCTTAGAGGGGTGTTCTTTTCCCCTAAGAAGCGATAGAAGAGAACGGGCAATTTACTCAAATTTGTCCGCGATTTCTATTGCCTTCCGGGAGAAAATAACCTCAAAGATCGATTATGAGGGGGAATACACCCCCTCAGAGTCCGTTCATCAAAAGAGGGTCTAATCGATTCATTAAAAGGAGGGTTAGCTGCGGCGGACTTTTTTGCAGAGGACATCCCAAGCAGAGTCGATGGCTTCTTGCGTTTCGATATCATATAAGGTGACTGTCATGCGATAATCCTCATAATCATAAAAGCGGTCGGCGCGCACGGCTTTAGTAATGCGCACTTTAGCCAGGAATTGAGGTGCCGTGGCCAGTCCGGGTTGAAGGCGCGTGGCATTATCATATTTAGGAGCCAAGGCGATTTTATTCATGAGATAATCCAATTCATGCTCATCGCATGTATTGCCGACCACGACAGTGTAGCGTCCGTCATCAATGGCTACGCCTTCAAAAATATCGCGGATCATATCTGTTGGAATATACTGATCTGTGCAATTATCAATATCTGTAATGATCAAGCGTGGTTTGCCTGCCTCGCAATGGTAGCCTGTTTTAGCAAACCAGCGGTCTAAGAGTTGCTGATTAATCTTCGTCGTTTGAATGCGAATATCCGCAGCGCCATAACGCCAATCCAGTTTTTCGCAGAAATTGCCAGGCGTAACGTCTTCTGCTGTACGGACATGGCGGCAGCAGCTGGTTGCGCTGAAAAATAAGGCGCATAAGGCGGTTAACTTAATAAGGGTCTTATTCATACGATTCTCCTTGGGTAGCAAGATAGCGATGAGGAATCAAGATTTGCCTGACTCCGGGATGAATATTAAACACGTGAATAATACATAAATCGCGCGGACGAAGATGAAGTTGGTACTCTCTTTTATCTACGCCATTTCTTTCATATACTTCTAGGCTTAAAGCATGGATGCCTGGTTCGACATCGAAGCGGGCAGTATCGATAAAAGCGGGAAGTGTTGTCCATGAGCGGGTATCTGCTCGGGTGTTTTCGTTGATAAGCAGCATGGTTAGATCGGCCAAAGCGCCCAGATTGGGATCTTGCCTTTCAATATAGCCGACGGCGCAGCGGCGCAAGAGCAGTCTAGCTACTCCTCGGGCGACAATGACGGGCATTTTTTGCTTAAGCTCTTCGCTAGCTGCTTCTTTGATGCTATAAAAGGGTAAAAGCGGTTTTTTTTGACAGTTAATGGCAGCATAAGTTGGAAGCGGGTAGGAATCCGGCCATTGGCGAAGGGCGGGGACCGGAATGCCGCTTAAAGTCGACCAAGCAGGATCAATGCGTTGAGTAGCCAGCAAACATTCGAGGGCAAGGGCTGATGCCACAGAAGCGGGGCTTGTTGCAGAGATCTTATAAGGCGCGTTTCCATTATGGCATAAAACAATAATGGTCGCTTGATGTGGAGAGGCATCGGCTGGTTGCAAAGACGCTTGTTGAGTGCAGGGAATAACCCTAGCCGCCTGATCGTATAAGATGCGGGCATTAGTGAGATCACCCCGCTTTTCTAAAAGCACCCCGAACAAGAACTTGCTCAATCCATTATCTGCAATCCGATAATGCCGTGTAAAAGGAACTTTTGCATAGACATGCTGCTTCTCTTGTTGATAATCTTCGGCTTGGCGAAGAATGGCATAGGCATTGCTTTCATCCCCTTTGTGTAAAAGGGCCAATGCAAAATAAA
This sequence comes from Candidatus Protochlamydia phocaeensis, assembly GCF_001545115.1. NCBI lineage: Bacteria > Pseudomonadati > Chlamydiota > Chlamydiia > Parachlamydiales > Parachlamydiaceae > Candidatus Protochlamydia > Candidatus Protochlamydia phocaeensis. The sequence continues at coordinate 332,947 of NZ_FCNU01000028.1, forward strand.
CACGTGCTAAAATTTGCTCGAAATCAGCGGCTTGATAAGCGCCTGTTTCATCTTGTAGCATCATTTGGGCTAGCTGCTCTGTGGGCAACTCTTGGCTATAATAGTCCAACGCTTCCAATGCCTTTGCATAATCTTGAATGGCCTCATCTGTTTTATTTAGAGCAAAACGAGTTGTCGCCCGATCCAACAAAATCCAACTGGCTTCTTTAGACTGCGTATAGCATTGGTCCGGAAGCTCTTGGTCCGCCAAATGTGTGAGTTTTCCTTCCGCTTTGGACAACTCGCCTTCATGATACGCCCGCAGATAGGGACCCCGCTGGGCTAAAATAGCAGTGGAACAACCAGCAAGCAGCCAAGAAGAGAGCAAGGCAATACTTAAAGATAGGCAAGGATAAAAAAAACGTTTTAGCATGGATAACCTGCAGAACAGCCTATTCCTGGATAGTCGAATAATAGTTCGATTTGGAGGGAGAAGGCGCCGATTGATAATAATCCGAGTAGTAGCAGTCTTTTTCAGCCCATCGATTGCAGCAAGGGCCTCGCTGACAAGCAAACAGGGAGCTAAGCATGATACTTAAGCCGAATAATCGCAATAAATTCAATGATGCCATATGGAACGTCCTTTTCTGAATTAAATCATTCGAACGAGACAACCGTTCTTTCATCCAAATAGTAAGATTCAAGGAAGGTTAATTTAACGCAGAAAGGTTTAATAATCAATGAAATGAAAAACTATTAATCGAATTAAAAATTTAAATTCGATTTTAAAAAGTTTAAGAAGGGGTTAAAACCGCTGACTAGAAATGTTTAAAGGCAAAGAAATCAGGTAAGCGCACTTTTATGAATCCTGTTATTTAATAAGTTGAGTTTTATTGCTCGAACACTATATATAAATTTTAAATTTATTGAATGAAAGAATGTCTCGTATATCAAAACTTCAGAGAAATTTGTCTCTTAACTACATGTGAACAAATTATGACCGATCGCCCTCTTTATACAAACCGTTTGATTAATGAAAAATCCCCCTATCTTTTGCAGCACGCGCATAATCCCGTTGATTGGTATCCATGGGGAGAGGAAGCGTTTGAAGCGGCTAGAAGTCAAGACAAGCCTATTTTTTTATCGATTGGGTATGCGACTTGCCACTGGTGCCATGTGATGGAAAGGGAATCTTTTGAAGATATTGGGGTGGCACAGTTGATGAATCAGGTATTCATTAATATTAAGGTCGATCGAGAAGAGTTGCCGGATGTAGACAGCCTTTATATGGAATTTGCTCAAAGCATGATGGCGGGAGCTGCCGGATGGCCGCTCAATGTGATTTTGACACCTCACCTACAACCCTTCTTTGCTGCCACCTATCTTCCTCCGCATAGCAGCCATGGGCTGATGGGGCTATCTGACTTAATTGTCCGCATTTCTGAATTATGGACAGGGGAAGAGCGAGAAAAAATTTTGACGCAGGCAGAGAAAATTGTAGAGGTATTCTCAAGCAGTGTGCAGACCGGTGGGGAAGACATCTCCGATGAAGAACAAATACAGGCGACAGCGGATTTGCTGTATAAGATGGCGGATCCCATTTATGGAGGGATCAAAGGTGCGCCGAAGTTTCCCATTGGCTATCAGTCCAGCTTTATGCTCCGCTATTATGCCGGCATGAAAGACAGCCGGGCGCTTTTCCTGGTTGAGCGCACGTTGGATATGATGCATCGAGGAGGCATTTATGATCATCTGGCAGGTGGTTTTTCCCGCTATAGCGTAGATGAAAAATGGCTGATCCCTCACTTTGAAAAAATGCTTTATGACAATGCTATTTTGGTGCAAAGCTATCTGGAGGCATGGCAGCTAACAAAGAAGCCGCTTTACCGGGAAGTTTGCGAGGAGATTGTCCAATATGTTCTCAGGGATATGACCCATCCAGAAGGCGGATTCTATTCAGCAGAAGATGCCGATTCGGAAGGGCATGAAGGCTTATTTTATACTTGGCCTTATGAAGAAGTAAAGCAAGTATTAGGCAATGATAGCGATCTATTTTGCCAATTTTATGAGATTACACCCGAAGGGAATTTTGAGGGCCGCAATGTCCTGCATACGCCCCTTACGTTGGAAGAATTTGCTGCCCAGCATCATAAAGACGAGGAAGAGCTCAAGCGTCTATTTGGCGAGCAAAGAAAAAAATTGTGGCAGGTAAGAGAAAAGCGCGTTCATCCGTTCAAAGATGATAAAATCCTTTGCTCATGGAATGGCCTGATGATTTATTCGTTGGCTGAAGCGGCTTATGCGCTTAACCATCCTCCTTATTTAGAAGCTGCGATTAAGGCTGCGCGTTTCATTAAAACGCATCTTTGGAAGGAAGGTAAATTGCTGAGGCGTTGGCGGGATGGCCAGGCCATGTTTACAGCCAGTTTAGATGAATATGCGTTCTTGATTAAAGGCGTATTATCCTTATTTGAAGCCAATGCCGGAACGGAGTGGTTAGAATGGGCGGTTGAAATGACCAACATTCTAAAAGACGGGTATAAAGCCGAAGGGGGCGCCTTTTATCAGACTGACGGAACGGATAAAAACCTCATTTTGAGGAAATGCCAATTTTCGGATGGAGCGGAACCGTCCGGAAATGCTGTTCATTGCGAGAATCTTTTGCGGCTGTACCAACTTACCAATCAAGAGGATTTTCTTCTTCAGGCAGAAGATATTTTTAAAGGAGTGAAAGAGTATTTAGAAAACTATTCGCCAGGCTATTGTTTTCATATCATGAACCTTCATCGTTTTTATGATGATAAAGCTCCCACTCTTGTCATTGCCTTGAATTCTAAGCGTGAATTTGAACCGGAGCTGAAGCAGTTGATATACGAGCATTTTATTCCTCATAAAGCAATCATCTGGCAAACGCAAGACATCGCTTTGGAAGAATTGATTCCATTTATCAAGACTCAAACAACCCGGCAAGATCAAACGACTTTGTATATTTGCTATGAAGGGGTTTGCCAGCAGCCATTGACAACCTTGGAAGACATGAGACTGGCAATTGAGAAATTAGCTTAAGATGAGAGGACTTAGGTTATTAAAAAAGGCTGCTAAGAGGAATTTAATAGACTTTCCTAGCGGCCTTTTAATGGAGAGTGCATTTAGATAGAAAACGCCTTATCGCGCAGTTCGGTTGAGATTTCGCCCAGAACTTTGCCAACATTTTTATAAAGCTGTGTTTCCCTTAATGGTTGAATCTGGTCTTCACTGGCAAGCGAGTGAATGCGCTGAATTAGCTCATTATAACTTTGCTCAAACTCTTCGAAATTCTTGTAAGAAGGGTTAATCGCTTTGTTCCCTCTTTCAAAAGCCGCATTCAGACGTCCTTTTTCAATTAGGTTCAAATGCTTCTCAATCGCAGTAGTCAAGCTGTTTTCATTAAGAAACCTTAGGTCTTTTAAAAGAGCATTCTTTCTTTTTTCTAACGCTTCGGCAGCTTTTTGCTCGTTTGTTTCTCGAATCAAGCGCTCATGCTCTTCGCGTTGCCTTTCAGCTTCTAATCTTTTCTGAGGATCTACTTTTGTTGCTTCCTCTATTTGCTTAGCAAAAAAATTAAAATATTTTTTTGCGTGTTCCAGGCGGTCCTCTGAAATTTTTGTCATCGGCTTTTCAGCCATGTCATCAAAATTGAGGTGAAAGCCTCTGCAATATTCTGTCAATAAAGGAGCTATTTGTATATCCTCATCCCACTCATCTAAGTCTACTACAGTAACGTTTTTCTCATCGGATTCCAAATACTCAATAACAGCCTCAACGCTTGGTCGCGTTTTCTGTAGCAAAGCAGTTCGGCGAAGAGGGTCCTGAAGTAATTTTTCATGTATGGCAAGAAGGGAGATATCACCTTTGCTTCCGATACCAACTTCCACCTTTTCTGCCGGTTTTGTCGCCCGATTGCGAATCGCATCTAATAAGTTTTTCCTGTCATCGGTTACTGTTGGCAAAGGCGGCTTAGTGGGTGTTTGCTGTGCAGTTGAATTCGGCGTTTCTTTATTCGGTTTAGGAGGATTCTTTGTAGGTGTTGGTTTAGAATTGGGTTTTGGTGGCTGTTTTGGGGGTTCAGGAATTTTTACCTTTGGCGGTTCAGGAATTTTGCTTTTTTGCGGAGTTGAATTAGGAGGGGTCGGATTGGTTCCTTGATTTGAAGGAGTGCTATCCTTAGAAGGGCGTGCTTTTTTTAACTCTTCCAATTCCATTTTTAAAGCAGTCAACTCTTGTTCTAATTTCAAGCGAGCCTCTTCTGATCTCAAGCGTGCCACCTCTGCACCGGAAAAACTAAACAATTGAGCACGAAGGGCACTTTCTGTTGCGTCTTTATCTCTTACCTGCTGTTGAAGGTCGCGAACTTGTTGATCTAAGTTATGGACATGTTTTTGACGATCTTTTTCATGCAATCCATAACGATGGCTCATAAAATCATAGGCACGGTCTGGATTAATTAAGCAGACAAAGGGAAGAATTGCAGCTGTAAATACACATTCAACCATGCGCATTAAGTGAATAAAGGCTGAGGATATCTCTAAATCGCGAGGAGCTTTCCAATTAGGAGCAATTCTGCCGGCGATCGTATTATAAGGCGTAATGACAACGCCCGTGCACATTTTTCCTGCAAAACAGCTCATATGAATGGTGCTATCCACTATCGCAGTCAACGGAATGACCACGCAGCTAAGGACGCGGGCGGAAACCGCACCAAGAAGAAGGAAGCCCGATTGATTTAAATCGGATAACGGCTTGGTCGCATAAGCTGTAGAACTAAAATTTTCAAGTGGGCTTAATTGAGCAGAATTAATATACATGATCACCTAACAAATTATAAGGAATACAGATAATTTAAACTGTCTTTGTTTGAGTAGTATTAAATGTAAATTAAGCTTTGATAAAAATTGCAGATTTACTTCTTATCTGGCTTGTTTAAATGAATTGGCAGATTGAGATGTTTAAATCAAAAAATATAAATCATTTTGATTTAACAAGCAATATTTATTCAGGTGTTAAAAAATAATTTTAAAAAATATAAAATTTTTTTTTACTGCTTAATTTTTTATTTAATCGGTTAGAAATAGAGAGCAGTTGGCGGTAAAGGGGGGAATCCTATTTAAAACAATGCTTATAGACTATCCGCGATTTGAAATAGGATGATTTGCAGGCTGAATTTAGTTATAAACGTGTGAAAAAATTTTCCGCATTCCTCACGAAATTGAGCGGCAAAGTATCCTTATTTGAGGTCGGGGAAGAGGGCTTAAAATTCAATTTTGAATGGCAATCGCATAGATAGCCTGAGTGTGGAATTTTTTACGCTTTAGACTGACGTGAAAGCTTGCCATTTATTCATCTCAGAGGCTTTGACGCAGTCGAAAGAGCAAAAAAACTCCACACTCAGGTTATTGGAAATTCAAAGAGCTTTTATCAAACAAGCGTGCTCTATTCTCTAAATTCAAGAGAAATAAAACCGACCAATTGAGCAACTCTTTGGAAAAGGTGTTGCTGCTTCAGCTGTTCAATCGCTTCTTCGGAATTGGCTGATTGAATGCTTGCCACCAATTCTTTATGTTTTTCAATAAATTCCTCATAGCTGGCAAAGCTGGGAGACAATTTTTGATTGTTTGACGCAAATATGGTGCCTTTTAAAGACATTTGCTGAATCCGTTTCATGGACGATACTTTAGTTTCTATATCTATTTCCTTAAGAAAACTAAGTGACGTCAAGGCAAATTCCTTCTTCTTGGCAAGCTTTTGCTCTGCTTCCAAGATCTTTGGCGTAACTGGGCTAGACGGTGTAGGATGAACGATAGAAGGTTGAGGCGTATCTACGGTTTTCTTGTCTTCCGCCGTTTTATTATCTTCTTCTTTCGGTTCTGCTTTGCGCCTTGCTAGGCACTCTTCTTCTCGCTTAGCTTCAATTTGCTTAAGAAAATAGTCGAAATAAGATCGCGCATTTTCCAAATTCTCTTCCGTTATCGTAAAGGGTTTTTCTTTTAGGCTTGAGAAGGGAATATTGACGTTTTGGCAGTATTCCTGGAGGAAAGACGCAAATGCTTCCACACACCATCCTCCATCTTCTATTTCTTCTATGCTATCGCCTTCTTCGGGATCTGCTAAATAAGTTAAAATATCTTCTTCGACGCATTCCTTTAAATTATATAAAGACGGTCCCCTTCTGGCATTGAGAATACTCTGATGCTTTGCACATAGAACAATTGCTTGTTTTTCTGTTTGATTTTCTACGCTGGAATTTTGTAGGGAAGCAGTCGAAGAATTAATTCTTTTCAAATTATCTTTAGAAAATTGATGAATGCTAGTAAGTAAATCACCTATCTGTTCCGTAGGCTGTGGATTTGAAGAATTGGAATCTGAAGAGGAAGGATCCATCGGTTTAAAATTTTTAGGGGGAGGAGGGGGTGGCGGCATGTTTTTAGGAGGAGTTGGAATATTCTTAGGAGGCGTAGGCGGAGTCGGAATGGGCTTAATAGGAGTCGATGGATTGCCGATAGAAGGGTCTGTTTCTTGAGAAGGGCTTCCCTTGATCGGAGAGGCGCCAATATTTTTAAGTTGCTCATTTTCTTTTCTTAAAGCAGCCAACTGCTGTTCTAAGGCTTTTCGAGCCACTTCTGCTCCGGCAACGCTCATGAGCTGAGCGCGAAAGTCGCTCACTTGAGCCTCGCTTTCTCTTAGCTGTCTGTCCAAATCGACAACGCGCTGGTCTAAATGATCGACATGCTTTTGACGGTCTTTTTCATGCAATCCGTACCGATGACTCATAAAATCATAAGCGCGGGTAGGATTGATCAAACAAATAAAGGGAAGAATAGCTGCGGTAAATAAGCATTCGACTACGCGCATTAAATGAATAAACGCCGAAGACAATTCTAAATCGCGAGGCACTGTCCATTTAGGAGAAATTTTGACCATAACGAGATTGTAAGGAGTAAAGAATGCTCCTGTCGTCCCTTTTAGGACAAATAAACTCATATGGATGGCGCCATCTGCAATGGCTGTTAGAGGAACAATCGCACAACTCAATATGCGGGAGATCAATAATCCACCGCTTTGGTTTAAATTAGATAAGGGCTTAGTCACATGAGCTGTACAGCTAAAATTCTCTATAGAGCTTAATTGATAAGACGGGATGTTCATAATAAATAATGATCCAATTAAATCTTAAAACTTGGATTATAGGCTCAAATTTTTGGGAAATATAAATATCAAATTAATTTTGTGTAAAAATGGGCTTTGTCTTTCCTTTCATTCAAGTTTACTCGTTACCCAGAATGAATATTAAAGCGGGCTAAATAGTTTTTTAGTTTTGTATTCCACTCATTTAAAGAAAATAAAGGAGAATACGGCTACTGAAAATTGCTTAGCAGACTTTAAAGATGAAATTTAAGAACGCAATTCAAGTAGTTTATTTAAACGAATTGAATTTATTTAGCAAGAAATAAACAAAGATAAAAAAATATATAAAAATTATTTTAAAAATTAAGCTGCTTGTTCTTAGCGGATTTAAAAACTGCAGGGAATGACTCATGACTTAATTCAAGAGGATAATGTATTCAATAGGGACTTTTAAGGGAGTAAAAGCTCCTAATGCCTAGATTAGAGGGTTTGAGTATGAGGACAATAGGACATCACTAGAGTTTTTTATTTTGGCGCTCGAAAAGAGCAAAAAACTCCAAGCTTAGGTTAATAGGCGAGTCTGTTGCAGGGAATAAGAAAAAAAATGGCGTTTTGACAATGAATCATCAAAACGCCGTTAAATTTTTTTTAACTAAAATGTTTTAATAAGTTTCGTAATCTCTATATTCGCGAGAAATGTTCGCTAGCATGTCAGATACTCTTTTATAGTCAGGCTCTTTCTTGATTTCTTCAATTGCCTCTAGAGTAGTAGCTGATAGAATTCTTTTTACTAATTTTTCTTGGGTTTCCGCAAATTCTTCCTGATTTTTGAAAGCTTGTGGCAATTTTGTATTTTGTTGAGCAAAATGATTTAAAAATGTCTTTTGATGAATGGGCTTTAATTTTTTAATTCCCGCCTGTAAATCCGTCTCTTCTAAGAAGCTAAGAGAATTTAAGGCATAGCCCTTCTTTTCAGTAAGTTTTTGCTCGGCTTCTGTAATTTTTTGCTTAAAAATATTGGCCATATAGGCTTTGATGTCTTCATCTTCTTCATCTGTTTTCTTTTTGCTCTGTTTTTCCGCTTGCTGCCTGGCTTCAATTAGAGCAAGAAAATCAGTGAAATAAGATTGAACTTTTTGTAAGTCATCTTTAGAGACTTTAAAGGGTTTCTCTTCCAGGTCAGCAAAGTTAATTTGGAATTCTTTGCAATACTGTTCCAATAATTCGGCAGACTCATTCCATTCATCCAACTCCGCAACTCCTTCTCCGGCATCGGGAGAATTCAAATAATCTATTAATCCTTCCACGTACCCTTTTGTATTTTGTAGAGCCTCTCCAAAATTTTTTAATAAGAGCTTATGCTTGGCGCAAATCATCTTATCGTTTGCCTCTCCAGTTTGCCCAGTCAGGACATCTCCTATTTGGATTTTCTTTAATTTATTCTTATCAAAATCCGCAATGTTGCTAAGCAGGCCTTCTTTACCGGGAGAAGATCCCTTATTCTTAGGCGTTGTGGAATTCTTAGGCTTGCCTATTGCGGCTGGTTTTGGCATGGGAGGTATGGGAGG